>NZ_JBKEBL010000320.1:0-11769 GCF_047973135.1 Paracoccus sp. (in: a-proteobacteria)
CCGCGTTCCTCCATCGCGCGCAGGAAGATGTGTTCGTCATCCTCATCCGTGACCTGCAGGCCAAGCGTATCGACATAGAAGGCGCGGCTGGCAGCCAGGTCCTTCACGCCGAACACGACATGGGACAGGCGGATGATGTTGAACGGCGGATAAAGATTCGGTGCAGGAATAGGCATGAGTTTCCTCCCAGAAAGAATATGCAACGGCAGGCGGTGTCAGCCGCCCAGTTTCGGGATCTTGTGGTTCGCGCGTGGGAATGAGACGTTCACCGTCTCCATGTAGAAATCGAAGGACCAGTCACCGCCGTCGCGGCCGATGCCGCTGGCCTTGACGCCGCCAAAGGGGGTGGGCAGGTGGCGGATATTTTCGGAATTGACCCACATCATCCCGGCTTCCAGATTGTCGGTCATCCGCATCGCCCGGCCCAGATCATTGGTCCACAGATAGGCCGCCAGCCCGTATTCAACGTCATTGGCAAGGGCCAGCGCCTCGGCTTCATCGGCAAAGGGGATCGCGGTCAGCACCGGGCCGAATATTTCCTCCTGCGCGATGGCCATGTCGTTCCTGGCCCCGGTGAACAGCGTCGGCGCCACATAGCAGCCTGCATCGCCCAGCTTTTCGCCGCCCGCCGCAATCGTCGCACCCTGTTCGCGGGCCTTGTCGAAATAGGACAGGACCTTCCTTTCATGGACCGGATGGATCAGCGGACCGACCACGGTTTCGGGATCCAGCGGATGGCCGACCTTGATGCGTTTGGCGACCTCGGCCACGCGGGCGGTGAAGTCGTCATAGATCGTGTCCTGCACCAGGAGGCGCGAGGACGAGGTGCAGCGCTCGCCGTTCAGCGAATAGATCATGAAGGTCGCCGCATCGACGGCGCGGTCCAGATCGGCATCGTCAAAGACGATCACCGGGTTCTTGCCGCCCAGTTCGAAATGCACCCGCTTCAGTGTCGCGGCACCCTGCGCCATGATCATGCTGCCCGTGCGGCTTTCGCCGACAAAGGCGATGGCCTTGATGCCGGGATGTTCGGTCAGCCGCTTGCCCGCATCCTCGCCAAAGCCGTTCACAAGGTTCAGCACGCCCTTGGGCAGCCCGGCCTCTTCGGCAATCTCGACCAGCAGCTTGGCCGTCATCGGGCTGAACTCGGCCGGTTTGTGCACCACGGTACAGCCGGCGGCCAGCGCGGGCGCGATCTTCCATGTGGACAGCATGAACGGCGTGTTCCAGGGTGTGATCACCCCGACCGGCCCGATGGGGCGGCGCGAAGTGACGTTCATCTGGTTCGCCGTGCGCAGCGCCTTGCCATCCTCGGCCCCCGGTGCCTGATCGGCGAAAAAGCGGAAATTCGCCGCGCCCCGGATCGCCGCCTTTGACATGAAGCGCAGCGCCTGCCCGGTATCCATGCATTCGGTAAAGGCGATTTCTTCGGCCCGTGCCTCGATCCCCTCGGCAACCTTGATCAGGATTTTGCGGCGTTCCGCGCCGGGGGTACGGCTCCAGCCTGCGAAAGCTTCGGTAGCGGCGGCGACGGCGGCATCGACATCGGCGGCCCCGCCCTTCGCGACCTTGGCCAGCGGGGCCAGATCGACGGGTGAAATCGTGTCAAAGGTCTGGCCGGATTGTGCGGGAACCGACTGGCCGCCGATATGATTCATCACGCCGTCCCTGGCAAAGCGGGCCATGTACCCTTGGGCGCGGGCGATATTCTCGCTGAGCGTGCTCATGCGTTGTCCTTTCAGCTTTTGCCCGACAGGCGGGCGTGAATGGGGGTGTTCTTCCAGCTTAGATCCGGGTCAATGACGCGGATTTCCAGCGACAGGGCGAAATGCGGGCTGGACAGCGGCCCGGCCAGCGCGGTCTCGGCCGCAGTCATGATCCGCGCCCCGGCCTCGGCCAGCGCATCTTTGCCGCGCCCGGCCCCAACCGACAGGGTCAGCGCCGCAAAATCGTTTTCCGGCAACCCATCCGCCACGATGGCATGGTCGGCGGCATAGGCGCGGACGCGGATTCCGGCCAGCGGAAAGATGCCCGCCCCGATCATCGCCTGATGTACAGCGCGGCACAGCCCGGCAATATCGGCCCGATCCGCCAGCCCCGACGAATATTCGATTCTCAGATGTGGCATGATCTCCTCCGATCTGTGCTTAACATGTTAAATAAAGATGTGCTTGTCAAGAGTCTATTTAACGTGTGAAGTGAACCCGAGGAGCCTTGCCATGACCGATGACGGAATTCTTCTTGCGCGAACGCGGCGCAGTCTGCCGATGGCGTTGCTGCGCGCGCGCGAAACGGTGATGGAACGGTTTCGCCCGATGCTGAACACCCATGGCGTGACCGAACAGCAATGGCGCGTCATGCGCGTGCTTGAGGAAGGCGATGCCCTTGACGCAACCGCGCTGGCGGCGGCGGCCTGTATCCTGCCGCCCTCGCTGACGCGCATGCTGAAAACCCTTGAGGCGCGCGGGGTTATCGAAATCAGCCGCGACCCCGAAGACGCCCGCCGCTCGCGCATCAGCCTGACCGGGGCGGGGCGCAGTTTTATCGCCACCGTATCGCCCGAAAGCGCCGCAATCTATGCCGGGATCGAGGCGCGGCTTGGCCAGGACCGGATCGCGCGCCTACTGGACGAGCTGGAGGATCTGCTGGACGCGATGCAGCGACCCGATTAGGCCGGGGGCGACAATTCGGCGCAGGCGACCCGGCCTGTCCCGTCATATGCCGCGAAAGAAGATGCAAATGGGCGCAAAACACGGTTCTTCCCAACCCGACCGCAGGCGCGGTTCCGGCGTCAAGATGGTCTATGACCTGCTGCGGGACCAGATTCTTGATCTGGAACTGCCGCCGGGCGCGATCATCGACGAAAACCAGCTTTCTGACAGGTTCGGCATGTCGCGCACCCCGATCCGCGAGGCGTTGGTGCGGCTGGCGGCCGAGGGGCTGATCACCACGCTGCCGAACCGCTCGACCATGGTTTCGACCATCGATTTCGCCAATCTGCACACCTTCTTTGACGCGCTGACGCTGATGTATCGTGTTACCACACGGCTTGCGGCGGAATTTCATCAGCCCGGCGATCTTGAGCATATCCGCGCCCGTCAGGATGAGTTCGCCGCCGCCGTGGCCGAGGCGGATGACCTGAAAATGATCGCCGCGAACCGCGATTTCCATGTCGCCATCGCCGAGGCCGCGCGGAACCCCTATTATCTGGGCCTGTTCACGCGGTTGCTGGACGAGGGGCGGCGAATCCTGCGGCTGTATTACTATTCCAGCTTCGAGGCACGTTTGCCCCATCCCTATGATGTCGCACATGAGGCGATCATCAAGGCCATCGCTGCCCGTGATGTCCCCTTGTGCGACCGGCTTGCGCAGGAACATGCCGACCAGATTGTCGGCCAAATTCAACAGATGATCGCCCGCGACAGGCGGCAGGCGATCAGCCTGTGACGGCCGGTGGCGGAATTGTCGACACATAAAATACTTGTGGTAGGATGGCGCGGCACCCCGAATCTGCGGGGGGTTTCTGTTGCTTCCAAGGACGCCGCGCATGACCGCTTCGATATTCTCGGGAACCATTCCCGCCCTGATGACCCCCTGCAAGCCTGATCGCAGCCCCGATTTCGACGCCCTTGTCGCCAAGGCGAAAGAACTGGTCGGGCTGGGCATGTCTGCCGTCGTCTATTGCGGCTCGATGGGGGATTGGCCGCTGCTGACCGATGCGCAGCGGATGGAGGGGGTCGAACGCCTGACCGCCGCCGGGATCCGCGTGATCGTCGGAACCGGCGCGATCAACACCGCCTCGGCAGTCGCGCTTGCGGCGCATGCGCAACGGGTTGGCGCAGCCGGGCTGATGGTCATCCCGCGCGTCCTGTCGCGCGGCACGGTCGTCGCGGCGCAGAAGGCGCATTTCAAGGCGATTCTAGCCGCCGCCCCCGATCTGCCCGCCGTGATCTATAACAGCCCCTACTATGGCTTTGCGACCCGCGCCGACCTGTTCTTTGCGCTGCGGGCCGAACATCCCAATCTGATCGGTTTCAAGGAGTTTGGCGGTGATGAGGATCTGTCCTATGCCGCTGAACATATCACCAGCCGCGAGGATGAGGTGACGCTGATGATCGGCGTCGATACGGCGGTGTTCCACGGCTATGTCAATTGCGGCGCATCGGGGGCGATCACCGGCATCGGCAATGTCTACCCGCGCGAGATCCTGACACTGGCCCGCCTGTGTATCGCCGCCGCCGAAGGCGACGCGGTCGCGCGCCGGCTGGCAAAGGAACTGGACGTCGCCTTTTACGAGCTGGCCAAGGTCGATGCCGGACCGGATCTGGTGCTGTATTTCAAGCATATGATGGTGCTGACCGGAAACCCCGAATATACGCTGCATTTTAACGAAACCGACCAACTCTCCGACAGCCAGCGCGGTTTCATCGAAACGCAGATGCGGCTGTTTTCCCGCTGGTATGCGCAATGGTCGGCCCAGCCCGAGATGGCACCCTATCTCGGCTGATCGTCCTGCACCCGGATCGGCGCGTTGCCTGATCGTTCGGGCGCAGCACCGGCCAACAATCACCCCGCCCGCCGCAGGCTTATGCCGGGGGTCCGGGGGGCGCACAGCCCCCCGGCCACCGCGGGACGCAAATCTTGTAACGGTGAGGCCACACCAACGCTCGCCGCGATGCGAACCACCACACAGCAGCGCAGAGCCTTCGCCGACCTGCGTCGCCCGACCGCACAACAACCCCTCGCGCGGCCGTGCTTCCGACATGGCGGCAAAAATCTTCACGCTGAATTGTCGGACAGAAAGCCGTTCATCCCCAAACCGCTGAAAAACCCGGCATTGATTGGGACGACCTGCACCAGACCGGGCAAGCGCAGCGCAAACGGAAAGGGGTTGCGGTTCGGGCAAAGCCCGAACCGCGCGCTGCCGCCCGGCTCAGGGCGCGCCTTCGGCGCGCGCTCCGGCCTGTGGATGGCAGGCTCAGCACCCGGCAGACCAAACCCCTCAGCATCAGCACAACCGCCCAAGCCCGAACGGCCCGGCAGCCAACGCCTGCCAACAACCACCCCACCCGCCGCAGGCCTATGCCGGGGGTCCGGGGGGCGCATAGCCCCCCCGGCCATCGCGGGACGCAAAATTCGCAACGCTGACGTCACGCAACGCACGATACCGGTGCACAGCCTGTGCACATGCTGTGCCGCCCCTGTGCGCACCCTGTGCAGCGCCAAACCCAGCATTTGCTGGGATTTCCGGTCCCGCCCCAAGCCTCCGTTGCGCATAGGACCAATGCAACGCGCGCAGGCATCTGGCCGAACATACCGACGTCCTGCATGTGGTGCGCGAAAAGCCCCGTTTCGGCAGCGGCCCCCTCTGGCAAATGCCCGGCCTACCCGTCGGTGGTCAGATAGCGTTGCAGCAATTGTTCGAAAGGCTGGCTCAGCGCGCCCAAGATTTCGTCGCGTTGCCCGATTTCGTTGACCGAGACGCGGACGATGTCCAGCGACCTGACCAGCGGCGCGCTGGAGATTGCGTCAACGAACTGACGAAAGATCAGGGGGTTCTGGACGAAAGGGCCGGTCAGGATGACGCGGTCGGGAAAGAACAGCCGGCACAGGTTCGCCGTCAGACGCAGCATCTGCGACAACGCCTCTTGCATGGCGCCGACGGACATCAGGTCGATCCGACCCAGTTCCAGAGCGAGGCTGCTTTCATCCAGCGGCAGATCGGGGAAGGCCGCGCGCAATTGCGGCCCCAATGCCCAAAGCGCGGCCACCGTTTCAAGGCAATCCCGGTTGCCACAGGTGCAGGGGCGACCTTTTGAATTGCCCAGGCCCCAATGCCCGATCTCACAGAACCGCCCGCGTTCGCGGTTGATTACCGCGCCATCCGTGTAAAGCGAGGCACCGATCCCGTGGCCCCAATGCAGCAGCAGGATGCTTTCCTGCGCGGGATAGTCCTGCGCCATGCGGATACCGGCCAGCTCGGCATCCAGATTGCGGACAAGCGTTACGGGCCAGGGCAGATGGGCAAACGCATCGGTCACGGGCAGGTTGCTTAGCGCAGGCCAGCGCGACGAGAAGCACCAGATTCCGCGCGCCACATCCAGCAGCCCGGACAGGGACAGTACAACCGCCGCCAGCTCTATTCCCGCCGGAAAGCTTTGGGCCATGCGTTCGACCAGATCGCGGATACAGGCCGCCATCCGTGTATTGTCGGCGTCGTCGGGCGGCACGCAGTCCAGTTCCGCCAGCACCCGATAGCTGAGATCGACGGCCTTCGCGACCAGACGACGATCGACCACGCTGACGAAGATTGCACCAAACCGCTGATCGTTGAAGCGCAGCGCAGCGGTCGGGCGACCCCGCCCGCTCGTCCGCACAAGGCTTTCCAGCAGCAGGTCGTTTGCAACCAGTTCGCCAACCAGTTCGGACACGGTCGAGGAACGGATGGATAGCGCGCGCGAAATCTCGCCCCGCGTGCGTGCCGTGCCCTGACGGACAATGCTGGCCACTTTCAGAAGATCAGATGGGGGCGTCGCATCCATGGCGCCACATTTACCGCAACAATGCGGGTAATGTCATCGACAGCGCGGGCAGATATGTCACCAGCAGCAATACGGTCAGCATGGCCAGATAGAAGGGCACCAGACTGCGCGTCGCCTTTTCCAGACTGATCCGCGCGATGCCCGAACCCACCAGCAGCGATGTGCCCACCGGTGGCGTGCATAGTCCGATGCCAAGGTTCAGGATCAGGATGATCCCGAAATGGATCGGATCGACCCCGATCTTGGTGACGATCGGCAGCAGGATCGGCGTCAGCAGCAGGATCAGCACCCCCATATCCATCAGCATCCCAAGGATCAGCAGCAGGACATTCACAGCCATCAGCACAAAGACCGGCTCGGACGAGATGGAAAAGATCGCGTCGGCCAGCACTGCGGGCACCCGCAGGAAGGACAGCAGGAACCCGAAGACGGACGAGGTCATGATGATCGCCGTCACCATGGCCAGCGTTGTCAGCGTCGTTGAAAAGATGCGTCTTGCAGCGGCCAGATTCAGGCTGCGATACCAGAAGATCGTGACCAGAAGCGCATAGACCACCGCGACAGCGGCGGATTCGGTGGCCGTGAAAATGCCGGTCAGGATGCCTCCGATGATGATGACGATGGTGAACAGGCCGATGGCGGCGTCAGCCAGGATGCGCAGCGCTTGCTGGCGCGGATAGGTTCCGCCCATCGGATGCCCGTGCCGGCGCGCCATGACATAGCAGATCACCATCAGCGACAGTCCCAGCAACAGCCCCGGCACATAGCCCGCCAGAAACAGCGTCGAAATCGGCAACCCGCCTGCTGCCAGTGCATAGAAGATCATGTTCTGGCTGGGCGGGATCAGGACGCCCTGCACGGATGAAGTGACGGTCACGGCCACCGAATAGCCCGCCGGATAGCCGTTCCTGACCATGGCCGGGATCAGGAACGATCCGATCGAGGCGACATCGGCCACCGACGACCCCGAAATCCCGCCGAACATGGTCGAGGCGACGACATTGCCCTGCGCCAGTCCGCCGCGCATCCGCCCGACCAGCACATCGGCCAGCCGGACCAGCCGGTCCGAAATGCCCCCCTCGGTCATGATGTTGCCGACCAGAATGAAGAACGGCACCGCCAGAAAGGTGAAAGAGTTCAGCCCGTTTACCATCCGTTGCGCGACCATCAGCAGCGGCAGTTGCAGATACATCGCGGTCGCCAGCGAAGACAGCCCAAGCGCAAAGGCGATGGGCACGCGCAGCAGCATCAGTGTCAGAAATCCGCCCAGAAGCAGACCGATGCCGATCAGGTCAACGGCCATCCGTGGCCTCCATCGTCTCGTGCGGCGCGAAATGGACATCGTGCAGGATGATATTCGCCGCCGCGTTCAGCATGCCAAGCGTGCCTCCGATGATCGTCGGCAGGTACAGCAGCGATTTCGGCAGCCGCGAGGCGGGCAGCACCTGCACCCCGGCCAGCGCGATCAGGTCGTTGCCATAAAACATCACCACGAACATGAACCCGCCCACGGCAAGCTGCGCCAGATAATCCAGCGCCGAGGCCATCCGAGCGGGCAGCAGGTCGCGCAGAAAGGTGATCGCCACATGTTCGTGCCGACGGATGCCGACTGCGACAGCCAAAAGCCCGAACCAGATCAGGCACAGCAGCGCAATTTCCTCGGACCAGCTTGTCGGGTTGTTCAGGAAATAGCGCAGAAAGACCTGCAACACGGTCACGCCGGTGATGATCACCAGCAGAACGTGGCAGGCAAGTGCGGCCATATGGTTCAGCCCGTTCACAGCCGCCGCAGCATATTCCCGCCACGCCATCGTTATCACCGCAAATACCGTTACTTCGCCGCCTTGATGCGATCCAGCAGCGGCTTGAGATCGGGAAATTCGTCATAGATCGGTTCGATTGCCGCCTGGAAAGGCGCATTGTCGATTTCGGTCACGGTGGCCCCGGCGGCAGTGACGGCTTCGCGCGCATCCTCATTGGCCTTACGCATGATTTCGCGTTCATATAGCGCCGCGTCGGTCCCGGCCTTGCGGATCGCATCCTGTTGTTCGGCGGGCAGCGAATCGAACTTGGCCTTGTTCATCAGCAGCAGCGCGGGCGGGCTGAGATGCGCATCCTCGACATAATTGGGCGCGACCTCGAAATGTGCCGATGTCTGATAGCTGACATAGTCGTTTTCGGCCCCGTCGATCACGCCCGTCTGGAGGCTGGAATAAACCTCGCCGTAATTCATCGGCGTTGGCACCGCACCCAGCAATTCGACCATCCGGATAGAAATAGGCGCGGGCTGCACCCGGATTTTCAGACCCTTCAGATCCTCCAGCTTTGTCACCGGCTTGCCCTTGACGGTGTAGAAAGACCGTGACCCCGCATCCATATAGCCGAAGCCGATCAGCCCGACATCGTTCAGGTCGTCCAGAACTTCTTGCCCGATGTCGCCGTCCAGAACCTTGTATTTGTGGTCCCAATTGGCAAAGATATAGGGCAGCGTGAAGGCCCCCATCGAGGGGCTGACATTGGCAAGCCCGACCGAATTCACGCGCGTAAGATCGATGATGCCTGCCTGCGTCTGTTCGATGGTCTCGGGTTCTTGCCCCAGTTGCGCACCAGGAAAGACCTGCACCGTTACATCGCCGCCGCTATATTCCTTGACCAGATCGGCGAATTTGAACATCGCGACCGTCACCGGATTGGATTCCGGTTGATTTTCGGCCAACCGCAGCACGGTTTCGGCGGCTGCGGCTTGTGACATGGTCAGCGCGATTGCGCCCGACAGCAATATGGCCAGTTTCCTGTTCATGAACCCCTCCCATGAGTTTGCTCACGATCCTGTCGTTTGGATTGGCCCAAGTCAATGATTAATAACATCAGCGTCTAAAAATATACGTATTAAAAACAAGCTTGATTGACATATGGCTTGCATAATGGAATTATTTTAAAACATCTACGTTTGAAAAGAAGCGCCATGGATATCGTTGTACATCCCGACAAGCACAGCTTAGGGGCCGCCGCCGCGTCACAGGGTGCCGAGGCGATTCGCAAGGCGGTCTTGCGGAACGGACGGGCCGCGATCATCGTCGCAACCGGGGCAAGCCAGTTCGAGATGCTGGATCATTTGGTGAACGCCGATATCGACTGGTCGAAGGTAACGGCGTTTCATCTGGACGAATATGTCGGGCTGGACGAAAATCACCCGGCCAGCTTTCGCCGCTATCTGCGCGAGCGTTTTGTCGCCCGTGTCGGGGATCTGGGCGAGTTTGTTGCCGTGAATGGCAGTGCCCCCGATCTTGTGTCCGAACTTGCCCGCCTGTCGGAACGTATCGGCCAGCACCGGATTGACGTCTGCTTTGCGGGCTTCGGCGAGAACTGTCACCTTGCCTTCAACGATCCCCCCGCCGATTTCGACACAGAGGCCCCCTATATCGCCGTTGATCTGGACGAAGCCTGCCGACGTCAGCAGATGGGTGAGGGGTGGTTTCCGACGCTGGCAGATGTTCCGGCGCGCGCAATTTCCATGTCGATCCGGCAGATTCTGAAATCTGAAAGGCTGATCCTGGCGGTGCCCGATGCGCGCAAGGCGCAGGCGGTGCGCGATGCCGTCGAGGGGTCGGTCACGAACCTGCACCCCGCCTCGGTCGTTCAGCGCCACAAAGCCTGCTCGCTGCATCTTGATCCGGCATCGGCGACCTTGCTGTCGGGTCACGGCCGGACCGACGGATGATGCGCAGCGCCGGGCTTTTCGATTTGCAGGTCAATGGCTATGCCGGGATCGATTTCAACGATCCCGGCGTGACGGGACGGGACATGGACCACGCGTTCGAGGCGATGCGCGTGGCGGGCGTCACGGGCTGTCTGCCCACGATCATCACCGCCACGAGGGCCGAGATCGCCGCCCGGCTGACCGCGCTGGATGCGGCGGTTGCGGCCAGCCAGCTTGGCCGCGCGATGGTACCCGGCTATCATCTGGAAGGCCCGTTCCTGAATGACGGCGAGGGTTATCACGGATGCCACCCCCCCTCTGCGATGCAGGATCCCGATGCGGGCTTCATCGCCGATCTTGACGCAGCGTTGAAGCGGCCTGTCATGCTGGTCACACTGGCCCCTGAACGGCCAGGTGGGGTCGCAGCCACTGCCCGGCTTGCCGCGATGGGCAAGGTCGTAGCCATCGGACATTCGGCTGCGGGTCATGACACGGTCGAAGCTGCCGTCGAAGCGGGCGCGGCGCTTTCGACACATCTTGGCAACGGCTTGCCCGCGCAACTGCCCAAGCTGGAAAACACGCTGCTGGCGCAACTGGCGCAGCCGTCGCTGCATGCCTGCCTGATCGCGGATGGTCATCACATGTCGCCGCAGGCCCTTGCCGCGCTGATCCGCCTCAAGGGGCCGGAACGCTGCGTTCTTGTCACCGATGCCGTGGCCGCCGCAGGGGCTGCGCCGGGGCGCCACCCCTTTGCCGGGATGCAGGTGACACTTGGCCCGGATGGCAAGGTCACGCAACCGGGGGCGCACGGGCTTGCCGGTTCCGCGCTGTGCTTGGATCAGGCCGTCCGGAATGTCGTGACCTGGAAGATTGTCAGCCCCGTCGAAGCCGTTGCGATGGCAGGCGACCGCCCCCGCCGCGCGATGGCCCGCGCGTTCGCGCGCGCCGGGCTTTGCCCCGATCCGGGCAGTGTCGAATGGACCCCGGACCTGAAACCCCGCCTGATAAACGCGGGCAATATGACCGGCTGAAGGCCCTTTCAATCCGGCCAGAAACTGGCTGATCCGGTGCTGAAGGTGGGTGCCAAGGCGGGACTTAACATTGCCGAGCGCGCCAGGGCCACACTGAACGGGCCCTGAATCGCTTTCTGTTCCGGCGGATGGTCCGGTACTCGGCGATCATGGGGGCGGCCATTCACGAAAGCGGTGGCGCTCGCATGGGGGAAAGCCCGGAAAGCTCGGTTCTGAACCCGTGGAACCAGTGCTGGGAGGCACCACACCTGATCGTCACCGACGCCAGCGCCTTTGTCGGGGGTGGTATGACGGGAGCGACGCTGACCCTGATGGCCATGACCCTGCGCGCCTGCCGGTATCTGGCGGCAGAGATGGCGGCGGGCCGCCTGTAGCGCGGTGGACCCAACGTTGCATCCTTTGGCATCTTTACGTTTACGTCAGCCCGGTTTCGAACCGGGCTGACAGGAAAGCGGTCGTTCCGTCGGGCCGCGTCAACCCGGCAGTTGTACCCAAC
>NZ_JBKEBL010000275.1:0-8450 GCF_047973135.1 Paracoccus sp. (in: a-proteobacteria)
CAGATAGGGCAGGGCGTGCCCCAGTCCGCCAAGGGCGGTCATCACGCCCGAAGCCACCCCCCGCTTGAACGGAGAGCCGCGCCCCGACACCACCCCGTCATCAGATGCCGCCTCGGTAAAGCCCATGCTGATGCCCGCGCCAAGGCTGGCGGCCAGCCCGACCAGAAAGGTCGTCCAGGTGTTCTGCGTGGCAAAGGCCGTCGCAAAGATCGGAGCCAGGGTCGAGACGCTGCCATCCATCAGCCCGGCCAACCCCGGCTGCACCCAGGTCAGAATGAAATCGCGATGGGCGACGGCCTCTTCTTCCTCGCGGGCCTCGGGGGTCAGGTTTTCCTCGGCCAGCTCTCCCGCCCGTTCTTCGTGATTGCGCTCGGCGGCGGCCAGGTCTCCTAGCAGCTTGCGTGTCGGGGCATCGCTGCACCGTTGTGCGGCGCGGGCATAGAACTCGGCCGCGTCATGTTCCATCAGCGCGGCTTCGTCGCGGATTGCCTCAAGCGACAGGTTCTGCATCATCCATGCCGGGCGGCGGCTGTAATAGCCCGCCACATGTTCGCGCCGGATCACCGGAATCGAATCGCCAAAGCGCGACCGGAACGCCTCGATCAGCAGGCGGCGGTGTTCGTCCTCTTCCGCCGCCATGCCGTCAAAGACCGCCGCCGTCGCCGCATAGTCGGCGCGCAGGAACTCGGCCCAGTTGCGATAGATGCGGGCGTCGTCCTCTTCGGAAAAGACCGCCAGCGCCAGCACCTCGGCCTCGGACAGGTCGGCGAAACGCTTGCGGTTGTGCATCAGCATGTGCTTGATCATGGTTCTGGCTTATCCATCCTTGGATGCGGGGCTGCAAGGCCCCGTTCGACCGTAAAGACATGCGCGCCATCGGCGAGGTTTTGCGTCGCGATCAGGCTGTGCCCGGCGGTTGCGCAAAAATGCGGCACGTCGATCATTGCGGCCGGATCGGTTGCGATCAGCCGAAACCGCGCCCCCGCCGGAGCCGCGTCCAGCATCTTGCGCAGCCGCAGCACCGGCAGGGGGCATAACAGCCCCCGCGCGTCGATTTCGGGGATTGCACCCATCATGCCGCCCCGGCCAACCGTTCGCGGCACCATCCGGCCAGCGCGTCGGGCGCGATCTCGACCGCCATGCCGTCGGTAAAATCGGCGAATGCCTGACGCTGTTCGGTCGGGACATGCAGCAGCACCGGCAGCCCCTGCACGACGGCCTGAGCGATCACGCTGTAGAACCCGCGCCCGACTGCCTCTTGCCGTCCGAATTTCGGCAGGATCAGCAGTTCCGCCCCCGCCAGCCGCGCCTCGACCCGCGCCGCCGCCGTTTCCAGCGCGCCGGCATCCAGACGGCATCCGGTGGAACACAACCCCAGCGATTGCGAGATGCGGATGGGACGGTCCTCTTCGCCGATGACCAGAACGTCCATGTCACAGGCGCAATCCTGCCCGGTGTCGTGATTGACCTGCACTGCCCCCGCCAGACGTGCCCCGCCCGCCGCCAGTTCGGCAGTAAGCGCCTGCAACAGACGGTCGGCCTCGCCCGTGGGGGCGGTTTTCGAAAGTCCGAACCAACCCAGCATCATGTGTTCTTTCCGTGTTTCCGCCGTGTTGCCACGATCATGCGCCAAGGCCGCCCGCCGGTCCAGAGCCGGGGTGTCACAGTTCCCCCGCAGGCAGGCCGATGGGCAGTTTCAGCGCGGTCAGCACCGTTCCCAGCGTTTCCCGCGGCAGCATGATCAACATCTTGCCCTCGATGCGCAATGTCACCACGCCCCGCGCCCGGTTCGAGGTTCCAACCCGCCCGTCAGGCGCGAATTCGATCCCTTCGATCGGCCATTCCAGCCCGGAACTGACCCCCCGTGCCGGTCCCAGAGGATACAGCGACACCCGCGTCCCCGGCATCAGCGGCAGGGTCAGGCGCGGGGGCGCGCGAAAGACCAGATCGTCCGAGGCAAGCATGATCACCAGCGGTCGCGCAACATTGGTCATGCTGGTCAGCGCCGCCAGCGTGTGATCCAGCCGCATCCCGGCAAAGCCCACCGCCATCACGAAAGGCGCGGCGATCCGGGTCAGGCATTTGGTGAAATCGGTGCTGTCCTGTTCGGCGACATGGATCAGCCGGTCCGGCGGAATCATCCGCCGGGCCTGCGGGCTGATGCTGTCCAGATCGCCGATCACCCAGTCAGGTTTTCGTCCCAGGGCCAGCGCCCGGTCCGCGCCGCCATCCGCCGCCACCAGCAGCGGCGCGACCTGTTGCGACACGGACAGATCAGCAGGCGTCACCGCGCCTCCACCGATCACGGTCACGCCGCTGTCGGTGATGATCACCGGCGCGGTCATTCGCCCCGGCCAATGCCGGTGAAGATGCGCTTAAGCGGCAGGATCCAGACAATCCCCAGGCCGACATAGACCGCAAGCTCGATCCAGAACGGCTGCCGCCCCCAACGGGCATCCATCCAGTTCATCAACGTCACCGCGACCACGATATAGGCCGGCAGACCCAGAACGAGGATCAGCAGCGACAACGATTTGCGGGTTTTCAGATTCATGATGCCTTCTTTCCTCGCCGCAGCGCCCCTGCGCTTTCCGCCAGCGCTCTGATCTGCCGTTGCCAGCCCGCCATACGCTTTTCCGCGCCACCCCTGCGAACCGGGCCGAAAAAGCCGACCCGCAGGGGCCTGATCCCGCAGAACCCCAGCACCTGATGGCGCAGCCGTTTGCCGATGGGGTTGCCAAAGCGCAGCTTAAGCCACGGGACCGGCGTATCCGTCGTGATCAGCACATCGCCGGACCGGCCCTTCAGCAGCTTGTCCCAGAACGGATCGCGCTTGTGATACCGAAAGGTCGTGCCGGGCATGAACACCCGCTCATAAAAGCCGGCCATCAATGCCGGTTCCGCCCCCCACCACAAGGGATGCGCAATGACGATATGGTCGGCATCCATGATCGCGCGCGTGGCGCGCTGCAAATCCTCTTCCAGCGGCTGAGGCTCGGTATAGCCGCGACGCAGGATCGGATCGAAGCGCAAGTCGCGGATCGCGATGCGGTCGATCATGTCGCTGGCAGGCAGGGCGCGCTGGAACATGTCCAGCAGATGCGCCGAAAGACGGTCCTTGTCGGGATGGCCATCGATCAGCAGCACCCGCATGGCGTCAGTCCTCGAACGGGTCGGTCACAAGGATCGTGTCGTCTCGTTCCGGGCTGGTGGATAACAGCGCGACGGGGCACTGGATCAGTTCTTCGACGCGGCGCACATATTTCACCGCCTCGGCGGGCAGGTCGGCCCAGGACCGCGCCCCTGCCGTCGATTGCTGCCAGCCGTCCATTTCCTCATAGATGGGCGTCACCCTGGCCTGCAACGCGGCGGCGGTCGGCAGGTAATCGTATTGCGTTCCGTCGATTTCGTAACCCACACAGATTTTCAGCGTCCCGAACCCGTCCAGCACATCCAGCTTGGTCAGCGCGATGCCGTTGACGCCGCTGATCGCGCAGGTCTGGCGGACCAGAACCGCATCGAACCAGCCGCAGCGCCGTTTGCGCCCGGTAACAGTGCCAAATTCATGGCCGCGCTCGCCCAGACGCTGCCCGTCGGCATCGTGCAGCTCGGTCGGAAAGGGGCCCTCGCCCACGCGGGTGGTATAGGCCTTGACGATGCCAAGGACGAAGTCGATGGCACCGGGGCCCATGCCGGTGCCCGATGCCGCCATACCCGACATGGTGGTGGAACTGGTCACATAGGGATAAGTGCCGAAATCGATGTCCAGCAAAGATCCCTGCGCGCCCTCGAACAGGATGCGCTTGCCGGATTTGCGGGCCTCGGCCATGACCTTCCAGACCGGTTGAGCATAGGGCAACAGCTTCGGCGCGATCTCTTGCAGCCTCGCCTTCAGTCCGGCCCGGTCGATGGGGGCCGCGCCCAGACCCTGCCGCAGCGCGTCGTGATGGGCCAGCAGGCGGTCCAGCCGCGCATCCAGCGTCTCGTCATCGGCCAGATCGGCCACGCGAATGGTGCGGCGACCGACCTTGTCCTCATAGGCGGGGCCGATGCCGCGCCCGGTGGTGCCGATCTTTGCCTTGCCGGCGGCTTCTTCGCGCAGCTTGTCCAGATCCTGATGCAGCGGCAGGATCAGCGGCGTGTTCTCGGCGATCATCAGATTGCCGGTGCCGATGGCAACACCCTGCGCCGACAGCTTGTCGATCTCGGCAAACAGCGACCAGGGGTCCAGAACGACACCATTGCCGATCACCGCCAGCTTGCCTTCGCGCACGATCCCCGAGGGCAGCAGCGACAGCTTGAACACCTTGTTGCCGATGACCAGCGTGTGCCCGGCATTATGGCCCCCCTGAAAGCGCGCGATCACATCGGCACGTTCGCTCAGCCAGTCCACGATCTTGCCCTTGCCTTCGTCGCCCCATTGCGCTCCGACAACCACCACATTGGCCATGAGCAGATCCTTCCTTGTGCCCGAAAAAGTCCGATGCCGGATCTAGCCCAAGCGGGGCGCAGGGGAAAGCGGCGATTTCCCTTTACAGATGCTTGATGCAACGGCCCGGCGGGCAAGGCCCGCCCGCAATCCGGCCCCCTCGATGGGGGCCGGATTGCGTGCCCCCCTTGCGGCGTCACCAATGCGGCGGACGCTGATCGGCCAGAGGGATGGTTCCCCCCGCATCCATCTGCTGCTCGGCAGCCGCAGCCATCAGCATCTCGACCCGTCGCGTCAGCCGCGCTATCTCACCATCCTGCCGGGCGATGACCTCGCTCAGATCGTCGGTCAGGCGGGTCAGATGCGCCAGCGCCTCTTCCAGCCGCCCGATGCGTCCATCATCCTTGTCCATATCGCGCCCTTCCGCTATTGCAGCCACGGATTTGGCCCGAAAGGCAGGACCATGGCGAAGGATCAGAAAAAACAGCCCCGCCCCAGGGCGGATACGCCCAAGGGCATTCGCGACTATTTTGGCGCGGCTGTGACCTAACGCACGCAGATGCTGGACCGCATTGCCGAAATATACCATCGCCACGGCTTCGATCCGCTGGAAACCAGCGCAGTCGAAACGGTCGAGGCGCTGGGGAAATTTCTGCCCGACGTGGACCGCCCGAATGCGGGTGTTTTCGCATGGCAAGAGGAATCGGTGCCCGGTGGCGGTTCCGGCGACTGGCTGGCGCTGCGCTATGACCTGACCGCGCCGCTGGCGCGCGTCGCAGCGCAGTTCCGCAACGACCTGCCGACACCTTACCGCCGCTATGCGATGGGGCCGGTCTGGCGGAACGAAAAACCGGGACCGGGCCGGTTCCGGCAGTTCTATCAATGCGATGCCGATACGGTGGGCAGCGCTTCGGTCGCGGCGGATGCCGAGATCTGCGCCATGCTTGTCCACGCGTTAGAGGCGGTGGGCATCCGGCGCGGCGATTACCTCGTGCGGGTTAACAGCCGCAAGGTGCTGAACGGCGTGCTGGAGGCGGCGCAGATCCGCCCCGATCAGGCCGAGGATGTGCTGCGCCAGATCGATAAATTCGACAAGGTCGGTCGCGGTGGCGTGCTGGCCCTGCTGACCGCCGGTCGCAAGGATGACAGCGGCGCCTTCATCGACGGCGTCGGGCTGACGGAAACGCAGGCTGCCCCGGTGCTGGCCTTCCTGACCTCGAAAGGCCAGGACAATGCCGCGACGCTGGACAATCTGCGCGCGGCCGTGGGCGCGTCGGTCATCGGGGCCGAAGGGGTGGACGAGCTGACGCAGATCGCAGGGATGTTGGATGCGATGGGCGTCGGCGCGGATCGTGCGGTCATCGACCCCTCGGTCGTGCGCGGGCTTGGCTATTACACCGGCCCGGTTTTCGAGGCCGAACTGACCTTTGAAATCCTTGACGAAAAGGGGCGCAAACGACAATTCGGCAGTGTCGCGGGCGGCGGGCGTTATGACGGGCTGGTCGAGCGCTTTACCGGCCAGAAAGTCCCTGCCACCGGCGTCAGCATCGGCGTGGACCGGCTGTTGGCCGCTCTGCGCGCCAGGGGGCTGGCCGGGGCCGAGGAACGCGGCCCGGTCGTCGTCACCGTCATGGATCGCGACTGCATGGCCGATTATCAGGCCATGGCCGCCGAATTGCGCGCCTCCGGCATCCGGGCCGAAGTCTATCTGGGTAATCCCAAAAATTTCGGGAACCAGTTGAAATACGCCGATAAACGCGGCGCGCCGGTGGCCGTCATCCAGGGCGCGGACGAGGCCGGGCGCGGCGTGGTGCAGGTCAAGGATCTGATCCTTGGCGCGAAAATCGCTGCCGAGGCCAGCCACGAGGAATGGAAGGCGCAACCTGCCCAGACCGAGGTTCCGCGCGCTGGTCTGGTCGCCGAAGTGCGGCGGATCCTCGGATGATCCCCAAGCGCGACAGGCAGGCGGTCGGCCAGCGCCTGCTGGCCGCCTTTCGCGATGCGGGTGCTGCGGAAATCGCGCCCGACATTCTGCTGCCCGCCGAAAGCCTGCTGGACCTGTATGGCGAGGATATCCGCGCCCGCGCTTATGTCACCCAGGATCCCATTCGCGGCGAGATGATGCTGCGCCCCGATTTCACCGTGCCGGTCGTGCAGGCGCATATGGAGAATGGGGCCGAACCCGCGCGCTATTGCTATCTGGGCGAGGTGTTCCGCAAGCAGGACATGGGCGAGACCCGTCCCCGTACCCCGCGTGACAGCGAATATCTGCAAGCGGGATTCGAGCTGTTCAGCCGCGAAGCCGGCACCGATGCCGAGGTTTTCGCCCTGTTTCATCGTCTTTTGGCCCCCGCCGGTCTGCGTGCCGAAACCGGCGATATGGGCCTGCTGCTGGATGCGGTGCGCGGTTTGCCCTTGCCCGCGCCGCGTCGCGATGCGCTGTTGCATCACATCTGGCGGCCCGGCCGGTTCCAGCGCCTGCTGTCGCGGTTTTCGGCCCCCGCCGCGCCGCGCGACTTTCCGGCAAGCCCGGCACCATGGTCCGGCCTGCGCAGCAAGGCCGGGATGCAGGCGCGCATTGCCCGGCTGCGTGACGATGCGGATGTGCCGCCGCTGGATGCCCGCTGGTCTGACCGGCTGGCGCGGCTGTTCGCCCTGCGCGCGCCCGCTCCGAAGGCCATCGCGGCGCTGCACGATCTGGCCGCCGAATGGCCCGAAATCGCCGCTGCGGCCCGCCGGATCGAGGCGGGTTTTGCGACCATCGCCGCCATGGGCATCGACCTGGCCCCGATCACCTTCGACGCCAGCCACGGGCGGGCGACGATGGAATATTATGACGGCTTCACCTTCAGCTTTTCGGCGGATCGCGCGGGCTGGCCACCGGTCGCCTCGGGCGGGCGCTATGACGCGCTGACCGCCGTTCTGGGCAAGGGGCGGGCCATTCCGGCGGTCGGCGGGATGATCCGCGCGGGCCTTCTGGCCGAACTGGAGGCCGTACCATGATCCGGCTGGGGGTGCCGTCCAAGGGGCGGCTGATGGAACAGACGTTCCAGTGGTTTGCTGAACGCAGCGTGCGCCTGTCGCGCGCCGGGTCCGACCGCGAATATGCGGGCCGGGTCGATGGGGCCGAGGGCGTGTCGCTGGTGCTGCTGTCGGCGGGCGAGATTCCGCGCGAACTGGCAGCCGGGCGGATCGAACTGGGCGTGACCGGCACCGACCTGATCCGCGAAAAGCTGGCCGGCTGGCGCGATGTGGTGACGGAAATCGCGCCGATGGGGTTCGGCCATGCCGACCTGATCCTTGCCGTGCCCGAATGCTGGACCGATTGCGCCGGGCTGGACGATTTTGCCTCGATCTGCCGCGATTTCCGCGCCGCGCACGGGTTCCGGCTGCGGATCGCGACGAAATATCACCGGCTGGTCCGCGCCTGGCTGTCGGCGCATGAGGTGGCGGATTATCAGCTTGTGGACAGCCAGGGCGCGACCGAGGGCACGGTGGCCAACCAGACCGCCGAGGCCATCGCCGACATCACCAGTTCCGGCGCGACACTGCACGCGAACAACCTGAAAATACTGTCCGGGGAACCGATCCTGCGCTCGCAGGCCACGCTGTTCGCCAGCTGCGGCGCACCCCCATACGAAATCGCCCGTTTTGCCGCGCTGATCGGGGTGCAGGCAGAAAGCCAGCGGCCTTGAGGACTGAGCGGTCCGCAGCGTCGACTGTGTGGGGTGGGGCTGGCGGCTGAACAGCAGACTGACCCCGAATCGAGTGCGAAGCGCGCCGGACCGGCCGCCGACCGTCCCTTGGGCGGCCGATTGTTTGCCGGTCCGCGGCGAACAATCGTTCGATGTGACGGCACCATAATGCGCGCCACACCATTGTTGCCAGCGGCCGCCGGCGATCATCCGCTAGAGTCCTGCCCGATCAGGCTGCTTCTTTGGATTCCCAAATGTTCTGATTTCTGCTTCATGCTGACTGCCGGGAGGGAGGCTGGCATGGATGGGAAGACCATCTTCGTCGG
>NZ_JBKEBL010000342.1:0-17763 GCF_047973135.1 Paracoccus sp. (in: a-proteobacteria)
ATACCGTTCTGCTGGGGGGCGCGGCGATCGTTTTTGGCGGCTTTCTGGGCGTTCTGTTTTGCCTGCTGCGCCTTTACGGTCCGAAACCGCTGCGGCTGCTGGCGGTGTTGTATATCGACATGCTGCGCGCCATCCCGGTGCTGGTGGTGCTGATCCTTGTCTATTACGCGCTGCCCTTCGCCGGGATCGTCTTTTCGTCCTTTGTCGCGGCAACCATCGCCCTGTCGATGGTGCTGGGCGCATATACCGCCGAGGTCGTGCGCGCCGGGATCGAGGCGGTGCCAAAGGGCCAGTTCGAAGCTTGCGAGGCACTTGGCCTGCGCTTCGTCACCGCCATGCGCCTTGTGATCCTGCCTCAGGCGTTCCGGATGATGATCCCACCGCTGGCCTCTTATGCGGTGTCGATCATGAAGGACACCTCGCTGGCCTCGGTCGTGGCGATGAACGACATGCTGAAACAGGCAACCGACGCGCAGGCCCTGTTCGCCAGCCCGACGCCGCTGCTGCTGGCGGCGCTGATCTATGTCGCGCTGCTGTGGCCGATGGTGCGGCTGACGGGCAGGCTGGAACGGCGGTTCAGGCGGGGCGTGGCGCGATAGGTAGCGGCGCGGGATGTCGTGCCGGCTAGCGTCGCGTGATGTCACCGCCGGATGATTTGCGTCCCGCGATGGCCGGGGGCGTTGCACCCCCCGGCCCCCCCGCTTCCCGCAGCGGCAATCGGAACGCATGTTCCATGCGGTGCGGGGCGCGGCACGCCATCCCGGTCTGGCAAGGGCGGTGGCCGGGGGCAAAAAAGGCGGACGGCGCAGCAAAAACCGCGCTTCGCCGCAGGCTTTTGCAGGGGGTCCGGGGGGCGCACAGCCCCCCCCGGCCATCGCGGGACGCAAATCTGCGGCGGTGATGTCATGGGAAAGCGTCCGGCACTGTGCCCGGCGGGTGCCGACCAAACCTGCGGTCAGGCCGGGTCAGCGGCCTCAACCGGGTCATGCCCCCTTGGTCACATGCTGCCCGGCAACCACAGGATCAGGCCCGGAAAGGCGATCATCAGCAAGATCAGCACCACCAGAACCGCGAAATAGGGGGCGGCGGCACGGGTGATGCAGGCGATGGATTCGCCCGTGACGCCCTGCACGACGAACAGGTTGAAGCCGATGGGCGGGGTCAGTTGCGCCATCTCGATGGTGACAACCAGAAAGATTCCGAACCACAGCGGATCCCAGCCAGCCGCGACCACGGCGGGCAGGGTGACGGGAAGGGTCACGATGATCATCGACATTCCGTCCAGCACCGCGCCAAGGATCAGATAGACCACCAGAAAGGTCAGGATGATCGCGGTGGGCGACAGGTCGGCGGCGTTTACCAGCCCGACCACATGCGTCGGCACGCCCAGATAGTTGAAGGCGACGGACAGGAAGGCGCCTCCGCCGGTGATCAGGGCCAGCATGGCCGAGGTGCGGATCGTTGCCAGCCCGGCATCGCGCAGCGCCGCCAGCGACAGATCCCGCGTCAGCGCCGCGATCAGCAGCGCGCCCGCGACGCCGATGGCGGCGGCCTCGGTCGGGCTGGCAAAGCCGCTGTAAAGCGCGGTGATCAGCATCACGATCAGCGCTGTGACCGGCCCCAGCCTGCGGATGCTGTTCCGGCGGTCGCGGGTGGTGTAACGCTCGGCACCCGCCCGGTCTCCGCCGCGCAGCCGGACCAGCAGCATGGTCATCAGGCTGAAACCGCAGGCCAGCAACAGCCCCGGCACAATTCCCGCGATGAACAGTTTCAGGATCGAGACCTCGGCCAGAACGCCATAGATGATCATCGGCAGGCTGGGCGGGATCAGGAAACCGATAGTGCTGGCCCCGGCCAGCGATCCGATGGCGATCTGGCGGTCATAGCCGCGCTTGTCCAGTTCCGTCAGGGTGATGCGCCCCACCGTCGTCGCCGTCGCAGCCGAGGAACCGCTGACCGCCGCGAACAGGGTCGAGGCGATGATGTTGATATGCAGCAGGCGGCCCGGCAGCCAGCCTGTCCAGGGCGCAAGTCCGTTGAACATGTTTTCGGACATCCGGGTGCGGAACAGCAGTTCGGCCATCAGGATGAACAGCGGCAGGGCCAGAAGCTCGGTCGAGGACAGGGTGTTGAACAGGCTTTGCCCCAGCACCCTGTCCACGGGCATGTTGCGAAACAGCTCCAGCCCGGCGATGCCAGTGGCGATCATCGAAATGCCGATCCAGACACCGCCCGCCAGCAACAGGAAGAACAGGCCGACCAGCGAGGCGATGATGACGGACATCAGGCATCCTCCGGCATGCGGGCCGGGTCCAGCATCAGCAGCAGGAACCGGCCCAGAAAGCCAAGGCAGAACAGCGCCATACCCAACGCGACAGCGGCTTGTGGAATGGCCATCGGCATGGCCAGTTCCCAGGATTTCGTCCCCCGCGCCAGCGACGTCAGCGCCAGATTGGCCAGCGCCCGCGCCGCATAGGCGGTCACGGAAATCGCGATGACCAGAACCGCCGCCTCGGCCAGCCACAGCGCGCGGGGCGGCAGGGCCGAGGCCAGCAGCCGCACCCGCACATGCGTGTCCGCCAGCAGCGCGGGCGTCAGCGCCAGACAGAACATCGCCGCCATCATATAGGCGGCCAGTTCCCAGCTTCCGGCAAGCGAATGGCCCAGAAGGTTGCGCGACACCAACTCGGCGATCAGGGTCAGAAAGATCAACGCCAGCAGCGTGACGGACAGCCCCGCCGCCGCCGTGCCAAGCATCCCCATGCCGCGCGCGACGGCATGGGTCAGGGCCTTGCGGGTCATCGCGTCACTGGGCCAGATAGGCGTCAAGCACCTGCCGCGCGTCATCGCCCGCGCTGGCGGCGAAATCATCCCATTGCGATTTTGCCGCCTCTTCCAGCGCGGCGGAAAATTCGGGGCCCGGTTCGCTGACATTCATCCCCGCCCCGGCCAGTTCCTTCAGGCGGCTGGCATCCTCGGTTTCGGCGGCGGCACGAAATTCGGGTTGCAGACGCGCGGCCACGTCCAGAACGGCCTGCCTGTGTTCGGGCGGCAGGGCGTTCAGCGCGTCCAGATTGACGGCAACCACGGCGGTCGGGTTCAGATAGCTGATCGTGTTGATCGCGCCCATGAATTCCCAGAACTTGCCATCGACGCCGGATGTGGCCGAGGTGGCGATTCCGTCCAGCCCGCCCGATGCCAGCGCCACCAGCGCGTCCGACCACGGCATCAGCACCGCCGAGGCACCCAGTGCGTTGAAGAAATCGGTGCTGGATTTGTTGGCCGTGCGGATCTTTTGCGACTTCAGGTCATCGACCGTCGCGACCGGGTTTCTGGTATAAAGATGCGCGCCGGGCCAAAAGACGGAATAAAGGAACTGCTGGTTGTTTGCCTCGGCGATCCTGGCATAGACAGGCGCGGCCAGCGCATCCAGCCGCGCGGCATCGGCAAAGCCCCGCGTCAGGTAGGGCAGGCCCTGAATACCCAGAAAAGGCGCGTCGCCCACGGCCGTATCCAGATGGAAATGCGCGACCTGCACGATGCCGTCACGCAACGCCCCCATCACCTCGGGGCCTTTCAGCCCAAGGGAACCGCCGGCCATGACGTTGATCACCACCTCGCCATTGGTCGCGGCCTTGACCTCGTCGGCAAAGCGCATGGCGTTCTGCGTGTCGAAATTGCCCGCGGGAAAGTTGATATGCATGTCCCAGACGGTTTCCGCCCGAGCCAGTGTCGCTGAGATGAACAGCGCCGCGGTTGCAAGACGAAGGATCTTCATGTCGGTCCTCTCTGTTGGTGAAGAAGCCGCAACCGGTCTGTTCTTGTTATGCCCGGCTACAGCGCGTTGAAAAATCTTTGCATCCTGTCCATCGCAAGGGTCAGCCTCTCGTCGCTTTCCGAACCGAAGCAGACGCGCAGATGGCCTTCGCCTGCCGCGCCATAGAAGGCCCCGGATTCGACGACGACCCCTGCCTCGGCCATCAGGCGGTCGGCGGCCTGCTGGCTGGTCAGGCCGGTGCCCGAAATGTCGGGAAAGGCATAGATCGTGCCCTGAGCGCGCGGGCAGACGATGCCGGGCATCTGGTTCAGCCGCGCCACGACCAGATCCCGCTTGGCCTGATCGTCGGCGACCAGATCGCGCAGCACCTGCGCCGGACCGGTCAGCGCCGCGATGCCGCCATGCTGGATGAAGGTGTTCACATGTGTGACCTCGGTTGCGACGATCTTGGCCAGCGCGGGCAAAAGCGACGGCCCCGCCGTCAGATAACCCAGCCGCCAGCCATCCATCGCATAAGCCTTGGTAAAGGCATACATCGACACGGTCCGGTCGTGCATGCCGGGCAGGGACGCGATGCTGACATGCTGGCCCGCATCAAAGACGATATGGTCGTAAACCTCGTCCGCGATGACGAACAGATCGTGCCGCCGCGCCAGATCGGCCACGCCATCCAGTTCGTCGCGGCTGTAGACCCGGCCAGTGGGGTTGCAGGGATTGACCAGCACGATGGCCTTGGTCCGGGGTGTGATCGCGGCGGCGATGCGCCCTGCGTCCAGCCGAAAATCGCTGTCCAGCGGCACCGTGACGGGGGTGCCGCCCGCCATCTCGATCTTGCCCAGATGCTGCGGATAGAAGGGTTCGGGCAGGATCACCTCATCCCCGTGATCGACCAGCGCCATGAAGGCCGCAAAGGATGCCTGGGTCAGCCCGTTCGTGACCAGAACGTCGTCCGGACCGGCCTGAATCCCGTTGTAATCGCGCAGCTTTGCGGCAATGGCCATGCGAAATTCATGCAGGCCGGGCAGGTCGGAATAATGCACCTCGCCCCGCCGCAGCGCTGCCACCGTGGCATCGACGATATGCGCGGGCGTGTCGTGACAGGGCTTGCCCAGTTCCAGATGGATCAGGTCGTCGCCCTGAAACGCCGCCGCCTTCGCCACCATGCCATAGCTTTTCTTCGATGTATGGGTGATGCGGCGGGCAAGCTGGGGCATATGAGATCCGGATCGTGTGAGGGCTTGCATTTTCCTAGCAAATCTTTGATCAAATGCGCAAGACAATTTTGAACCCGAAGGAAACCCCATGCCCGCGCCCACCCGCACGACCATCTCATCCGGTTCCAAATTCGAGGATATGGCCGGCTACAGCCGCGCTGTCGTGGATGGCGATTTCATCTTCGTCTCGGGCACGGTCGGATACGATTTCGCCACCGGCCAAGTCCCGGACGGGATCGAGGCGCAAACCCGGCAGGCGCTGAGGAATATCGCATGGGCGCTGGAACAGGCGGGGGCAGGGCTGTCCGACATCGTTCGCCTCCGCGTCTTTCTGACCCGGCGCGAGGACATACTGCCCGCTTCCCGCATCCTTGGCGAAACCTTCAGCGACCCGCGCCCGACCAACACCACCGTTATCGTGACACTGGCCGAAGACCAGATGCTGATCGAGATCGAGGTGACGGCGCTCAGACGTCGGTAAGATCGTCCAGCACGCGGCGCAACTGGTCCTGCGTGCCGCGAATATCCGCCTCGATCCCTTGGGCGGCGGCGCTGGCATCGCCGCGCCCGATCGCCTCGACAATGGTCAAGTGACCCCGCGTATACTGATTGTGACCGCCCCCGGCCGGTGCGGCACGGTCCGACAAAAGCCGCATATAAGGGCCATAACGCAGCCACAGCGATTCGATCAGCGCGGGCAGCACATCCGAGCCAGAGGCGCGATAGATCGCAAAGTGGAAATCGCGGTTGCGCAGCAGCATTTCGTGGATGTCCGACTGATCGGCGGCGGCATGCGCCTGCGCCTGCTGCCGGATCGTGCGCAGCCCGTCATCGGTGATCGCCGCCACCGCACGTTCGGTCGCCCGCCGTTCCAGCATGACGCGGGCCTCGATGATGTCGTCCAGATGGGCGCGGTTCACCGCCGGAACCCGGACCGAACCGCTGGCCGCGACGCTTAGCGCACCCTCGGCGGTGAGGCGGCGCATGGCCTCGCGCACGGGCATGTGGCTGGTCTGGAACGCTTCGGACATGGCTCCGATGGTCAGCACCTGATCGGGATCGAACCGCCCGACCGTCAGCGCGTCGCGCAGCTTGAGGTAAACCATATCCCCGACCGTCCGCCGCGACGAGACCGGTTCGAGATAAGTCAGCTTGGCGGCCATCGGGGATCCCTGATTATTCGGGGGCCGGTCTAGCCGCTGAAACCGGGCAAGGCAATCTTGTCAGAGGTGTCATCCGTCCATGCGGTGCAGCCGGGGATCGTGGCGTGACGTCACCGCCGGATGTTTTTGCGTCCCGCGATGGCCGGGGGGGCTGTGCGCCCCCCGGACCCCCTGCAAAAGCCTGCGGCGGCGCAGCGGCACGGCGCGGCTGCGTCCTTTTCCATTCGCGTGATTAATGATTAATATTCTAATAATTAATTTGAATTATGAAACATCTTCGCCGAAAGTCACCCGACAGCAACGGAGCGCGACCCATGAACCAGCCTGCCAGCAAGATCAGCGTTACGGCGCCGGTGGATCATTCCCGCCTGACCGAGACCCCCGAATTTCTGCACATGTTGCAGGTCATCGCCGAACGCCGCGACGAATTCGAAACCCTGCGCCATATTCCGCGCGACATCGTCGGCCTGATGAAAAAGGCCCGGATCTTTCGTTCCGCCACGCCGACGCGGTTCGGCGGGGACGCCATGGCGCCGCATCATTTCCTGAAGATGGTGGACAGAATTGGAACGGTCGATGGCTCGGCCGCGTGGATTTCGGCCTTTGGATCGGCCAATACCTATACCGCCGCGCTGTCGGTCGAGGCGCAGGAGATCATGTATGCCGACGGGCCCGATCAGGTCTTTGCCGGCGGTCTGCATCCTGTGGCCGAGGCGGTGCGGGTCGAGGGCGGCTTTCGCGTGTCGGGGCGCTGGAAATTCGCCTCGGGCTGCATGGGCGCCGACTGGATCGGAGTCGGCATCGCGGGCCGCAAGCCGGGTGCCCCGGCGGATGCGGTGCCGGATGTCATGATGGCCGTCGCCCCCGCCCATGAGGTCGAAATCCTTGAGGTATGGGATGTCAGCGGCATGCAGGGCACCGGCAGTCACGACACCACCGTCACCGACAAGTTCTATCCCGACATGTGGATCTGCGAACGCGGCGCGCCGGGCATTTTCGACGATCCGCTGTATCGTTATCCGTCAATGGCCTATCAGGCGCAGGTTCATGCCGCCTGCAATCTGGGGCTGGCCCGCGCCGCAATCGAGCAGGCGAAATCGGTTTCGGGCGCGGCCAAGATCGCGGTCGGGCATTCGCGGCTGTGCGACCGCGGCTATTACCTGACCGGGATTGCGAAATCCGAAGCGCGGCTGCGCGCTGCCCGCGCCTTTTTCTATGAAGCGGCAGAGCAGGCGTGGGATTCGCTGCTGGCGGGCGATCCGGTGTCGCAGGACCAGAACAACATGCTGCGCCTCAGTGCCACGCTGGCAGCGCAGGAAGGCGCGGGCATCGTGCAGGAATGTTACCGCATCGCCGGGATGGGCGTGATCCAGAAGGGCAATCCCATGCAGCGCCACCTGCGCGACGCGATGGTCACGACCCAGCATGCGGCCATCGCCGACACGATCTGGGATGGCGGCGGCAGGATCCTGTGCGGGCTGGAGGCGCCGGCCGGCTATCCCTGATGGATCTGAATGCGTTACGGCGCTTTGATCTGAATCTGGTCAAGGTGTTTCTGGCGATCTGGGAGGCGCGGTCGCTGACCGGCGCGGGCATCAGCCTTGGCCTGACACAGCCCGCCATCAGCCACGGGCTGAAACGTCTGCGCGAAACCTTTGACGACCCGCTTTTCGTCCGTGTCGGGCACCGGATGGAACCGACCGAGACCGCCACCGCGCTGCACGCCTCGTTCCACGAGGCGCTGCGGCTGCTGGGTGGCTCGGTCCGGACGGCGAACAGCTTTGACCCGGCGGGAACCGGGCGGGTGTTCCGCGTCGCCATGACCGATACCGGCGAATTCGTGATCCTGCCCCGGCTGCTGGCCGCGATGGAGCGCGAGGCACCGCAGGCCGCGCTGCATACGGTGCGCGCCGACCCCGCCGAGGTCGAGGCCGCGCTGCGATCCGGGCAGGTGGACATGGCCATCGGCTATCAGCCGCAACTGGAAAACGGTGCCTGCCGGGGTACGGTTCTGCTGACCGACCGGCTGGTCTGTCTGCTGCGTGCGGGCCATCCGGCGCTGGCCCGAGACTGGAGCCGCGAGGCCTTTGGCCGGTTGTCCTTTCTGGATGTAGGCCGCGCCGCCACCGGCCACCGCATGGCCCGCGACCTGCTGGAACAGCAGGGCGTGCCCTATCCGATCAAGGCGCGGCTGGAACATTTCACCGTCCTGCCCGAAATCGTCCGCCGCACCGATTACGCAGCGATCTTTCCCCGTTCCGTCTTTGAGCTGATGCAGGGCCGCGACGGGCTGGCCATCCGCGATCTGCCTTTCCCGATCCCGTCCTACGAGGTGAAGATCTGGGTTCACGGTCAATTCGCCTCGGATCCCGGCATCGGCTGGCTGGGGGCGCTGGTCGGGCGGGCGATGGAAAGACCGGACGTGCAAGGTTGACAAGTCGCATGCCCCGGTTCAGCAATCGGGGCGGGGGTTTGTCACGAAAATAATTTTGAACATGAAATTTTTGACCTTGAATAATCTGCCATCTGTGCCAGTCTCGGCGAAAGGTTGAGAATCAGAGGAGTCGATCATGAAGATCCTGTGCCTGGGTGGCGGTCCGGCGGGCCTCTATTTCGCCATTTCGATGAAACTGCGCGATCCGTCCCATGACGTCACGGTGCTGGAACGGAACAAGGCGAACGACACCTTTGGCTGGGGCGTCGTGCTGTCGGATGACGCGCTTGAGCGGATGCAGAAGAACGACCCCGAATCGACCGACGCGATCCGCAGCCATTTCGCCTATTGGGACGATATTGCCGTGGTCCATGACGGCCATCGCGAGGTTTCGGGCGGGCATGGTTTCGCGGGGATCGGGCGCAAGCAGATGCTGATCCTGTTGCAGGCGCGCGCACGCGAACTGGGCGTGAACCTGCAATTCGAAACCGAGTTCAGGTCGGCCGAGGAATACCGCAAGGATTACGATCTGGTGGTCGGGACCGACGGCATCAACTCGCTGGTGCGCAAGGAATACGAGGGCGATTTCAAGCCTGACATCGACGTGCGCAAATGCAAGTTCATCTGGCTGGGCACGCATCAGAAATTCAACGACGCATTCACCTTCATTTTCGAAAAGACCGAACATGGCTGGATGTGGGCGCATGTCTATCAGTTCGACGACGAAACGGCGACCTTCATCGTCGAGACCCTGCCCGAGACATGGGACAAATGGGGTTTCGAAACGATGTCCAAAGAGGAAATCGTCGAGACCTGCCGCAAGATCTTTGAGCGGCATCTGGACGGCAACGACCTGATGTCGAACGCGGCGCATCTGCGCGGTTCCGCAGTGTGGATGCAGTTCCCGCGGGTGATTTGCGAAAAATGGTATCACGAGAACGTGGTGCTGATCGGCGATTCGGCGGCGACGGGGCATTTCTCGATCGGGTCCGGCTCGCGGCTGGCCTTTGACAGCGCGATCGCCCTGGCCGATTACCTGCATTCCGAGCCGACCTTGGAACAGGCTTTCATCCGCTATCAGGAAGAGCGCCGGCTGGAGGTGCTGCGCCTGCAATCGGCAGCGCGCAACAGTCTGGAGTGGTTCGAAGAGGTCGAACGCTATCTGGACATGCCGCCGGTCCGTTTCGCCTATTCGCTGCTGACCCGCAGCCAGCGGATCAGCCATGAAAACCTGCGCCTGCGCGACAAGGCCTGGCTGGAACAGGCCGAGGCCTGGTTCATGCGGCAAGAGGGCGGGCAGGTTGGCCGCCGCCCGATGTTTGCCCCCTTCAAGCTGCGCGGGATGGAGCTGAAGAACCGCATCGTCATGTCACCCATGGCGCAATACAAGGCGGTGGATGGCTGCCCGACCGACTGGCATTTCATGCATTACACCTCGCGTGCGGTGGGCGGCGCGGCGCTGATCTATACCGAAATGACCTGCGTATCGCCCGAGGGGCGGATCACGCCGGGCTGTCCGGGGCTGTACTCGCCCGAACATGAAACCGCGTGGAAACGCATCGCCGATTTCATTCACACCGAAACCACGGCGAAATTCTGCATGCAGATCGGGCATTCGGGGCGCAAGGGCTCGACCTGCGTGCCGTGGGATGGCGGGATCGATGCGCCGCTGAAGGCAGGCGCATGGCCGGTGCTGGCGCCCTCGGCGCTGCGCTACAAACCCGACAATGACGTACCGCGCGAAATGACCCGCGCCGATATGGACATGGTGCGCGATCAGTTCGTCGCGGCGACCGAAATGGCCGCGCGGTCCGGTGCCGACATGGTCGAGATGCACGCCGCCCATGGCTATCTTCTGGGCGGGTTCGTCTCCCCCGTGACCAACCGGCGGACCGACGATTATGGCGGCAGTCTGGAAAACCGCCTGCGCTATCCGCTGGAGGTGTTGCGCGCGATGCGTGCCGTATGGCCCGAGGACAGGCCGCTGTCGGTCCGCATCTCGGCCCATGACTGGATCGAGGGCGGTGTCACCCCGGACGAGGCCGTGCTGATTGCCCGCGCCTTCCACGAGGCGGGGGCCGACATCATCGACGTTTCATCCGGGCAGACCGACCCGGCGGAAAAGCCGGTCTATGGCCGGATGTTCCAGACGCCGTTCAGCGACCGGATCCGAAACGAGGCGCATATCCCGACGATGACGGTCGGCAATATCAGCGATTTCGATCAGGTGAACGGCATCCTGATGGCGGGCCGGGCCGATCTGGTCTGTCTGGCGCGCCAGCATCTGGCCGATCCCTTCTGGACGCTGCATGCCGCCGTTGAACAGGGCGACACGGCCAGCGAATGGCCCGCGCCCTATACCGGCGGGCGCGACCTGCTGTTCCGTCTGCGCGAACGCCAGCAAGAGGCGATCCGGGTATGACCCTGACAGGCAGGCAGGTTCTTGTCACCGGCGGCGGCACCGGCGTCGGTGCCGATCTGGCCCGCGCCTTTGCGGCGCAGGGCGCGCGGATCGTGGTCGCCGGGCGCCGGCTGGAACCCTTGCTGCGCGTGGCGGGCGATCTGCCCGACGCGCGGGCGGTTCAGGCCGATGTGACCGATGAGGCCAGCATCCGCGCGATGTTCACCGAGGCCGGTCCTTGCGATGTGGTGATCGCGAATGCGGGGGCATCTGACAGCGCGCCCTTTGGCAAGGTCGGGCTGGACCACTGGAACCGCATGATCGCAGCGAACCTGACCGGCACTTTCCTGACCTTCCGCGAGGGGCTGGCGCAGATGACCGGCTGGGGGCGGTTGATCGCGGTGGCCTCGACCGCCGGGCTGAAGGGCTATCGCTATGTCGCGCCCTATGCGGCGGCCAAGCATGGCGTGATCGGCATGGTCCGCAGCCTTGCGCTGGAGGTCGCGAAAAAACCCGTGACGGTCAATGCGCTGTGCCCCGGCTTTCTGGATACCGAAATGACCGAAAGATCCATCGCCAATATCATCGGCAAGACCGGCGCAAGCCACGATCAGGCGCTGGCAGCGCTGACGCAGAGCAATCCGCAGGGCCGTCTGGTGCAACCGGCCGAGGTCAGTGCCGCTGCGCTGTGGTTGTGCGGCGCGGGATCGGATGCGATCAACGGACAGGCCATCGCCATCGCCGGGGGCGAGGTCTGACAGAACCGGCGGTACAGTGATTTATCTGATACGAAAGGCGCGAATGACATGACCCAGATGGCCGCGATCCAACCCAAGCATTTCCTGTGGCAGGTGAACGAGCGTGTGGCGACGATCCGTCTGGACCGCCCCGACCGCAAGAACCCCCTGACCTTCGACAGCTATGCCGAGCTGCGCGACACATTCCGCGCGCTGACCTATGCCGATGATATCGACGTGGTGGTCTTTGCCTCGAATGGCGGGAATTTCTGTTCGGGCGGGGATGTGCATGACATCATCGGCCCGCTGGTCGGCATGGATATGAAGGGCCTGCTGGCCTTTACGCGCATGACCGGCGATCTGGTCAAGGCGATGATTGGCTGCGGCAAGCCTGTGATTGCGGCGGTGGATGGCATCTGCGTCGGCGCGGGGGCGATTGTCGCCATGGCCTCGGATCTGCGGCTGGCGACGCCGGATGCGAAATGCGCCTTCCTGTTCACGCGCGTGGGCCTTGCGGGTTGCGACATGGGCGCCTGCGCCATGCTGCCGCGCATCATCGGTCAGGGCCGTGCCGCGGAACTGCTGTATACCGGCCGCGTCATGAACGCAGACGAGGGCGCGGCCTGGGGGTTCTGGAACGCCATCCACGCCCCCGATGCTCTGGACGCCGAGGCCGCCAGGCTGGCCGCGCGCATCGCGGCGGGGCCGACCTTTGCGCATGGCATCACCAAGACCCAGCTTAACCAGGAATGGAACATGGGGCTGGAACAGGCCATCGAGGCCGAGGCGCAGGCGCAGGCGATCTGCATGCAGACCCGCGATTTCGAACGCGCCTATCATGCCTTTGTCGGTAAGGAAAAACCTGTGTTTCAAGGCGATTGAGGGAAAGCCGGGATGAGCGATCAAACCTTTCTGAACTGGCCCTTTTTCGAGGACCGCCACCGCGAACTGTCCGCCGCGCTGGAGGATTGGTGCGCGGCGAACCTGCCGGTCGATCACGGCGATGTGGACGCCGCCTGCCGGGGGCTGGTCGCGGGGCTGGGCAAGGCCGGGTTCCTGCGCCATTCGGGTGCCGATACCGGCGAGGCGCTGGATGTGCGCAGCCTGTGCCTGATCCGCGAGACGCTGGCCCGCCACGACGCGCTGGCCGATTTCGCCTTTGCCATGCAGGGGCTGGGGATGGGCGCAATCAGCCTGTTCGGCACGCCGGAACAGCGCGAATGGCTGACCCGGACGCGCGCGGGCACGGCGATTTCGGCCTTTGCACTGACCGAGCCAGGTTCGGGCTCGGACGTGGCCAACACGGCGACCACGGCGGAAAAGGTGGATGGCGGATACCGGCTGACGGGCGCGAAAACCTATATCTCGAACGGCGGCATCGCCGATCTGTATGTGGTCTTTGCCCGCACCGGCGAGGCCGCAGGCGCGCGCGGGCTGTCGGCCTTTCTGATGCCCGCCGCGACCGACGGCCTGTCCATCGCCGAACGGATCGAGGTGATTGCCCCCCATCCCCTTGCCACGCTGCGGATGGAGGGCGCGTTTCTGCCCGACAGCGCGCTGATTGGCGCGCCGGGGCAGGGGTTCAAGCTGGCCATGTCGGTGCTGGACGTGTTCCGTTCCACCGTGGGCGCGGCGGCTTTGGGCATGGCGCGGCGTGCGCTGGACGAGGCGCTGACCCGCACCGCGAACCGCAAGGTGCAGGGCGCGCCGTTGGCATCCCTGCAGATGGTGCAGGGGCATCTGGCTGACATGGCGCTAAAGATCGACGCCGCCGCGCTGCTGGTCTATCGCGCCGCCTGGACCAAGGATCAGGGCGCCCCCCGTGTCAGCCGCGAGGCTGCGATGGCCAAGCTTTACGCCACCGAGGCCGCGCAAGAGGTGATTGACATGGCCGTGCAACTGCATGGCGGCGACGGCGTGCGCCATGGCGTGCCGGTCGAAAGCCTGTATCGCGACATCCGCGCGCTGCGCATCTATGAGGGGGCCAGCGACGTGCAGCGTCTGGTCATCGCGCGCAGCGTTCTGGACACCATCGGAAACCGGGAAAAGCCATGACACGTAAACTGGAAGGCGGGATCACCCGCAACGGCGAGGCCTATCACGGGCGCATGCTGAACATTCTGGGGCAGCGTTATTTCCCCAAAGCCAGCAGCGACGACACCTATGCGTTCGAGACGAACAGCGAACCCGGCCAGCATGTGCCGGTCCATATCCACCCCACGCAGGACGAGTTCATCCTTGTGCAGGAAGGCCAGCTTGAGCTGAAACTTGACGGCAAATGGATGACGGCACGGGCCGGCGATCTGGTGCGCATGCCGCGCGGCGTGCCGCATGGCTATTTCAACAAATCCGAAAAACCGGCGCGGGCGATGTTCTGGGTCTCGCCCGCAGGCAAGCTTGAGGCGCTGTTCGAGGCCCTGCACGAGATGACCGATGTGGCGGAAATCGTCGCGGTGTCGGCAAGGCACGATGTCGATTTCCTGCCGCCCGAGGCAAATGACTGAGGCCGCGATGTTGTATCACCGCAAGGTTCAGGTCGAGTTCAATCACTGCGATCCGGCGGGGATCGTCTTTTATCCTCGCTATTTCGAGATGACGAATTCCGTCGTCGAGAATTTCTTTGCCGAAGCGATGGGCTATCCCTTCCGGCGGATGCATCTGGAAGAAAGCACCGGCGTGCCGACCGTCCGTATCGAGGCGGAATTTCAGGCCCCCTCGCGTCTGGGCGACATTCTGGATTTCACGCTGCGGATCGATCGCATCGGCACCTCCAGCGCGGCGCTGCTGCTGCGCGCCGAGGGTGACGGCCAGCAGCGGTTGCAGGTGGTGCTGACCATCGTCTGGGTCGGGCCGGGCGGCAAGGCCCTGCCATGGCCGCAGGAAATCCGCGAGAAAATGACCGCATTCAAGGAGCAAAGCGATGGTTCATGAGATCCTGCACCCCCGGAACTGGAAGGCGACGCCGGGTTATTCGAACGGCATCGCCGCATCGGGACGGATGGTGTTCACCGGCGGAATCATCGGCTGGAACGACCAGCAGGAATTCGAGACCGACGATTTCGCGGAACAGGTCGAGACGGCGCTGAAATCCATCGTCGCGATTCTGGCCGAGGCGGGGGCGCGGCCCGAGCATCTGGTCCGGCTGACATGGTATGTGACGGACAAGCACGAATATCTTGCCGCGCTGAAACAGGTTGGCCGCGCCTATCGCAATGCCATCGGCAGCACCTATCCGGCAATGGCGCTGGTTCAGGTCGCAGCCTTGGTCGAGGATCGCGCCAAGGTGGAAATCGAGGCCACGGCAGTGATACCGGAATAAGGCGAAAAAGCCGCATCGACAGGGGGTAAGAATGACGACAAATCAACCACTGGGACCGTCGGCACATGTCGATACCTTCACGCGCGACAACCTGCCGCCGCCCGACCTGTGGCCGGAACTGAAGCTGGGCAGTTTCTCCTACCCCGAATATCTGAACGCGGCGGTGGAACTGACCGACCGCATGGTCGAAAGGGGCTTTGGCGACCGGCCTGCGCTGATCGGCAACGGCCGGATGCGTACCTACAAGGAACTGTCCGACTGGACCAACCGCATCGCCAACGCGCTTGTGCAGGTCTATGGGGTCAAGCCCGGCAACCGGGTGATGATCCGTTCGGCAAACAATCCGGCGATGGTGGCCTGCTGGCTGGCGGCAACCAAGGCGGGGGCGGTGGTCGTCAACACCATGCCGATGCTGCGCGCGGGCGAGCTGGCCAAGATCGTGGACAAGGCGCAGATCAGCCACGCGCTTTGCGACACCCGGCTGATGGACGAGCTGGCGCTGGTCGCAGGCGACAGCCGTCATCTGGATACGGTGGTCGGTTTCGACGGGACCGCGAACCACGACGCCGAACTGGACCGCGACGCGCTGACCCAGCCGGTGCAGTTCGACGCCGTGCGGACCGGGCGCGACGATGTGGCATTGCTGGGCTTCACCTCGGGCACCACGGGCGAGCCCAAGGCGACGATGCATTTCCACCGCGACCTGCTGATCATCGCCGACGCCTATGCCAAAGAGGTTCTGAACGTGCAGCCCGATGACATCTTTGTCGGATCGCCGCCTCTGGCCTTTACCTTCGGACTGGGCGGGCTGGCGATCTTTCCGCTGCGCTTCGGGGCCTCGGCCGCGCTGCTGGAAAACGCCTCACCGCCAAACATGGTCGAGATCATCCAGAAACACCGCGCCACGATCTGTTTCACCGCGCCGACCGCCTATCGCGTGATGATCGCCGCGATGGAAGAGGGCGCGGATCTGTCCAGCCTGCGCGTGGCGGTGTCGGCGGGCGAAACGCTGCCCGGGCCGGTCTATGACGACTGGATGGCCCGGACGGGCAAGCCGATGCTGGACGGAATCGGCGCGACCGAGATGCTGCATATCTTTATCAGCAACCGCTTCGGCGACAGCCGCCCCTCGTGCACGGGGCGCCCGCTCACCGGGTACGAGGCAAAGATCGTCGGCCCGGATGGTCAGGAACTGCCGCGCGGCGAAAGCGGGCGTCTGGCGGTGCGCGGGCCGGTGGGCTGCCGCTATATGTCCGACCCGGACAAGCAGCGCGCCTATGTGCTGGACGGCTGGAACCTGACAGGAGACACGTTCACGCAGGACGAGGACGGCTATTTCCACTTTGCCGCCCGCACCGACGGGATCATCCTGTCCGCCGGCTATAACATCGCCGGCCCCGAGGTCGAGGCCGCGCTGTTATCCTATCCCGATGTGCTGGAATGCGCGGTGGTCGGCGCGCCCGACCCCGAGCGCGGTCAGATCGTCGAGGCGCATGTCGTCCTGCGCGACGGTGCCGAAGCCAATGCCAGCACCGTCAAACTGTTGCAAAATCACGTCAAATCGGTGATCGCACCGTTCAAATACCCCCGCCGGGTGGTCTTTACCGACGCCCTGCCGAAAACTGAAAGCGGCAAGATCCAGCGCTTTCGCCTGTTGCAGGACCGCGATTGACCCGCGCCTAGCTGCGGCGAAGCAACCCCATGGTGCCAAGCCCGCCAAGCAACAGCAGCAGCCCGGCAGGCAGCGGGATCGTCGCGGGGGCAATCGGGTCCATGCTTATATCGACGTTGAATTGACCGGTGTTATTATACCATCCATAACTATCCATTGTCCCCAGATAAAGACGGCTTGCCCCCGCAGGGGCTACGATCTGCTGAACCGTTCCGTCATCGGCAGCCCCGTCGCCGATGAAGAAAATCTGCTTCAGCAGCGGTGACAGGGTCAGATAATTCCGACTGCCGGGCGGGCTGAAATTCAGCGCCGCAGGCGCGGCTGTCGTTGTCGGCAACATATCGTCCAGGAAAACGCCCAGCAGCGACACCCTGGGCATGGTAACAGCCGAAAACCCGTTCTCTTCCCCTCTCTGATGGCCAATCGGCGACCCGCCGTCAGGATCGGGGCCCAGCCCGAGACCCAACGAAACCTGCCCGGTCGCCGCAAAGGTCAGGGTTACGCCGCCCATTATGCCAAGGCCGGAAACCAGAACCGGAGATTGCCCCGGCGCGGAATCCCCGGTGAGGGCGGTGGTGCCGTCAGGCAATCCGGCGAGATAGGGGTTTGCAGATCCCGGAACCACGACCGATACGGTCGATGCGGCAGCCGGTAACGCAAGGGCTCCGGCCATGACAGCGCAGGCCAAAGCCATTATATTATTACGCATATTCTCCCCCCAATTGATGTTTTGTAAATTCTTTATTTACGTACTAAATATTACAGTATGAGAAATGAATTCTCAAGCAGATCATTATACCCGGAGTCCCTGAAGATCCGAGATTTGATGGGTTGACGCCGATATGTGCGCCGATTCATGTAAGGTCATGATCCGGTCTGGTTTTCTCCCCCCTTCAGAGCGTCACGAGCTTGAGGCTTGCGTGCGTAGTCAGCGCGAGGATCATGGCGTTGCGCGTCGTGCCAATGCGATCCTGTTGCTGGATGACGGGAAGTCGTGCCAGGCCATTGCCGAGTTTCTCTACCTCGACGACGACACCATTCGCGG
>NZ_JBKEBL010000252.1:0-2202 GCF_047973135.1 Paracoccus sp. (in: a-proteobacteria)
AACCGTTCCACGAACAGCCCCGCGATCAGCAGCGCCGCCGCATAGGCCACAAAGGGCCACGCGCGAAGGAATTTCAGCACGATGGCGGTCTTGAAGGGTTCGATCTCGGCCAGATGCTCGGCCTGTTCGATGCTGGCCAGACTGACCCCGAACAGCCCCAGAAAGATCATGTATTTCAGCGGCCACAGCCGTTCATGCAACCCCCAGGGCAGGGTCCATTGCGGCACATGGCAGGCGCGGGCAATGCGGTTTGTGATTTCCTGCAATGCGCCAAAGGGGCACAGCCAGCCACAATAAGCCCCCCGCCCCCAGAACAGCAGCGCCGCCGCCACCGCGAACCACAGGATGAAGGTCAGCGGATCCAGCAGAAAGGCCTGCCAGCTAAAGCCGGTTGCCACCGCGCCGAACAGCGCCAGCAGGTTGACCACCGAAAGCTGTGCATTGGCGTACCAGCCCAGAAACACCAGCGTGACCAGCAAAAAGCCCATGCGGAACCGCAGAAAGCTGCGGGCATTGCGCGTCGCGAAAGTCTGAAAAAAGAACGCCGCCGTCAGCACCGCCAACAGCGCGGCGGTGATCAGGATCGGCCCCTGCTTGTCAGTCCAGATCCGCTGCCACAGCGCCTGATGGGCAAGCGCCTCGTCCTGATCCGCCACCGCCTCGACCGCCTTCGCTGCGGGTGGCGGAGCGATTTCCAGCAGAAATTTCTCGGGAAGCTGATAGCCCAGATCAAAGGTGGTGAACAGCTTTTCGATCGGCCCGACATCGCGATGGACCAGCAACTGAATGCTGAAGGGCCCGGCCGGGTCGAACCCGGAATCCGCCGGAATTTTGAACAGATCGGCCTCGTCCAGCGCGGGCACGCCGGGGGTGGCGACCGTTACGATACGCTTGTGCATTCGGTCGCGAAACCGCACCGAAACATCGTCCTGAATCAGGACGATCCGGTCAAAGATGCCGCCGCGCACATAGCCAGACCCCTTGAAACTGTACAGACCGCGCCCAAAGATCGTGACGGCATTGTCGCCCTCGGCCAACCAGCCGGACAGGTTTTGCGCCTCGGCCTCGCCCAGCAAGACGCGGGCGATTGCAGGCTGGGACACCAGCGCCGCATCCATTTCGATGAATGTAGAGTCGGGCGGTTGGGTCAGTGCGCGTCGTTCCGCACGCGGATCGCCAAGCGCGGCAAAAGCCTCGTTCACCTCGCCCACGGTCAGCGTCAGGCTGCGGATCGTGCCGTCGCCTTGCAGCGCCTGCCAGTCCGTCGCCGCCTGTGCCTCGGGGTTCAGGCGGAACTTTGGCCCCTGATCGGCCGCCGGGGCCAGCCCGCCCAGCCCAAGCGCGCGCGCGACCTTCAACCCGGCCCGAACGATGGAATCGTCGATCACCATCACCGTGACTGTCGCACCGGAAATAATGTCCAGATCATGCGCTGACCCGTGTGCCCCGGCCTCGGCCACCAAATCCAGCCCCCGGTAATTCGCGACCAGAGCCTTCATCTTCGAATCGGGAATACCGATCAGCACAATGGGTTCGGAATGCCTGACCAGCAGCGCGCCAGTCACTTTCGCGTCGTCATCCACCGCGACAAGGGTGTGAATCGGCTTGCCCGAATAGCCGGTGGTCGAGACGAAATCCGATGTGACAAAGGCCCAGCCAACCCTCTGCCCGGCGGCCATCACCGGCGCGATGGGCACATCCTCGCGGATCGGACCAAAGGCATCGGCCCCCTCGACCAGCGCATTGGCGGAAATGTCGGGCAAAAGACGGGCCAGAACCGTTTCGGCCCCCACGGGCAACGTGCCCAGAACAACAAATATCACAAGCAGAAGAAAGCGCATCCGGGGGCCTCAGGACGTTACGTGGCGGGAATCGGCTGACAGGATGCCGCAGGCCGCAACGTTGCCCCCCATCCGCGCCGGAGGACCACGCGACCACGGGCGCAACTGCCGCAACGGTGGATGCGCGCCCGGCGCGGGCCAGGACGCCTGCCAGCAGATCGCCCCCCCGGGCACGACGACCTGCGCCGCAACCGGCGTCAGCGCCGGAGACGTCAGGCAGCAGGGACAATCGCAGCAGTTTTCCGCAGGCCGGGGCGGGCCATAGGCATCGGGCAGCACCACCCTTGCAGCACCTTCATCGCCGCAGATGATCATCGCGGTTCCGTCGAAAGCCGCCACCTGACGCGCCGAAACCCCGGCC
>NZ_JBKEBL010000068.1:0-45045 GCF_047973135.1 Paracoccus sp. (in: a-proteobacteria)
AGACCTTCAGCCCCGAACATGAAAAGACCCTGCGCCGGTTTTCAAGCTGGGAGGTGGCCGAACTGATCTTTTGCATCAATCAGTCCACCTTTCGCGGCAAGCTGGCCGGCGAGCCGAACCTTCCCCTCGGGGAAGTCGAAGAGGATGGCCGCCAGCGCTGGTTCAGCCTGGACGAGATAAATGAGCTGCGCCGCCGTGTGCGGATTGGCAAGCGGTCTTTGATGCCGCCCCGCCCCGCCGGCAAGCGCGCCTTTCGTGCCGCGATTGCCAATTTCAAGGGCGGTGCGGGGAAATCGACCGTGGCACTGCATTTTGCCCATGCCGCCGCGCTGGACGGCTATCGCGTGCTGGTCGTCGATTTTGACCCGCAGGCCACGCTAAGCCATTCCATGGGCCTGAGTGATGTGGGCGAGGATCACACCGTCTGGGGGATCATGGCGCGCGATCTTGAACGAGAGACGGACCGGATGAATGCAGCGACCTCGGGTGCTGAAAGCGGAACCGCCCTGCCCCAGCGCAAGCTGCCCGCCTCGATTCGCGACATGGGCCTTGGGACGTTGCGCCCGGCAGATTTCATCAAGCCGACGGCCTGGTCCACCATCGACATCGTGCCGTCATGCGCGAACGCCGCCTTTGTCGAATTTGCCAGCGCGCAGTATCGGCACCTGAACCCGGAATGGACATTCTTCGGCGCTGTGTCACGGTTCCTGGACAGCCTTGCCGACGACGCCTATGACCTGATCCTGTTCGATTGCCCGCCCGCCATCGGCTATCAGTCGATGAACGCCGTCTTTGCCGCCGACATGCTGTATATCCCGTCCGGCCCCGGCTATTGGGAATATGACTCGACCACCAGCTTCATCGGCCAGTTGTCCGAGGCTCTGGAGGATTTGTCCCACGGGTTTGAAAACTTCCCCGCGGGGAAGATCGCGCTGCCCAAGGCTTTTGCCGATATTCGCTTTCTGATGACCCGATACGAACCGTCGAACGATCTGCATCAGGCGATGATGGGTGCGTTCCGGCAGGTGTTTGGTGATCGCATGGCCGAGCATCCGATCGAGCTGACCCGTGCGGTCGAACAGTCAGGGCGGTTCCTCAGTTCGATTTACGAGATAGATTATCGCGAAATGACGCGCGGTACCTGGCGTCGGGCGCGGGCGACATTCGATCAGGGTTATGCCGAATTCAAGACCCATGTGCTGGCCGCATGGGACAAGCTGGAGGCTGACGCATGAGCCGTAAACGCCGCGTGTTCGACATTGAAATGCCCGACGATGATTCCGGTGGGGAAACCTTCCCCGCAGGGAAGGACGAAACCCGTCGCGGCCCGATGGCCGCAGCCATAGCCGAAACCGTTGAATCTACCCGTGATCGCGCCCGGATCGAGGCCGAGATCCGGGCCGAAAACGACGCTCTGGCGCAGGAACATGTGCGCCTGAAACGAGCGGGGCTGATCACCGATCTGATTCCTCTGGACGTGATCGATTCGCAGAAACTGACCCGCGACCGCGCGCCGGGCGCCGATCCGGAACTGGCGGAACTGATCGATTCTATCCGCGAAATAGGGCTGTCGAACCCGATCCGGGTCGAGCCTGCGGGGCAGGGACGTTATGAACTGATTCAGGGCTGGCGTCGTCTTTCGGCCTATCGCGCGCTGCTGGACGAAACCGGAGACGCGGAAAAATGGGGGCGGATTCCGGCCGGAATCGCAGCGCAGGGCGACGCTCTGGAACAGCTTTACCGGCGGATGGTGGATGAGAACATGGTCCGCAAGGATATCTCATTCGCTGAGATGGCACAGCTTGCCCTGCATTATGCGGCGGACCCGATGACGCAAGAGAATGACCCCGAAAAAGCGGTCGCGATCCTGTTCAGGTCGGCAGGCTATCAAAAGCGCAGCTATATCCGCAACTTCATTCCGCTGGTCGAAAACCTGGGCGATGTGTTGCTGCATGCGCAGGACATTCCGCGCAGCCTTGGGCTGGCGTTGGCGCAGCGCCTGGCGGAGGCGCCCGAGACGCTGGCCGCGATCCGGGCCAGCCTGGCCGAGCGTGAGAACCGGTCGCCGCGGGACGAACTGGACCTGCTGCGCGGTTTCGCAGGGCAGGGGGGCGAACAGGCCCCGCCGGCCGCCGCGCCGAAACCTCCGGCACCGCAGGCAAGGGCCAAGACCACTTTTCAGGTCGCGCGCCCGCAGGGACGGGCCAAGTGCACGGCGGCGAACGGGAGGCTGGAAATCCGGTTGGCCCGCGATTTTTCGACCGTGGATCGCCGCCGGTTAGAGGCCGCTGTGATAGCCTTGCTGGACAAGCTGGATTGACCTTCCCTGTGGGGAAGGTCTCTGGAAAGCCGCCGGGCAGCAGGGGCGGCTTTCCGGAAAACACCATCAACCAAGTAATCCGCATAATCGCTAATTAATGCGGATATAAACAGGCGAAATTTAGCCCGTCGGCCCACCGGCAATCTGCGCGGTGATCCAGTCGCGAAACGCGCTGATCGGCTTCAGCCCGGATTTCGCCTGCGGCCAAGCCAGCCAATAGGCCCCGGTGCCGGGCACGGCAGGGCGCAGGATCGGGGCCAGCCGCCCCTCGGCGATTTCGATCCGCGCGAGATAGTCAGGCAGCAGCGCAACCCCCAAACCCGAGATCGCCGCCTGGATCATCATCGAAAACTGATCCATCAGCATCCCGTTCGGCGTGACGCGGGCACCGACGCCCTGACCGACAAACCATGCCTCCCACGCGTTCAGCCGCGTTTCCAGTTGCAGCAGTACCAGACCGGCCAGATCGCCGGGGCCATTGACCGGATGTTCGCGCAGGAACGCGGGCGAGGCGCAGGCGGTGATACGTTCGTCGAACAGCTTGACATGCATCGCGCCGGGCCAGTCGTCGTGGCCGAAATAGATCACCGCGTCATAGGGCTCTGCATCAAAGCTGAAGGGTTTGAACCGCGTGGCCAGATTGACCGAAATGCCCGGATTGTCCGACAGGAAACGTGGCAGGCGCGGGGCCAGCCAGCGCGTCGCGAATGTCGGCAGCACGGCCAGATCAAGACTGCCGCCGTCAGGGTTGGCGATCAGGGACATGGACGACCGCTGGATCAGATCCAGCGCACGGGAAATGTCGCGGGCATAGCGCTGCGCGGAATCGGTCGGGATCAGCCGCCTGCGGTGGCGGACGAACAGCGGCTGGCCCAGTTGTGTCTCAAGCGTCTGGATCAGGCGGCTGACCGTGCTTTGCGTCAGCGCCAGATCCTGTGCCGCCACCGTGACCGAGCCGTTGCGCATCACCGCATCAAAGGCCATCAGCAGGCTGAGATTGGGCAGAAAGCGTCTTTGCCGCATTCATTCATTCCATACATGATCAGATGAGGATTATCCGTTTCCCGCGCCGCTTGCCAAGGGATATGAGTTGCCTCAAGAATGAGCGATCACGAGAGTCAGGGAGTCGACCATGTCCACCAAATCGCACAAGGGCCAGCCCTTCACCTGGGAAGATCCGTTCCTGCTGAACGATCAGCTGACCGAAGAAGAACGCATGATCCGCGACAGCGCGGCCGCCTTCGCCGCCGAAAGTCTGGCCCCGCGTGTCGAAAACGCCTATCTGACCGAACATACCGACCCGGAAATTTTCCGTGAAATGGGTGCGGCGGGAATGCTGGGTGTGACCGTGGACGAGGCATATGGCGGGGTAGGGGCCTCTTACGTCGCCTACGGTCTGGTCGCGCGCGAGATCGAGCGTATCGACAGCGGCTATCGCAGCATGGCGTCGGTGCAATCCTCGCTGGTGATGTTCCCCATCGAAGCCTATGGCAGCGAAGAACAAAAGCACAAATACCTGCCAAAGCTGGCCTCGGGCGAGTTTATCGGCTGTTTCGGCCTGACCGAGCCCGATGCGGGTTCCGATCCGGCGGGCATGAAGACGCGGGCAAAAAAGACCGATGGCGGCTATGTGCTGAACGGGGCCAAGATGTGGATCTCGAACGCGCCGATTGCCGATGTGTTCGTCGTCTGGGCCAAGTCCGAGGCGCATGGCGGCAAGGTGCGCGGCTTTGTGCTGGACAAGGGCATGAAGGGCCTCAGCGCCCCCAAGATCGAGGGCAAGCTTAGCCTGCGCGCCTCAATCACCGGCGAGATCGTGATGGAGGATGTCGAGGTCGGCGAGGACGCGCTGTTGCCCAATATCGAGGGCATGGGCGGCCCGTTCGGCTGTCTGAACCGCGCACGTTACGGCATTTCCTGGGGCGCGATGGGCGCGGCCGAGGATTGCTGGTTCCGCACCCGCCAATACGGGCTTGACCGCCACCAGTTCCAGAAACCGCTGGCCGCCACCCAGCTTTACCAGAAGAAACTGGCGGACATGCAGACCGAAATCTCACTGGGGTTGCAGGCCAGCCTGCGGGTCGGACGGCTGTTCGACGAGGGGAAATTTGCGCCCGAGATGATCTCGATCGTCAAGCGCAACAATTGCGGCAAGGCGCTGGACATTGCCCGTCAGGCCCGCGACATGCATGGCGGCAACGGTATCCAGATTGGCTATCACGTGATGCGCCATGCGCAGAATCTGGAAACCGTGAACACCTATGAGGGCACGCATGATGTTCACGCGCTGATCCTTGGCCGCGCGCAGACCGGGATTCAGGCCTTTGGCTGATGCGCCGCTGAAAGGGCTGCGGGTCGTCGAACTGGCCCGCATCCTCGCCGGCCCGTGGATCGGTCAGACCCTGGCCGATCTGGGTGCCGAGGTGATCAAGGTGGAATCGCCCGAAGGCGACGACACCCGCCGCTGGGGCCCGCCCTTCATCGAACGACCCCGCGCCGATGGCACGACCGAAGCCGTTGCCGCCTATTTCCACGCCGCCAATCGCGGCAAAAGCTCGGTCATCTGCGATTTCCGCGATGCGAATGATCTGGAGCGGCTGCGCGCGCTGATCGACAGCGCGGATGTCGTGGTCGAGAATTTCAAGCTGGGGGGATTGCGGAAATTCGGGCTGGATTATGACAGCCTTTCGGCCCGCAATCCGCGCCTTGTCTATGCCTCGATCACCGGGTTCGGGCAGGACGGGCCACGCGCCGCGCAGCCGGGCTATGATTTCCTGATTCAGGGCATGTCCGGCATCATGGACCTGACCGGCGACCCGCAGGGCGAGCCGCAAAAGGTCGGCGTGGCGTGGATCGACATTTTCACCGGGCTTTACGGCGTCATTGCCGTGCAGGCGGCGCTGGCCGAACGGGCGCGGTCGGGCAGGGGGCAGCATCTGGATCTGTCGCTGCTGGATTGCGGCGTGGCGGTGCTGGCCAATCAGGCGACGAATTTCCTGCTGGGGGGCAGCGTGCCGCATCGTCTGGGCAATGCCCATCCGAATATCGTTCCCTATCAGTTGTTTCCGGCATCCGACGGACATCTGATCATCGCCTGCGGCAATGACCGGCAGTTTCGCGCCCTGTGCGACTCGCTGGATCTGCTCTCGTTGCCCGACGATCCGGATTTCGCCTCCAATCCCGCACGTGTCGCCCATCGCGACCGGCTTGTTCCGTTGCTATCCGCGGCCACAGCTTTGCGCAGCCGGGCGGATCTCATTGCGGCGCTGGAGGGGGCGGGTGTCCCCGTCGGTCCGGTCAATGATGTGGCCGAAGCGCTGGCCGAGCCGCAGATTGCCGCGCGCGGCCTGCAAATCGCCCCCGAGGGCATTGCCGGTCTGCGTAGCCCGCTGCGCTTTTCCCGCAGCGATCTGGTGACGGATCGTGCCGCCCCCGCCCTTGGCGAAGGGGTGTGGAGTTTCAGCCAGCCTGTGGAAAGCGGGTGATCGCCGACAGCTTGTCGTTGATCGCGAAGTGATGGGCGACAATGCCGGTGATGCCGATATCGGTCAGCCGCGCCAGATGCTTGTCGGCATAGGCGCGGGCGGCGTCTGCCGTTTCGAACAGGTAGATGCCGCCCGCTCGCCCGGCATCGGCATCTTCGGTCCAGATTTTCCAGACCAGCCCCGGCTCGGCCGCGATGTCCTGCGCCAGACCGGTCATCAGCGCGGCCATTTCGGCCCCCCACGGCCCGGCAAAGGGAAAATCGATCTGAAAAACAACGGGCATGGTATCCTCCTGTGGTTGTGGTCAGCGGGCTACGGCGGATTGCGGTGGTTCGGCCGGTACAGCACCGGGCAGAGTGTCGCATTCGATAAAGACCCGTTTGGTGCAGCCCTGGCAGATCGACATGTCCATCTTCTCGATCGCCGCCGCGATGGCGTCGCCTTTCGAGATATGCAGGTGATCCTCGCCCAGCTCCTCTAATACATGAAAGCGGCGCAAGCATTCCAGCAGCGGCGGGAACAGCGCGACGATATAAAAATTGCCGCCCTGCGCGCGGACCTCGCGGATGGCATGAATCAGGAAATCGGCACCTGACAGGTCGATCTTGCCGACGCCTTTCAGATAGAACACCACATGCACCTGTCCGGGTCTCTTGTGACGCAGCTTTTTCCATTCGGCCTCGACATGCTCGACCGAACCGAAATACAGCGGCCCGTCCAGCCGGACCGTCACCATCTGCGGGCATTCGGGCACGCCATGCAGGTCGGCATTGCGGAACTTGCGCCGCCCGCTGGCCGCCTTGACCGGTGCGCTGACCCGCAGCGAGGGGTGCGAGCTTTCATAGATGAACACCGAGAACGAGGCGATAACGCCCACATAGATGGCGAAATCCAGTTCCAGCAGCAGGCCCGAGGCAAGGGTCAGGACCAGGATCAGCGTCTCGGGGCGCGAGGTGGCGACGATATGGCGGATCTCGTTCCGGTCGATCAGCCGCCATGCGACATAGAGGATCAGCCCCGCCATCGCCGGTTTCGGTATCAGGGTAATATAGCTGCCAAAGATCAGCAGGATCGCCGCCAGCATCACGCTGGCCGAAATCGCCGAAAGCGGTGTTCTGGCCCCCGCCTCGGCATTGACGCCCGAGCGCGTGAAAGAGCCCGACCCGGCATAGCAGTGAAAGAACGACCCGATGCTGTTCGACAGGCCCTGACCGATCATTTCCTGATTGGGGCCAAAGGGCTCGTGCCGCCGCAGCGCAAAGGTCCGCCCGATCGAGATCGCCTCAAGCAGGCCAACCAGCGCGATGGCGGCGGCGCCGGGGGCCAGGATGGTGATGTCGGTCCAGGACAGATGCGGCATGCCAAAGCCGGGCAGGGCGGCGGGGATCGGGCTTAACATCTCGACCCCTTTATCCGCCGCGCCGGTCAGCGCGGCAATCAGCCCGCCGACGAACAGCGCGATCAGAAAACCCGGCGCGCGCGGTGCGAAACGCTGGAACAGGGCGACGGTGGCCAATGTGCCGAAGGCGATGGCAAAGGCCAGTGGATGCGCCTCTGGGAAAGCCTCGATGACACGGATGACCCGCTCTACGATATTGCCGCCGCCTGCGACGTGCAGCCCGAACGCCCCGGCAAGCTGGCTGACCCCGATGAGCGTCGCTGCCGCCGCCGTGAAGGCCACGATCACCGAATGCGACACAAAGGACACCAGCCCCCCCAGCCGCGCCATACCCGCCGCGACCTGAAACAGCCCGACCAGCAGCGTCAGCAGCAGCGCAAGCTGGACATAGCGTTCACTGCCGGGCTCTGCCATGCCTGCCAGTGTGGCGAACAGCAGCGCCGAGATCGCGGTGGTGGGCCCCGAGACCATCACCATCGACGACCCCAGCAGCGCGGCCAGCGCCGCTGTCACCATGGCCGTGTACAGGCCATATTCGGCGGGCAACCCGGCGATGGTGGCAAAGGCGACGCCCTGCGGCAGGACGATGGCGGCGTTGGTCAGACCGGCCAGCAGATCGGCCTTGGCCGTGGCTGGCGTCATGCGGCGCAGCCAGGTTGTGGCCGGGAACAGGTTCAACCGCGCCATATCACACGGCGCGCGGCGCGGATGCGCCGGGGCATGGGTAATTCATGATAACAATCTCTGATTTGTGTCGACTCTCTCCCTGATCTCCATACTCACAAGGATTACCCCTCAGGTCAAACGGTTGCGGGGGATTTTCCGGGTTTTCCGGCGGGTCGGGCGTTGAACGGCAATGTTCACTGTTAGCCGACGGGCCGGATCGTGTTAGGCTGGATCAGTTGGCGGAACAGGCGCGGCGTGCGCCCTTCGTCCGAGCCACAGGAAAAATGGGGGTAAGATGAAAGTGACAAGGTTTGCGATGATCGCCGCGTTGTCTTTGGCGGCTGTTCCGGCTTCGGCTGCGACCTATACATTCAACGTGGCGGTGGTGGAAAGCATCGACCTGCCGACATGGGGGCTGGATTTCCCCGATCTCGGGACGGTGGGAACAATCAGCTTTACGCTGGATGCCGCCGCGCTGGACGGGGATGGCGATCCGAGCACATTCGTGGGCAGCGACATGCCACTGAACCCCGCGCTGGCAGACGCCTCCGCGTCGATCGCGGGGCTGACCGCGTCGCTGAGCGGGGCAACGATCTATGGCTTTCCCGGACGGGCGCGGTTCAGCAACGGTGACTTTTCGCCCATCGAGGTTAACGACGCCGGAGCGAATTGTCCGCCCCTGGGCTGTACCCTTGCGGGCAATTTCAGCGTCTATGCCACGGGCACACCGGTCAGCTTTGCCGATGTCGAGGCGATGCTGAACGATCCCTTGGCCACCGTCCGCTTCAGCTTTAACGGGACGGCGGCGGGCGAATATGTCAGCTTTGCCGCCGAAACCGCCGCAACGCCGGTCATCCCGCTGCCTGCCAGCGGGGTTCTGATGCTGGCGGTGCTGGGGGCGGGGGCGGCCTTTGCGCGGCGGTCGTCACGCGGATAGCAGATTGACGACATTGACCTGTGGGCAGGTGGCCCGCGCGATGTCGCAGAGATGGCGGTGGTGGGTCAGATAGATGACCTGCCCCACGCGGGACATCGCGGTCAGCAAGGCGAATGTGGCGGCCCCGCGGTCGTCGTCAAAGCTTTCCATGATGTCGTCGGCGATAAAGGGCACGACGGGGCGGCTTTGGGCCAGTTCGTGAAAGCCCGCGATGCGCAGCGCAAGGTAAAGCTGGAAGCGCGTGCCTTTTGACATGTCGGCGGCCAGCTTTGCCGCGCCGCCCTTGCTGTGCGCGACCAGAACCTCTTGCGCGCCGTCGGGTTGCGCGGCAAGGCTGGCATAGGCACCGCAGCTAAGCTGCCGGAATGCGTCCGAGGCGCGGTTCAACATCGCGCTGCGGTGCTGGTCGCGATAGCGCCGCAACCCGGCCTCGAAGGCGATCAGGCCAATGCGCGCGGCAAGATGGTCCTGCACCCGTTCGCGCGTGTCTTGCAGCAAGTTGGCGCGGTTCTGGGCGATGCGGGCCAGCGCGTCGTCGCCGCCGACATCATCGACCAGACGTCTGGCCTCAAGACAGGCGCTGTGGCGGGTCTCGGTCTCGTCGCGCTGAAGTTGCAGGTCGGTCTTCAGGGCTTCGATTTTCTGACGGGTTGCGTCGGCGTCGTCGTCATCCGCCGGGACGGGCCGTTCGCGCAGCGATGCGCGCAGCGCTGCGATCTGCTGGCGCAGGGTGGCGGCTTCGATGCAACTGGCGACATGGACGGGCAGGCGGTCGGGATCGCCGTCCCATCCGATCGCCGCACCGATCCTGGCGGCCTCGTCGTTCCGCGCCGAAAGGGCGCGGCTGTCGTCGCTGTCCTGTTGCTGTTCGTCGCAGATCTGATCGTCGATCATCAGATGATCGCGGGCGATGTCCCTTGCGCGGCGAAGGCGGGGCAGGATGTCGGTCCAGGCGGTTGTGTCCGGCAGCCCCAGCGCGGCGACGACCTGCGATTTTGCGTCCTGAAACCGTTTGCGGTTTGATTCCATCTTGTCGATGCGGTCGTTCAGGGCATCCAGCGCGCGGCTTTCGGCCCCCAGCCTGTCAAGCTGGTCCAGCATCGCGCCCAGTCCGGGCGAATCGTCGGGATGTGCGGAAAGAATGCTGCCATGACTGGCCGTTGCCCAGTCTCTGCGCCATTGCGCCAGCGCGTCTTGCGCCTGAGCTTCGGTCTGTTCGCGTTCGCGCTGCGCATTGGCAAGCTCTTTCAGGCGCTGGCGGATGTCATCGTTGCGCTCGGCCGCGTCGATCCGGGCGGTGGCGGTCGCGAACAGTGGTTCGTAATCCGCTGCGTCGCCCCTGTCGGGCTGGTCAAGCGCGACGGCCAGCGCGTGGGCGGCGGTGGCCAGCGCTTCGTCGCAGCGCCGCAGGTTGTTTTCCGCGTCCAGCAGCGCCTGCCGGTGATCAAGCGCGGCAAGGCGGCGGTCCAGCCATGCCTTCAGATCAGCAAGGGTCGCGCCGGTCAGTTCAAGCGCGGAGCAGGCGGCGGCGATGGCAGTCTCTGTCGCGGTCAGCGCGTGCCGGGCGGTTTCCAGATTGGTCCTTGCCAGTTCAAGACGTTCTGAAAGCCGGTCCTGTCCGGCCTGCTGCAAGGCTTCGCGGCGGGCATCGGCCATCGCCTCGGCGACAAGGGCCGAGACGCGGTCGTCTTCGCGCAAGGCCTGTTCGAATGCGTCGGCGCTGGATGTATCAAGGCTTTGGCGATGCGCGGCCCACAGGGTTTCGCGGCGGCTGCGCGCGGCGGCGGCAGCGGCCAGCGTCACGCCGGTTGCGGATTGCGCCCGCGTCTGGCCAAGCGTTTCGGCGCGGCTGCGATCCAGATCCGCGCCCAGACTTTCGGCCTCGCGCTGCGCATCGTGCTGTTTCCTGCGGGCGGTTTCCAGTTCCGCTTCCCATGCCGTGATCTGCCAGTCCGCGGGAACCGTCAGCCCGGCCAGCGCGCCGCCATCCCCGGCCCATGGTGCCAGATCCGCAATCGCGGCGGTCAGCGCAGCCTGCGCCTGATCCCGGTCGCGCAGCGCCCGCGCCCGGTTGTCGGCGACGTCTTGGGCGCGCAGCCGTTTCACCAGCTTGGTCAGCGCCTCTTCGTTACCCGCCGGGCCCGGATCGCCATGCAGCGCGCGTTCGCGGGCCAGAAGATCGCTGGCCTTGCGGGTTTCGGCGGTTGCGGTCCGGGCAGCGGTGATCACGCCCGAATGTTCCGCCAGCAGGCCCCGCATCCGCGCCAGCGCCGCATCGGGCAGCGCGATTTCGGAAGGCTTGGCGTCGGGATGCCCCAGCTCGGACAGCAAGACGCGCAGCCTCAGCCTAATCTCTTGCGCTTCGGCAATGCGGCGGGGCAGATCCTTGAGGGCGGTTTCATGTTCGGCCCGCATGGCCTCGGCCGCCTCGATCTGCTCGGCATGGGCCAGCGCGGCGGGGTCGGCGGTCAGTGCGCTGCGCTTGTCCGCCAGCCCTTGCAGGCGCTGCGCGTGGTCGGCGATCCGGTTTATCAGCGTCTGACGGTCCTGTTCGATATGCTCGACCCGGTCGCGCAGCCCCGCATCGGCATCGGGAAGCTGCGACAGTGGTGCCAGCCTGTCCTCAAGCCCCGCAAGCTGCGCCAGCAGCGGAAAGGTTCCGGCCAGTTCCTGACAGCGTTCCAGGGCATGACGGGTCTCGTCTTCGCGGGCCCGCGCCTCGCGCCAGGCCTGTTCCGAGGCATCTGCCTCGCGGGTCAGGTTTTTCAGAGCGTTCGCCGAAACCTCGATCTGCTTGCGCTGGCGGTCCAGTTCCTCCAGTTGCTTTCTGGCATCGTAAAGCCCGCCGCTGCGCTTGCCGCGACGGTGAAATCCGTCCAGCTTGCCGCGCAGCGATTCCAGCCGGGGCGCCAGACCCGTCAGGCCCGAACTGGCCGAGAACAGCATCTCGCCCAGATCGCCATGGTTCGCCAGAATGCTTTCGCCTCCCTTTACCAGCGTGTCGTCGTCCAGCGAGAACATCGCGCAATACCCGTCCCGCGAAAGATTGCCGTGCAGCGATTGCAGCAGCGTCTCGGGGATGGGGGCGTCGTGTTCGTCCAGCAGGCTGGCGGCATTGCGCTTCAACCGCTTCATTTCGTGATGCGCGCCCGCATGGGACAAAAGCGCGCCGATCTGCATGGTCGGGCCGGGATGCAGAAAGTCATGGCGGCTGCGTTTGGGAATCTGGAACAGAAAATCCAGCCAGGCCGAAAACAGCGTGGATTTTCCCGCCTCGTTCGGCCCATAGATGATGTGAAGATCGGGCTCGCCCGGCGCAGGTGGCGCGAAGGTCAGGCTTTTATCCGTAAAGTTGCCATAGCGGGTCAGGTCAAGTCGTTCGAGACGCATCAATCCGCCGTTTCTTCTGCCAGCCCGGACAGGATGACTGGTGTGCCGCGCGCCAGCAGGTCCAGACATATGCCTGTCATGTCCGCCTCGTTCTGCCCAAGAATGTCGCGCAGTTCCGGCGGCAGATCGCGTGACAATTCCTCTGCCGCTGCGGTGATCGCAGCCCTGACACCGGCATCCCCCGGCAATTCGTTCAGAACCAGATCCACCAGATCCTGCGGCAATTGCGCCCCGTACTGGGTCGGGCCTGCCGGCAACAGGCCCAGTTCCAGCTTGTCGATCCAGATGCCCGCATCGGTGGCGAAGGCGCGGGCTTCTTCGGTCAGCCGGTCAAGATCGCGGGCCAGACGCCAGGCAAGCGGCGTGGACCCGGTCAGAACCGGGCGGATCACCAGGCGATCCTCGGGGCGGGTGGCCTGTGCGGCACCCCGGATCCCGGTTTCCAGAAGGGTCAGCAGATCGGGCCATTCCGTCACCGCGTCACAATCCAGCGTCAGCCGGTCGAACCGGATCGGCGCAACGCTGCGCCGTTCCAGAGTGGTGGCATTGTCATCCCCGACCGTGACCAGCGTAACCGAGCATTCCCCCGCCTCGCCGATGTCGCGCCCCTGCGGGGTGCCGGGCATCACCACGACCGGCGGGCCGGGATATTCGGTGCGGCGATGGATATGCCCCAACGCCCAGTAATCATAGCCCTGCGCCGCCAGATCGGCGGCGCTGCAAGGCGCGTAATTGTCATGCCCCGGACTGCCGTTCAGGCTGGTATGCAGCATGCCGATATTGAACGCGCCCGGAACCGGTGCCGGATAGCGCGGCAACAGGCTTTCGGGGGCGTGGGCTTCGCGAAAGCTTAACCCGTGGATTGCGATCCGGTGGCCGTCGATCTCAATTTCGCTGGTCGAGGCGCGCCCGCCGAACACCGTGGTGTTTTCGGGCGGGTCCAGCTCACCGGTCTGGCGGGCAAGGGCGTCGTGATTGCCGCGGATGACAAAGCAGCCAATACCGGCGCCGTGCAGCCGCAGCAATTCCTGCTTCAGAAAGCGTGGCGTCTTGGTCGAACTGTAATCGCCATCCCACAGATCGCCCGCAATCAGCAGAAATCCGACCGCCTCGTCGATGCACAGATCCACGATCCGCGAAAACGCTGTTCTGGATGCCGTGCCGATTTCCCGCGCAAGCTCCGGGTCGCGGAAAGCCATCGCTTTCAGGGGTGCGTCAAGGTGCAGATCAGCAGTGTGTACAAACCGAAAAGTCAAGTCAAGAGGCCAGCCTGAGAGTTGTTGCCGTGACGGCCCGGTTGTTATGGGCCGTCGCGGCAGGCCCGGCAAGTCCTATCCCGCTTGCAGCAAGCCGCGCCCCGCCAGATTTCGCATCAGCGCGCGCGTGCCAAAGGTCCATGGCGCCGCCTCGTCGGAATAGACGACCGTGTTTTTCAGGCTACCCAGAAGCGGGGTCGAGATTTCGACGATGTCGCCCGGCTTGTGGGTGAAGCCCGATCCTTTTTCGGCGCGGTCCTGCGTGGGCGCGAACATGGTGCCCAGAAACAGCATGAAGCCATCGGGGTACTGGTGCGACTTGTTCAGGGTCTGGCCGACCAGATCGGCGGGCTTGCGGCTGATTTCGGACATGTTCGACTGCCCGGTCATGCTGAAGCCGTCGGTGCCGGTCACGGACATGGTCAGGGTCGCCGCTTCGATGTCGGACAGGGTGAAATCCCGGTCAAACAGCCGGATAAAGGGGCCTATGGCGCAAGAGGCGTTGTTGTCCTTGGCCTTGCCCAGCAGCAGCGCTGACCGCCCCTCGACATCGCGCAGGTTGACATCATTGCCAAGCGTCGCGCCGCGAATATGGCCCCGGCTGTCCACCGCCAGCACGATCTCGGGTTCGGGGTTGTTCCAGTTCGAGATGCGGTTCACGCCGACCGGTGCGCCATGACCGACCGCCGACATGGGCTGCGACTTGGTAAAAACCTCGGCGTCAGGGCCGATGCCGACCTCAAGATATTGCGACCACAACCCTTCGGCGATCAGCGCGGCCTTGACCTCGGCGGCCTTTGCCGATCCGGCCTCGATATCTGACAAGTTGTCGCCGATCAGCCTGCCGATGCGCTGACGCAGCTCGTCGGCGCGGGCCGGGTCGCCGGCGGTGCGTTCGTCGATGACCCGTTCGACCATGCTGCGGGCAAAGGTCACGCCACAGGCTTTCAGCGCCTGAAAATCGCAGGGGGCCAGCAGGCAGGGCAGGTCCGCGTGATAGCCCATTTTCTCCGGAGAATGCACGAAATCCGCAAGCTTGCCGACGGGGTTTCCTTGCAGGTTGTCGAAGCGCCCGGCGGGATCGTCATCCAGAAAATCCGCCATCGTGACGACGCTGCCGGTCACATCCACGACCTGATCGCCGCGCAGGATCACGACGCACGGGCCTTTGCCGGGTTGCCAGATACGTCCAACCAGTCTGGCATTGTCGTGAGAATCGGGTAGCATGACGAACTCCTCCAGTTCATAGTTTTACTACTTATTCAATTGCGCGGGAATCGCTGCCCGCTATGTCTAGCATCGCCGGAACGCGGTGGAAATATGACAATTTTCTTTTATTTGCTTGGAGTTTTCGCCGACAGTCACGCGCATCTTTGTGCCGCGGGATGCGGTGGGGGCTTGCGAAAATATAGTATTGCTATATGACTGTCAGCATACTGGCGCGACCCGCCGAATGCCGGAGGATGATCTTGAAAGACGGGGCTTTTCACCAGACAATATCCGCGCTTGACGGAAAGCTGTTCATCGGCGGGGCGTTCCGCACCGGTTCCGGCGACCGCCTGCCCGTCGAAAACCCCGCGATCGGGGCCGTTATCGGCCATATCGCGGCGGCAACGGCGGATGACGTGGATGAGGCCGTTCAGGCAGCGCGGCGGGCCTTTTGCACATGGTCGCAAAAGCCGCCACGACAGCGCGCCGACGCGTTGCACCGTCTGGGTGGCCTGATCGCCGATGATGCGGAAACAATGGCGCGGATCATGACGGCCGAACAGGGCAAGCCGGTGAACGAGGCGCGGGGCGAAATCTTGAAACTGGCCGAGGCCTGTCATTTCTATGCCGAAGAGGCGACGCGCGTGCATGGAGAGATCGTGCCAAACGATCAGCCCGGCTATCAAAGCCTTGTCACGCGCGAACCCATAGGGGTTGTCGGTGCGATCACGCCGTGGAATTACCCGGCGGAACTGGTCGGCTGGAAACTGTGCGCCGCCCTGGCTGCGGGCTGCACCATCGTGATCAAGCCCGCCGAACTGACGCCCTTTACCGCGCTGGCCATCGCCGAAAAATGCGCCCGCGCCGCCATCCCCGCCGGTGTTGTCAACGTCCTGACCGGCAAGGGATCGGTCGTGGGGCAGGCGCTGGTCGAACATCCCGGCATCGACAAGATTGCCTTTACCGGATCAAGCGCGGTCGGGCTGCATATCCAGCAAAGCTGCCCGCAGGTCAAACGGCTGTCGCTGGAACTGGGTGGCAATTGTCCGATGATCGTGACGGCCAGCGCGGATATTGCCGCTGCGGTCAAGGGTGCGGCGCGGCGCAGTTTCCGCAATTGCGGGCAGATCTGCATCGCGATCAACCGGATCTATGTGCATCGTCTGGTCCATGACGAATTTCTGTCGGGGCTGGCTGCTGCTGCCGATGCGCTGAGCGTCGGCAACGGGCTTGATCATCCGGACGCGGATCTGGGTGCCATGGCTTCGGCTGCGCCCTTGGCGAAAACCCGCGCCCATCTTCTGGACGCGCTGTCAAAAGGTGCGCGTCTGATCGCGGGCGGGGCCGCGCCCGAGGGCGACGAATATGCCGACGGCCATTTCTTTCGCCCGACCGTTCTGGCTGATTGTACCCATCAAATGCTGGTCATGACCGAGGAAACCTTTGGCCCGCTGGTCGGGGTGGCGGCCTATGACGATCTGGAACAGGCGATCGGGCTGGCCAATGACACGCCCTACGGGCTGGCCGCCTATGCCTATGTCCGTGATCTGACCGAACTTCAACGGCTGTCCGCTGGTCTGGATTACGGCAATGTCGCGGTGAACAATGTCGATGCGGGCATCATGAACGCGCCCTATGGCGGGCGCAAGCAAAGCGGCGTCGGATATGAGCATGCCCGCGAGGGGCTGCTGGAATATTTCAATTTCAAGCATGTGCGGCTGCATCACGGCGCAGGGGGTTAGATCATGCAGGCGTTGTTGGGTATCGACATCGGAACCTCGGGCTGCAAGGCCCTGCTGATCGACACGCAGGGCGCGGTTATTGCGGCGGATACGGCGACCTATCCGCTGTCCCAGCCCCGCCCCGGCTGGACCGAGCAAGACCCCGCGCTGTGGGTTGACGGTGCAAGGCAGGCGGTGGCGGCCGCGCTGGCGCGCGCGCCACAGGTCGAATTGCTGGCGATCGGTCTGTCGGGGCAGATGCACGGGCTGACCCCGCTGGACCGCGACGGACAGGTGCTGCGCCCGGCGATCCTGTGGAACGATCAGCGCAATGCGGCGGAATGCGCCGAACTGACCCGGATGGCGGGCGGGCTGGATGGCCTGCTGGCGGCGACCAATAACCGGATGCTTGTCGGCTATACCGGTGGCAAGATCCTGTGGATGCGGCGGCACGAACCGGATCTGTTCGCCCGGATGACGGTCATGCTGAACCCCAAGGACTATTTGCGCCTGCGCCTGACCGGCGAGATCGCGACCGAGGTTTCGGATGCGTCGGGAACCGGGCTTTTCGACGTGCGTGGCCGCAGATGGGCGACCGCGCTGGCCGAAAGGGTCGGGATCGACCCGGCCCTTCTGCCGCCCGTGCATGAATCGCATGTCGTGTCGGGGCGGATCTCACAGGCCGGGGCCGGGCTGTTCGGGCTGCCCAAAGGTGTGCCGGTCGTTGGCGGAGGGGGCGACAGCGTCATACAGACCATCGGTTCCGGCGTGATCGCGCCGGGGGATTTGCAGACGACCATTGGCACGGCAGGTATTCTGGCGGCGGCGCTGGACACGCCTCGGGACAATCCTGACGGGCGCTTGCAGGTGTTTTGCAATGTCGCGCCCGACAAGTGGCATTGCATGGGGGTTTCGCTGAATGCGGGCGGCGCGATGGGGTGGTTTCGCGATACGGTCTGCGCGGGGCAAGGCGCTGCCATGGCTTTTGATCAAATCACCGCCGAGGCCGCGACCTCGCCGCCGGGCGCGCGCGGGCTGCTGTTTCTGCCCTATCTGAACGGCGAACGCTGCCCCCATCCCGACCCGCAGGCGCGCGGGGCCTTTGTCGGCCTGACGGCGCGGCATACGCGCGCGGACATGGCGCGCGCCGTCATGGAGGGCGTGGTTCATGCCTTTGCGGATATGCATACGCTGATGCAGCCGATGGGGATTTCGGGAAAGGTCATCAAGGCTTCGGGCGGCGGGGCGCGCAGCCAGCTTTGGCGGCAGATCCAGGCCGATATGTTTGGCTGCGATGTCGTGACGACCGAAGGGGCCGCCGAGGGCGCGGCTTTCGGCGCGGCGCTGGTGGCGGGCGTGGGCGTCGGCGTCTGGTCCGATGCCCCGGCAGCGGCGGCTGTTTGCCGTGACCTGACACGCGATCGCGCTGATCCGTCGAATGCGCAGGTCTATGGCCGTGCGGGGTGCATTTATCGCGAACTCTACCCTGCGCTTTCAGCCGGTTTTGCCGCCTTGGGCGACCAGATCTTCGACCGATGACCGCAGGAGGCCCAAAGGTGACACGTTATTCCGCACTGATATTCGATCTTGACGGGACGCTGATCGACAGCGCGCCGGATATCGCTGCGGCGCTGAATGTCGGCTTTGCGCAGAACGGCTGGCCACCGGTCAGCGCGCCGGAGGTCGAGAAATTCACCGGCAACGGCCCGCATCGTCTGATCCGCGATATTCTTCAGGACAGGAACATCCCGCATGACGATGCGGGGGTGCGGCGTGCCTTTGAGGCTTATCTGCGCGCCTATCTTGACGATCCCGCCGGGCGGACCCGGTTCTATGACAACGTGCCCGAGGATCTGGCAGGGCTGCGGAATGCGGGCTTGCGGCTGGGGATCTGCACGAACAAGAATCACGAGGTGACGGGCAGGGTGCTGGCGCAACTGGGCCTGACCGAAATGTTCGAGGTCGCCTTGGGTGCCGATGTCGTGCCCGCCTGCAAGCCGGATCCCGGCCATCTGTTTGCCGTGGCTGATCGTATGGGGCTGGTCGGCGGCAGTTGGGCCTATATTGGCGATACGGTCGTTGACAAGGCGACGGCGGATGCGGCGGGCGTTCCCTTCTATGTGGTGCCCTGGGGCTGTGGTCCGACCGTGCCGGTCGCGGCGTCGCAAAGGCTGACCCGCCTTGCGGATTTGCTGCGCTACGCCGCCGTCTCGACAACCAATGACGGGTAAGCCATTCACATGACGGTCAGCCTGCTTCAGCGGATTTTGCAAGAACGCGATGACATGCGCCCTGCGGAACGGCGGGTTGCCGATTTCGTCAGCCGGTCGCCCTCGGATGTCATCCACATGAGCATGGCTCGCCTGTCCGAGGCGTGTTCAGCCAGCGATCCCACGATCATGCGCTTTTGCCGGCGTTTCGGGTTCGAGGGGTATCAGGATTTCAAGCTGAATCTGGCGCAAAGCCTGGTCCCCTCGGCACCCTTCGCCTATGAACAGATCATCCCGCAGGACGGGATCGACAATATCGTGCGCAAGACCTGCCGCAATTCGCTGAACGCCATTCAGCGGCTGGCCGAAGATCTGGACCCGGATCAGGTCGCACAGGTTGCCGCGCTGTTGGCCAGGGCGCATTGGATTGGCATTTTCGCCACCGGCATTTCCGAGGTGAACGCCCTTGATGCCGAGCACAAGTTTCAGCGGCTGGCGCTGCGCTGTCAGGCGCTGATCGGGCGGAAAAAGCAGGATATGCATGCCCGCAATGCTCGCAAGGGCGAGGTTATGCTGATCTTTTCGCAATCGGGCCACACGCGCCAGATGGTCGAGATCGCAAAGGCTGCGCGGGCGGGGGGCGCGAAGGTCGCGGCCGTCGCTGCCGATGACAGCCCGCTTTCCGCCGTGGCGGACGCGCTGATCGCCGTGCGCCCCTATGACCACACCGAACTGATGACGCCGCTGGCCTCGCGTCTGAACCATCATCTTGTGACCAACATGCTGGTGACGGCCATCGCGATTGCGCGCGGCAGTGAATTTCCGGATCAGTTGCCGGCGCTGGATAGCTGGCTGACCGACAAGATCTGAAACATGTAACGGTGCCTGTTCGCACCGAAGGAGGCAGAATGAACCAGCAGGACGAGGCAAAGAAGATTGCCGGACGCCGCGTAATCGCGGAATTTGTCAGGGACGGGATGAAGCTGGGGCTAGGCTCGGGGACGACCTCGCATTTCTTTGTGCGCGAACTGGGCAGGCATGTGGCCGATGGATTGCGGCTGACCTGCACGGCAACCTCGCGTTCGACGATTGCCGTCGCGCAAGAATCCGGGATCACGATCACCGACCCGAATGACATGGACGAGCTGGACCTGACCATTGACGGCCCCGATGAAATTGATCGCCGGTTCAACATGATCAAGGGCGGCGGGGCCTGCCTGCTGTGGGAAAAAATCGTTGCGCATGCGTCAGCGCGGATGATCTGCATCTGCGACGAAACCAAGATCGTCGATTGTCTGGGGGCGTTTCCCCTGCCGGTCGAGGTGGTGCAGTTCGGCTGGATCCAGACCCGGCGCATGGTCGCGCAGGTTCTGGCGCAGCACGGCATTGATGACGTCACCATCCGGCGGCGGATGCGCGACGACGCGCCTGTCGTGACTGACAGCGGGAACTTTATCCTTGATTGCCAATGCGTCGCGATACCCGATCCCGCACCGCTGGAAACCGAACTGAACCGCATTCCCGGCGTCGTCGAGAACGGCCTGTTCACGCGCGAGGCGGTGGGGATGGTCGTCGGCTGTTTTGACGGCACATCCTATGTGAAAATGCGCTAATATAGCAAAACTTCAAATTTGGGCCGTTCCGTTCTTTTGTTCTGCGGAAAAAATTCGTCATATATCGGGAAATTCCGCATTCTTATCCATCAGGGAAAGGTGCAGACGGGTTGACCGAATCGCTTGATGTAGTATCACTATATTTGTGAGTGCAAGGGAGGATGCCATGGACGACAAGATGAAACTGGACCGCCGAAGCCTGTTGGCCGGGGGGGCCGCGCTTGGGCTGGGGACGATGACCGGGGGCGCGTCATGGGCGCAGGACCGGCTTGCCATTCCTTATTCGAACAAGAGCCTCGATTTCTATTTCTTCGTTATCCAGGAAGAGGCCGTAAAGCGCGCGGTTCAGGCAAATTCGGGTGAATTTCAGGCGACCAACGCCAATTTCGACAACACCCGCCAGCTTGAACAATGGCAAAGCCTGCTGTTGTCGCGGCCCTCGGCGATCATCTCGGATCCGATCGACAGTCAGGCCATCGTCTCGGCGATCCGGCGCTATAACCGCCAGAACATTCCCGTGGGCATCATCGACACGCCTGCCGATGGCGGCGATGTCGCGATCACGGTCAGTTTTGACAATTTTCAGGGCGGCGTCATGGCGGCCGAGGAAATCATCAAACGCCTGACCGAAAAGCATGGCAGCCCGCGTGGAACGGTGCTGAACTGTTATGGTGCGCTGGCATCCGTCGCCTGGCGGTTGCGCAAGGAAGGTATGGATTCCGTCTTTGCGCAGCATCCTGACATCAATTATCTGGCCCGCCCGACCGAGGGGCAACTGGACCAGATGCTGTCCGTCACGCTGTCCACCCTGTCGGAATATCCCGATCTGGACGCGGTGCATGCACCTTCGGACACGCCCTCGCGCGGGATTGTTACGGCCTTGCAGCAAAAGGGCCGCTGGAAAAAGGTCGGCGAGGAGGGCCATGTCATTTTCGTCAATATCGACGGAGAGCCGGTCGCCCTGAACTGGATCAAGGAAGGCTATATGGATGCCTGCGTCTCGCAGGATCCGATCGCCTATGGCGAGATCGCCGTGCAACTGATCGTCGATCACGCGCTGAAAGGCGAGGCGGTGCCGCTTGGAACCTATCAGAACGACAAGTATTTCTGGGAAACCGGAGAGATTGTCGATGGCACGACCGGCCCGACGCTGATCATCCCGCCCTTTGTGATCGATGGCGAAAATGCCGATGACCCGCGCCACTGGGGCTTTGTCGCCGAAAACGACTGGGGCATTCCCTATAGCTGATCCCCTGACCCGGCCGGTGCCTTCCCGCCCCGGCCGGACCCGCCACGCAAGAGGGTCTGATGACAAAACCCCAAGCCCCGCAGACACAGCCGCAATCCGACACGATTTTGCGGATCGACAACCTGTCCAAACATTACGGCCCGATCAAGGCCCTGCGCGGTGTCTCGCTGGACATCCGGCGCGGCTCGATCCACGGGCTGCTGGGCGAAAACGGCGCCGGGAAGTCGACGCTGGTGGGGGCGATTTCCGGGCAGGTGCAGCCGACCTCGGGCCGGATCATCATGAATGGCCAGCCCCTGCACCATGTCGATGTCAAGGAAATGGAAGAGGCGGGCGTTTTTCTGGTCACGCAGGAACCAATGATCATCGACCAGCTCAGCGCCGCCGAAAACCTGATGCTGGGAATCTGGCCAAGCGCGGGCGGGTTCGTGAACTGGAAGGCGCTTGGCAGCGATGCGGCGCGGATGCTGGAGGGGTCAGGCATCGACCCGCGCAGGCAGGCGGGCAAGCTTGACGCCGTCGCCCGCCGCAAGCTGAACATCCTGCGGGCCATGTTCTCAGGCGGCAAGGTGATCATCCTTGACGAACCGACCGCCGCGCTGACCGTCGCCGACCGGGTTCAGCTTTTCGATTTCATGCGCCGCCTCAGGGCCGCGGGTGTCACCTTCATCTTCATCTCGCATTACAATGACGAGATCCTGGAAATCTGCGATGCCGTCACGGTCCTGCGCGACGGCGCGCTGGCCGGAGGGTCCGGCGATGTTGCCAACATGACCGCGAAAGAGCTGACAGAGCTGGTGCTGGGCCGCGACCTGACCCTGTTTCAGCGCAAGCGCAGGGACCACAGCGGCCAGCCTGTCGCCGTCGGCCTGCGCGACATCAGCGGCGAAAATCTGCGGGTTGACCGGCTGGACATCGCGGCGGGCGAGATCGTCGGCTTTACCGGTCTGCCGGGGGCTGGCGCAAAGGAACTGGCGCGGGCGATCTTTGGGCTTTACCCGGTGTCGCGGGGCAATCTGCGGCTGGCCGATGGCGCGGACCGCGCGCTGCCCCGAAACCCGCGCGACGCCTTTGACGCGGGCATCGCCTTTCTGTCCGATGACCGGCGCAGCGACGGCGCGGTGGGGCAGATGTCCATCGGGGCGAATATCGCCATGTCTTCGTTGCAGGCACGCGCAAAGCTGGGCTTTATCGACTTTGCCGACGAGGCGCGCGTCGTTGACCGGTATTTCAGCGCCATGGACATCAAGGCCCCCAGTGCCGCCTATGCGGTCGATACGCTTAGCGGCGGCAATCAGCAAAAGGTCTGTCTGGGGCGCGTCCTTGCCACCCGGCCGCGCCTGCTGATCGTGGACGAGCCGACGCGCGGTATTGACGTCGGGGTCAAGCAGGATGTGCTGCGCATTCTGGATGAACTCAGCGATACGGGCGTCGCCGTGATCGTCGTATCGACGGATACCGACGAACTGGTGCGTGCGGTGGATCGGGTCTGCGTTTTCGATCACGGGCAGATCAGGGAAACATTGACGCAAGACGACATCACGGTCGAACGTTTGCGCGCCTCGGTGCAGTCCTGACGGATGCCGGGCAAACAGGAGTATTGAACATGAGCAATGCAACCGCCCGGTCCGGCGCCGACCCGGTCAGCGCGAAAAGCGGCATCGACGGTCATGCGATCCTTGGCTGGGTTCTGAACAATGTCGTATGGATCTGGCTGATCGCGCTGGTCTTTCTGTTCGGTGCCTTCAATGAATATTTCCTGACCGTCTTTAACCTTCAGAACGTGATGGTGCAGGCGACGGTGCTGGGGATGCTGGGCCTTGCCGTGGCGCTGCCGCTGATGGTGGCCGAGATCGACCTGTCGATCCCCGCGAATGCAGGCTTTTCCGCCGCTGTCGGGGCGCTGGCCTATTCAGATCTGGGCCTGCCCTGGTTCATCGCCATGCTGATCGGGCTGTGCGCCTCGACGCTGATCGGCCTGTTCAACGGCTGGTGCATTACCCGGCTGAAGATGGTGTCCCTGATCGAGACCCTGTCGATGATGATCATTCTGGAAGGCGCGCTTCTGGCGCTGACGCAGGGCAAGACGCTGACCAACATGTCGGACGGCTATGTCTGGATCGGGCAGGCGACACTGCCGGGCGGCTGGCCGGTCATGCCGCTGGTCTTTGTGCTGGCGCTGACGGTGATCGGGATCATTCTCAGCCGGACGGTTCTGGGCCGGTCGGTCTATGCCGTCGGAGGCAACCCCGTTGCCTCGAAATCGGCAGGCATCCGGGTCGAGCGTGTCAAGATCGCGACCTATGGCATCGCTGGTTTTCTGGCGGGTCTGGCGGGCTATCTGCTGGCGTCGTGGCAGATGGCAATCACCTCGAACCAGGGGTCCAGCTATCTGCTTTACGCCATTGCCGCGCCGATCATCGGCGGGGTCAGCGTCTTTGGCGGGCGTGGCAATGTGCGCGGCGTTCTGGGCGGTGTGCTGCTGCTGACGGTGATTCAGGTCGGGCTTGCCATTGTGAACGTGCCGTCATTCTATGTCGGGATGATCGGCGGGGTGATGATCTTTATCGCCGTGGCCATCGACGCCTTCCGGGTCCGCTATTTCGGATAGGCCGCCGCCTGCGGGATCGTCCTATCGTTCGAAGGGCTCGCCCAGAGATGCCACGCCGTTCACCTTGAGCAGCCGCTTGTTGGCCGAGATGATCCCCAGCACGACGATCGTCACGATCTGCGGCAGGCTGGCCAGGAATTGCGAGTTCAGGTTGACCCCCGCCGCCTGTGCCGCGTATTGCGCCAGCGACACGGCTCCGAACAGGACCGCGCCGAACAGCACGCGCCCGGTCATCCATGTGGCAAAAACCACCAGCGCAAGGGCGATCCAGCCGCGCCCGGCGATCATCCCGTCCGCCCAAAGCGGGGTGTAAACCGTCGAGGCATAGGCCCCCGCGAACCCGGCCATCAGCCCGCCGAACGCGACCGCCGCCATGCGGATCGCGACGACGTGATAGCCGATGGCATGGGCGGCATGGGGGTTTTCGCCCACCGCGCGGATCACGAGGCCCAGTCTGGAAAAGCGCAGCACCGCCCAGATTGCCAGCGTCGCAAGCAAGCCCAGCCATACCACTGCGTCCTGCGTGAACAGCCCGCCGATCACCGGCAGGTCGGACAGCCCCGGCAGATGAATCTTTGGCAGCGGCTGCACGGTGCGGCTTTCATAATTCTTGCCGGTCAGCGACGACAGGCCCATGCCAAGGATCCCGATGGCCAGCCCGGCGGCGACCTGATTGGCGCGCAGGTTCAGCGCCAGCCAGCCAAAAACCAGCGCCAGCAGCGCCCCCGCGATGCCCGCCACCAGAAACCCGACGCCATGGCCCCAGCCATTCGCGACCACGACGAACCCCGCCGCCGCGCCAAGCGCCATCATCCCCTCGATCCCAAGGTTCAGCACGCCGCTGCGTTCGACGATCAGTTCACCCAGAGCGGCCAGCAGAAAGGGCATCGCCGCTGCCATCATGCCTGCCAGAATGAAGGTCAGCGCGCTCATGTTTCGTCCTCATGGCGCAGACGCTCGGGGCGATAGCGCACCAGCGTCAGCGCCGCCAGATAGGCAACCAGCAGACTGCCCTGAAACACGTTCACCGCCGCCGAGGGCAGCCCTGCCGAGGCCAGCGCATTGTCTCCGCCGATATACAGCGCTGCGACCAGCAGGGATGAAAACAGGATGCCGATGGGGTTCAGGCCGCCCAGATAGGCGACGATGATCGCGGCATAGCCGTAGCCCGTCGCAATGGATCGCTGCAACTGCCCGATCGGCCCGGCGACCTCGGCAGCGCCCGCGATGCCGGCGGCGCAACCGCCGATCAGCATCGACAGCCAGATCGCGCGGTTCTGCGAAAAACCCGCATAGGCGGCGGCCTGCGGCGCAAGCCCTCCGGCCAGCAATTGATAGCCGATGAAACTGCGCTGGATGAACAGCCAAGCGGCAAGGCTGAAGGCCAGCGCGATCAGCAGCGACAGATTGACCCGCGTGCCGGAAAACAGCAGCGGCACCATGGCATCGGGCTGAAACATCACGGTCTGCGGAAAGTTGAACCCCATGGGATCCTTCCACGGGCCGACCAGCAGGTAATTCAGCAGGTTGACCGCGATCAGGCTCATCATCAATGTCACAAGAATTTCCGACGCGTTCAGCCGGATCCGCCAGAAGGCCGGCAGAACCGCCCACAGCGTGCCGCCCACCGCCCCCAGAATCAGCATCAGCGGCCAGACCCACGGCCCCGCCGCCTGAGGAAACCAGACCGGTATCGCCGAGGCGAAGATCGCGCCCAGAACGAACTGCCCCTCGGCACCGATATTGATGACCTTGGCGCGAAACCCGATGGCCAGCCCCTGCGCGATCAGCAGTAGCGGCGTCATCTTCAGCAGCACTTCGGAAAATGAGGACCATGACACGAAGGGTTCGATCAGCAGCGCATGGAAAATCCGACCCGCATCCTTGCCCATCGCGCGATACAGGATCAGGTTCACCACGATGGCCGCAACAACCGCCGCCACCGGCGCGCCGATGGTCCAGCCCCGCGCGGCGGTCTGCCGGCGCACCAGCCGGTATCTGGGCAAGGCAAGGCTCATGCATCCTCCTGACGCGGGGTTTCGGCGCCCAGCATATGGCGCCCGACATCCTCGACGGTGATGTCGGCGACTTTCAGTGCGGGCGACAGCGTGCCCTTGCGGATCACATGCAGGCGGTCACAGATTTCGAACAGCTCCTCTATCTCTTCCGAGATGACCAGAATGCCGACGCCACGATTCCGCAGATCGACCAGGCGTTGCCGGATGGCGATGGCCGCGCCGATATCGACGCCCCATGTAGGCTGCGCGACGAACAGGATTTTCGGCTCCAGCAGGATTTCGCGCCCGACGATCAGCTTTTGCAGATTGCCGCCCGACAGCGCGCCCGCCTCGATCTGCGGGCCGGGGGTGCGCACGTCAAATTCGTCGATGCAGGTGCGGGTAAAGCTGCTTTCCCGCGCCCGGTCGATCAGGCCGCGCCGCACCAGCCCCAGTCGATGCGCGGTCAGCAGGCTGTTATCGGCCAGCGCCATTTCCGGCACCGCGCCCCGGCCAAGGCGTTCTTCGGGGACAAAGGCAAAGCCCAGCTTGCGCCGTGCTGCCGCGCCCAGATTGCCGACACCTTGCCCCATCATGAGGATGTCATCGGCCGCGGCATGGCTGCGCCGCGTCTCGCCCGAGATGAGGCGGGTCAGTTCGGCCTGCCCGTTCCCGGACACTCCGGCAATTCCCAGTATTTCCCCGGCATGAAGCCTCAGGCTGACCCGCGACAGGGCGACGGCATAGGGGTCATCGGGGCGATGGTCCAGCCCGGCCAGTTCCAGCACGACTTTGCCGGGGGCATGGGTCGCTGCGGGTCTGGTTTCGGGCATGTCCCGCCCGATCATCATCCGCGCCAGCGCGTGTTCGTCATGCTCGCGCGGGTCGATGCTGCCGGTCACGGCACCATCGCGAAGGATCGTCGCCCGGTCGCAGATGGCGCGGATTTCGTCCAGCTTGTGCGAGATGAACAGGATCGAAATTCCCCCGTCGCGCAGCCTGCGCAGGGTTTGGAACAGGCGCGTGACCGATTGCGGTGGCAGGACCGAGGTTGGTTCGTCAAGGATCAGCAACTTTGGGTCGGTCATCAGGCTGCGAATGATCTCGACCCGCTGGCGTTCGCCCACCGACAGGGCGTGGACATGGGCCAGCGGATCGACCTCCAGCCCGAACCCGGTGCCCAGATCGCGGATGCGCGCGGCCAGATCCGCCTTGCGGCCCGGCACGATCAGCGCGATGTTTTCAACGACGGTCAGCGTCTCGAACAGCGAAAAATGCTGAAAGACCATGCCAATGCCCTGACGCCGCGCATCCGAGGGGGATGACAGGTGCAGCGCTGCGCCCTGCCAGCGCATATGCCCGGCATCGGGGATTTCGACGCCATAGATCAGCTTCATCAGGGTGGATTTTCCGGCCCCGTTTTCCCCCAGTATCGCGTGGATCGAGCCTTGGGCGACGTCAAGATCTATGGCCCGGTTGGCGTGAACCGGACCATAGCTTTTGCTCAGCCCCCGAAGCGACAGCAGCGGTGTGGACATCGGCTTATTTCGGCAGGGGTGTCGTGACCCCCTTGACGTGCCAGTCCATCGCGACGATGGCGGCATCTTCCATCGTGGTGCCTGCCGGCACGCCCTCGGTTCCGTCCTGTTTCAGGATCGGCCCGGCATAGGGCGAAAAGCTGCCTGCCATGATCGCGGTCTGAACCTCGTCCATCTTCGCCTTGATCTCGGGCGGAATGTCGGGGCTGACATCAACCAGTTCGACCACCTTGTCGGCCATGCCAAGGAAGGCGTTATAGCCCTTGAACGTGCCATTCAGATGCGCGTCGAACGAGGCGGTGAAGAACGGCGACCAATCGGTCCTGACGCAGCCCAGATATTTCGTCGGGGCGTATTTCTGCATGGAAGAGTTAAGATTGAACACATAGGCGCCCGCGTCCTCGCAGACCGACACCACCGAAGGCGTGTCCTGTGCGTTGGAAAACACCGCGTCGCAGCCGCTGGCCAGCAGCGCCTTTGCCGCCTCTTGTTCGCCTGCGGGGTCGAACCAGCTATTGACCCACACGACCGAGACCTCGGCCGCCGGGTTCACCGCCTGCGCCCCAAGCGCGAAAGCATTGATCGTGGTGATCAGTTCGGGGATCGCAAAGGCCGAAACCGACCCCAGCTTGCCGGTTTTCGACAGCGCGGCGGCGGCCATGCCCATCAGATAGCTGCCCTCGAAATACCGCGCGGCGAAGGGGGTGAAATTCGGCGCGACCATGAAGCCCGAGGCATGCAGTACCGATACATCGGGATTGCGCCGGGCAATCTGCAATGCGCCGTTCTGATAGCCAAAAGAACCCGCCACCAGGAACTTGCAGCCATCGGCCACGACCTTGTTCATGATCCGGTCGGCATCGGGGCCTTCGGCGATGTTTTCCAGGATCTGGATGTTCACCTTGTCGCCATGGGCGGCCCTGATCGGTTCCAGCCCGTCGGCCAGCGCGCGGCTCCAGCCGACATCGCCCACGGGCGACGGCACCACCAGCGCGACGGTCAGCGCCTCGTCCTGCGCCAGCGCGATGCGTGGGGCCAGCGCGGCACCTGCGGCAAAGGCGGAAGCCGTGCCAAGAAACGTGCGGCGGTTAAGATCATCGGGCATATGCGTCTCCTGTTGAATGCCGGAAATCGACCTTGGCCAGTGCTGCTTCGGCGCTGGCCATCATTGCGGCCTCGTCAAGGCCGGGAAAGCTGCCATCGGCCCAGACGATCCGGCCGTTGACCATTGTCAGATCGGTGGGCATGCCGATGCCCACGCGGGGGATCAGGCTGGCGGGATCGTGGCGGGTGCCGACATAATCCATGCGGCGGCTGTCTATGGCGAACAGATCGGCGGCCATGCCCGGTTGCAGCCGCCCGATATCGCCACGCCCCAGCAGCGACGCGCCGCCTTCGGTGCCATACAGCAGAAATTCGGCCGGTGCCGGAACCGGATGCGCATGGGTCCGGGCGACAAGGCATTGCAGCATATAGGCCGAATGCAGGCAGTGCATCAGGTTGGAATTGTCGTTCGAGGCCGCCCCGTCGCAGCCCAGGCCGATCCTGACACCATGCGCCGCCATTGCCGGGATCGGCGTCACCTCGGCCCCGACCAGATAGACCGGTTCGGGGCAATGGGCGACGCCGGTGCCGCTGGCCGCCAGTTGCCGCAGCTCGGCATCGGTCAGTTCCCAGCAATGGGCGTAAAAGGTATCCGGGCCGCAAAAGCCCATATCTTCCAGATAATCGACGGTGCGTTTGCCATGGCGGGCGCGGATGACCTCGCTTTCGCCCTCGCCGACATGGGAATGCAGCATCGCGCCATGATCGCGCGCCAGCGCCATCGCCTCGGTAAATGTCTCGCGGTAGCAATTCACCGGCTGGCAGGGCGAGGGCACCACCTGCCGCATCGAAAACGGTGCCGGGTCATGGTATTCGTTCAGCAGGCGTTCGCAATCGGCGATGAATTGATCCGTTGTCTCAAGCATCTCGTCAGGGATGGTCGAGCCTTCGGATTTCGGCAGCGTATTGGTGCCGCGCCCGACGTGAAAGCGCAGGCCAATTTTCTCTGCCGCCTCGAATTGCCGGTCTACGATGCGCTTTCCGGCCTTGCGCGGGAAACAATACTGGTGATCAAAGGCCGTCGTGCAGCCATGTTTCGCCAGTTCCGCCAGCGCGGTCAGAGAGGCGTGGTAAAAGCTGTCCTCGTCAAGCTGCGCGAAAACAGGATAGATCCGGTCAAGCCATTCGATCACCGACAATCTGGTCCAGTCCAGATCGGCGCGGTTGCGCACGAAGCACTGAAAGAAATGGTGATGCGTGTTCACAAGACCGGGATAAAGAAACCAGCCCGCCGCGTCGATCACCTGCGTGCCCGGCGGCGCGGTCAGACCCGGCCCGATGGCCCGGATCGCCGGGCCATCGGTCAGCAGATCGGCATCGCGCAGCACCTGAATGCCGCTGTCCGTTCCGGTGACGATGGCCGCGCAGCCCCTGAACAGACAGCCGGTCATCCCTTGTCCCCCGCAACGGCGGGTTCGGGCTGCAATTCGTGCAGGCGGTGGATGCCGGGCATTTCGACAAAGCCCGGCAGGCTGCGGATCGCCCGCATCCACAGCCGGATCGAGGGATAGGGGTCAAGGCTGATTCCGCCATCCGGGGCCAGCGCCACATAGGGAAAGCAGGCGATGTCGGCGATGGTCGGGTGCGGACCGGTCAGATAGGTCCGGTCATCGATCCTGGCCTCGGCCAGCTCGGCCTCAACTTCCCGCAGGGCCAGTGTGGCGGCGGCACGCAGCGCGCCAATATCGCCTGGCACAAGCAGCATGTCATGCAGCCGCGCCGCCCCGGCGCTGCGGGTCAGCCGCCCCGAAAAGGCCAGCCACTGTTCGACCTTGGCGCGGGTCTCGGGCGCTTCGCCGCCCAGCCATTCCGGGGCAAAGCGCGCGGCCAGATAGGTCAGGATCGCCGTGGATTCGGTCAGCACCAGATCGCCATCGGTCAGCACCGGGATGGTGCCCGCCGGGTTCAGCGACAGGATCGCCTCGGTCCGCTGTTCGGCACCGGGATGGAAATCCACGGGCCGCAGGCTTAACGGCACACCGGCCAGCGCCGCCATCAGCCGCACCCGATAGCAAGAGGGCGACAGGATATAGTCGTACAGGATCATGCCGCCACCAGTTGCGCGCCATAGGTAAAGCCATGCCGTTTCAGCCAGCGGCGATAGGCAACCGAGGTCATGTCGGCCCGCGTCGGTGCCTCCATCCCTGGATCCAGCGGCAACAGCGCCGGGATCTGGTTCTCAAGGATGGACCGGTCCTGAAGAAAGATCATCTGCTGGAAATGAATAAGGTCGGTGGTCGTGCTGGTATCGTCGAACAGCGCCATCCACGGCCAGACATCGCACAGGGTTTCGGTCAACGGCTGCACGAACAGCGTGATCACGTCCCATTCGCCGGGGCGGGGCGGACAGGTCTTGTACAGGACCGAACAGGTCGGCGCGGGCACGCGATACATGTAATCGGTGACGATGCCGCCTTGCGCGGAATGCGCGGCCTGCGGCTGAAAGAACCGGACCTTCGTGGCCCAGACCTCGTCGCTGTCCTCGCGGATCTCGACCTTGTAGCGTTCGACCTCGGTATGCGGTTCTGCCCCCAGAACATCGGTATGCACAAAGGGGAAATGCGCGATGTCCAGAAAATTCTCGACCGCCCGCAGCGGTGAACAGCGCACCCGCACGACCCCCACATCCACCAGATGCCGACCCGGCTGATCGGCCTCGGGGATGGTGAAAAGATCGCGCGCGGGCTGGCCGGTCGATGTCCAGACATGGCCGAATCTTTCGATGACCGGCAGCGCCCGCCCGGCCTCGTCACGCACGATCGCATGGCCATCCGCGCCGCTGGCGACGGTGATCGGCTGGTCGAACAGCCGGGTCTGGCGGCCCTGTCCGCTCAGCCGTGACAGCAGGCCGACCGGATACCAGTGGTCGCGCATCGGGTTCGGTGTGGCGGTCATGTGGAAACCCCTGTTGCAGTGGCGGCCTCGCAGGCGCGGCGCAGGGTCTCGGCCGCGCGGGACAGGGCCTTGCGTTGCGGCGCGCCGATGCCCTCGGGCACCAGCAGATAAACCCCGCTGCACGCGCCGCCGGATCGCGATTGCACAAGCAGCAGGCAGTCTTGACCGGCCAGCGCCAGCCTCAGCACCCGGCCGCCAGCCTGCCCTAGATGCGCGGCGACCGCATCGGGTCCGGCGCGAAACTCCAGCACGCGCAGCGCGGTCAGTCCGGGAAATCCGGGCACCGGCCCGCTGGCCTGCGGCCCGTCCGCAACCCAGATCACGCCCGCGCTTTCAGCGGCGGCAAAGCCGGGCACGCAGATCGTGTCAGGGGGCGCAAGCTCGGGATGGGCCGGAATGCGGCGGCACCTGCCTGCCTGATCATAGCTCCAGCCGTGATAGATACAGGACAGGGCCTCGCCCCGCACAAAGCCGTGTGACAGGCGCATGCCGCGATGCGGGCAACGGTCGTCCCATGCCGCGATGCGCCCCGATGCGGACCGCCAGATCGCCAGATCGCGCCCGCCCGAATGTCCGGGGGCTGCGGTGCCGGCGGGAATATCGCGGGACAAGGCGACCGGAGTCCATGTATTCTCTGGGGAACGAGGCATAGCTGGCAAGTCGGCTCCGCATTATCGCGCAAATCGCAGGGAAGCACCGGGTGCGCAAGGATGTCACGCGGAATCGACGCTTTCCCCACAGCCCCGATGCAGGTGCCTTCCATCTATGCATTCTGTTTGAAGTTACCGCAATCAGGAAATTGCTCCGGGTCGTCTGCTTGTGTTCCCCCGAGGGATCGGCACCCGCGCGACTTCATCGACCCAGACTTCGATCGGCCCCAGCAGACAGCCCATCTCCATCGCGTCCAGCAGCACCGGCGGCCCCGCGATTTCCATTGTCAGACTTGCGCCCTGCCGGTCCAGGATACGGGTCGCCAGCCCCAGCTTGCCAGCATGGCGCAACAACCACGGAACCAGAGTTTCCGCCGCCAGTTGCCCCGTCAATATGAACCTTTCGGTCGTCATGCCCGCCCCGCGATCCCAGAAGCCGCCCGACAGATAACCCGAAAAGCCGCCGGTTTCGATCCTGAAACGACCCTGCTGGTTCTGCCCGATATCTGCACCGCGCCTGCCCCGGTTTCGTGCCGTTACAGGACGTGCTGCCGGTCGGCGTCCTCGTCTTGCCCGGCACCGTCATTCATGGCCCCCCGCCGCAGGCATTTGCAGGGGGTCCGGGGGGCGCACAGCCCCCCCGGCCACCGCGGGACGCAATCCTTGCAGCGCTGATGTCACGCAACGCAGGATAGCGGGGCACAGCCTGTGCCGCCGCGCCACTGTTGCGCGCGGAATCAAAGCAACGCGCGCGGGTGTTGCGAGCGGTCTGGATGTTGGCGCGGCTTGCGGTGGGTGGGGCGCTGCTGCTATCGTGCGGGCTGGCAGACCGATGCGCCGGTGGTGCTCGGGTTCGGGGCTTGCAATGCCCCTTGCTCTCCGTCAGGGGTTTGCCGCGAAGACGATTGGCGGCGCGTCCCCGACGCGCCTGACCCCGTTCTTCCGGAACCCTTTCAACCGGCTGATGAGGTTTGCCATGAAGCTGTTCTCCCGCCTGTTCCTGTCCGCCATGGCGCTTGTTGCGCTGATGGGTGCTGCCCATGCGCAGGATACGCTGTATTTCTCGGCCATTCCCGACGAGGACGAGACCCGTCTGGCCGAACGGTTCGGCAAGGTCGCCGGTTATCTGTCCGAACAGCTTGGCGTCCAGGTCGAGTTCGTGCCGGTGAAATCCTATCCCGCCGCCGTTACCGCCTTTCGCAACGATCAGGTGCAACTGGCGTGGTTCGGGGGGCTGTCGGGTGTTCAGGCGCGGCTGCTGGTGCCTGATGCCCGCGCCATTGCGCAGGGGGCCGAGGATCGCGAATTTGTCACCTATTTCATCGCCAATACGGATACCGGGCTTACCGAATCTGCGGATTTCCCGCAGGCCGCGCGGGGCATGTCCTTTACCTTCGGGGCCAAGACCTCGACATCGGGGCGGCTGATGCCGGAATTTTACATCCGAGAGGCTACGGGCGCGGCCCCCGAACGGTTTTTCGACCGTGTGGGCTTTTCCGGCGATCACAGCCAGACGCTGCGGCTGGTCGCCTCGGGTGCGTGGCAGGTGGGGGCGCTGAATTTCGCCGTTTACGATCAGGCCGTGGCCGATGGCGCGCCCGAGGTCGAGACGGCAAAGGTCATCTGGAAGACGCCGTCCTATCCCGATTACAACTGGACGATCAGGGGCGATGTGGATGCCCGCTGGGGCGAGGGTTTCGCCGACAGGGTGCAGGCCGCGCTGGTGGGCATGACCGATCCCGAATTGCTGGCGGCTTTCCCGCGTTCGGCCTTTATCCCGGCCACGAATGACGATTATGCGCCCATCGAAAGGGTTGGCCGCGAACTGGGCCAGCTGGAGTAAGCCTTGCAGCTACTTGAGGCCGCTGATCTGGGCTATGACGCCGTGCCGGTCCTGCGCGGCATCAGCCTGACTGTCGAACCCGGCCAGCGCGTTGCGTTGCTGGGGCGCAGCGGGGCGGGCAAGTCCACGCTGCTGGCAGCGATCCGGCAGGCGCTGCTGGATCAGGGGCGGCGGGTGGCGCTGGTGCCGCAGGATCACGCGCTGGTCCCGCAGCTTTCGACGCTGAAGAACGTGCTGATGGGGCGGCTGGACGATCATGGCGCGGTCTATAACCTGACGACGCTGATCCGGCCCCGCCGGGCGGATCGCGACGCCGCGCGCGCGGTGCTGGATCGCGTCGGCTTGCTGGCCGAAGCCGACCGGGCGGTCGAAAGCCTGTCGGGCGGGCAGAAACAGCGGGTGGCGCTGGCCCGCGCGCTTTATCGCGGCGGCGAGGTTCTGGTCGCGGACGAGCCGCTATCCGCCGTCGATCCGGCGCTGGCCGGGACGTTGGCCGGGGTAATTCGCGACGCGTTTCCGACCGCCATTCTGGCACTGCACGATGTAGGTATCGCCCTTGGCTTTGCGACCCGCCTGATCGGGCTGAAGGACGGAGGGATCGCACTGGACGCGCCGCCGACAGCCCCCTTGCCCAGAATCGAGGCGCTTTATGCGTGCTGACCGTCTGTCGCGCAGGGGCGTCGTCATGGGGTTTCTGGCGGTGGCGGTGCTGTGCCTGCCCTTCGCCGATCTGCAAACCGCCGGACATGATCCCTGGGCGGTGCTGGCGCGGATGGGCGCGGGCTTTCTGCGGCCCGATTTCGGTGCGGTGGAACAGATCGGTCGCGCGCTTGCCCTGACGCTTGCCTTTGCCATCGCGGGCGTTGCGGCGGGTGCGGCGGCGGGGCTGCTGATGGCCCCCTTCTATCGTTTTCGCGCGGTGCGCTGGACCGCGATTGCGCTGCGATCCGTGCACGAACTGTTCTGGGCGCTGATGCTGATGCAGGTCATGGGCATCGGTGTGGCGACCGGCGTTCTGGCCATTGCGCTGCCCTATGCCGGGATCTTCGCCAAGGTTCTGTCCGAAATTCTGGACGAGGCCGACCCGCGCCCGTCCGACTGGCTGGGGCCGCACGTCGATGCGGTCAGCCGGTTCCTGTGGGCGCGCGTGCCGCTGGCCAGGGCGCAGATGGTGAACTATGCCCTTTATCGGCTGGAATGCGGACTGCGATCCTCGGCGGTGCTGGGGTTTATCGGGCTGCCGACACTGGGGTTCCAGTTGGACAGCTTTTTCAAACAGGGCGACTATGGCGCGGCCAGCGCGATCATGCTGGTCTATATCGGGCTGATCGCCTCGGTCCGGCTGTGGATGCGACCGCGAGCGGTGATGATATGGCTGGCGGCGGCGGCGGCGGTGCTGGCGCAGGTGACGACGCCGCCGATGGGATCGGGCGCGCTGTGGCGCTTTCTGACGCAGGACGTTGTTCCCGCACCGCTGCGGCAGGGCGATCCGGCGGGGCTGTGGCCGTGGCTGGCCGATCTGGCCCGTGACGCGATCTTGCCGGGGCTGCTGGCGACCATGGTCGTCGCGCAACTGGCGCTGATCCTGACGGGTCTTGTGGCCTTTTTCGGGCAGGCGCTGATCGTGCCGCGCGTGACGGGGCGGGCCGGTGCGATAGCGGGTCATCTGGGGCTGGTGGTGCTGCGCAGTTTTCCCGAATACATGCTGGCCTATCTGTTCCTTCAGATCTTCGGCCCCTCGATGCTGCCCGCCATTCTTGCGCTGGGGCTGCATAATGGGGCGATCATCGCGCATCTGCTGGGCCGGCAGGCGGGCAGCCTGACCCTGCGCGCCGATGCCCCGCGCGGGCTGACCCTGTGGGGATGGGAGGTGGTGCCGCGCCTGTTCGGCCAGTTCGTCGCGCTGTGTCTTTACCGGTGGGAGATCATCATTCGCGAAAGCGCGATCATGGGCATTCTGGGCATAGCGACCCTGGGGTTCTTTCTTGACGATGCCATCGGCGAATTGCGGCTGGACCGTGCCGCAGCGATCCTGATCGCCACCGGGATCGTGACCATCGCCATCGACGCCCTTTCCCGCGCGCTGCGCGCCCGTCTGGGGGCCGCGCGACTGCGCGCACCCGGTCGCGCGGCCCCGTTGCCCGCGCGCGGGGATGCCCCCGTCACCACGGCCCGCCTCTGATCGCCGCCCCTGATCCCGGCACGGGGCGCGCAGGCCGCTGAAAAGCCGGAAAAGGCGGCTTTCAGCGGTTTTCACCCAAATGGGTGAACCCTCGCGGTCGAGTTTCAGGCACAAGATTTGCATGACACCGGACGGATGCGCGGCACCTGCGTCCTGCGCTTGGTGGAAAATTCTTCCCGTGTCTTTCTGGATTGATATTGCGAATTTGGAGGATAACCATGAATACGGGAAATAACGACAGGCCATCTGTCGAAAACCCCGGCGCAAGCGACGGTCAGCATCCGCAGGATGACGCCGCGCCTCCGGTTGATGGCCCCGAGGATCCGAGCAGCGCCGCAGGCGAATTTGAAACGCTTGGTATCGAGGCGGAACAGCAAGCCGTTCTTGACGAGGCGGGCGTGTCCCGCGACCTGATCGACCTTCGGGACGCGGTCGAGGCGACGCTGCTCAAGGCTTCGGGGGTGTTTGAGGCCGCTTCGGTCGAGAGTGTCGGATCAAGGGGTGTCGTGGGTGTCGGTATCGGTCTTGGCGATCCGGATGATATGGCTTTCGAAGGCATGCCGCCGGGGGAACCGGTCCTGACGCTGTTCACCGAAAGCAAGATGACGCATGACGCCCTGATGGGGCAACTGGCCGAAAGCGCGGGAACCCGCGCCCTGTCCTCGGTGCCGGTTCAGCAGGTTCCGGTCGGTTCGGTCGATGCCCTTTCGCACCGGGCGCGCCACCGCCCCGCGCCGGGGGGCGTGTCGGTCGGTCATGTGAACGTCACCGCTGGCACGCTGGGCAGCCGCGCGATCGGACTGACCGCGCCCTGGACCAACCGCCACCTGATCCTCAGCAACAACCACGTCCTTGCCAACTCGAACGACGCGCGGGTCGGCGACAGCATTATCCAGCCCGGCCGGGCCGATGGCGGCAGCCACCCCAACGACCAGATCGCGGTACTGGCCCGTTGGGTGCCGATCAACTTTGGCGGAGCGGCGAATTATCTGGATTGTGCCTATGGCTGGGCCTGGCACCAGCGCATCCGCGGCGAGCAATATTACCTGTCCCGCGGCAGACCGGCGGTCTATCGCACCGGGACCGTGCCGATTGCGGCCGCGCTTGGCATGACGGTCGGCAAAAGCGGCCGGACGACGGGGCTGACCATGGGCCGCGTGACCCAGATCGGCGTGTCGGTGAACGTCAATTACGGCGGCGGGCGCGTCGCCCTGTTCCGCAACCAGATGGCAATCCGGTCGATCAGCAGCTCCCCGTTCTCGGCGGGCGGCGATTCCGGTTCTGTGATCTGGCAATGGGCGCGGGGGCTTCGGCCGGTCGGCTTGTTATTTGCCGGCGGTGGCGGAACGACTTTTGCCAACCCCATCGGCAGCGTGCTTGCCGCGCTGAACATCCGTCTGCTTCCGTAATGACGGACCGGCCGATCTTCACACAGGTCGGCCGGTCATGTATCCTGTCAGGGGTGTAAAATGAGAAGGAAGCGTCATGGGTGATCACATCAGCAACCCCGGCCCGGACTTCTCGGGCAGCGGTCCCGTTGACTATGTCCCGACCGGGACCGTTACCGCAGAAACCGGAAATCCCCTTCCCGAGGCCGCCGAGGCACAGCTTTTGTCGCTGCCCGGCGTGGTGTCGGTGGGTGTCGGCTATGGCCCGGCGGGCGGTGCCGCGCTGGTGGTCGGGGTGGTGGATGCCGGCGTCGCCGCGCGACTGCCGCAGCAGATCGGCGGCTTGTCGGTAATCACGACCGTCATCGGAGAGGTTGACGCGCTTAAGGGTCGCTGAACCCGACAAAAGCAGCGAATTGCTTTGCAGCGGAGGCCAACCCGGCTTTCCGTACGATGCTGCACGGCTTGTAACAGGTTCCTGGTGAAGGTGTGACGTGTTTTTAGCGCATTCCGCGTAGAATGGATCGGAGACCAGCACGATGAATGAACTTCTGAACGGGCTGAGCAACTGGCTTGGCCGCTTTTTCCGGCGCAATCCGCAGCTATGGCAGGCCATTTTGCTCATTGGCTGGCTTAAGAAATGGCTGAACCGCAAGCTGATAGAGCGTTGTGCCGGGCGCGGTTTTCCAAGGCCGCGCCCCTTTTCGTTGCGCCAGCCCTTTACAAGCTGGCCGGCTTTGACCGACCAGACCTATACGGGCCGTCAGCTTGCCGAAGACCCGGTCATCCGTGACCGCCCCGACACGGCCGATCTGATGCCGCTGTTCCGGCGCGAGGGGAACGAAATCCCGTCGCAGGATACAAGCGTCCTTTTTGCCTATTTTGCGCAGTGGTTTACCGACAGCTTTATCCGCACCAGACCGGAAACCTCGCCGGAAGCATGGCGGCGCAACAGCTCGAACCACGAAATCGACCTGTGCCAGATCTATGGCCTCACCGAAGAAGCCACGACGAAATTGCGGTCGGGGAAAGGCGGGCGGCTGAAATCCGAGACCGGCGCCGATGGCGAAGAATATCCGCCACGCCTTTTTGCGCAGGGCGTGACGCACGAAAAGCTTGTTTTCTCGGATCCTGAATTTGCCGAGTTGCACAGCCCCGAACGGCTTGCCGCCACAATCGCCCGCGTGCCCGATGCCGGGTTGCCGACGCTTTTCGCCACCGGGCTGGAACAGGGCAATGCGACGCCGGGCAATATCGTGCTGAACATCGTGTTCCTGCGTGCGCATAACCACGTCGCGGACAGGCTGGCCTCTGCCTATCCCGACTGGAAGGACGAGCAGATTTTCCAGACGGCGCGCAATGTGATGGTCGCCCTTCTGCTGAAAATCGTGCTGCGCGAATATATCGCCCATATCGCGACGCTGGACTTCCCCTTTGATCTTGATCCCGAGGTTGGCGAACGCTCGGGGTGGAAACGCGCGAACTGGATCGGGATCGAGTTCGGCATCCTCTATCGCTGGCACAGCCTAGTCCCCGACTTTCTGCGCATCGGACAGAGCCGGATCCCCATGGCTGAAACCCTGTCCAACCCCGGACTTGTCACCGGGCTGGGGCTTGGGGCCCTGATCGACGCCGCGTCACGGCAACGGGCGGGGCGGATCGGGTTGCACAACACCCCTGCAATATTCACCCAGCCGCGCCCGATATGGCTTGACGGTGAACTGGTGCAGCTTTCCGTCCAGCAGAAAACCGTCGAGATGACGCGGCGTGCGAAGATCAGGCCCTATAACGCCTATCGCAAAGCCTTTGGCATGGCGCCGGTCCGCTCGTTCGAGGCGCTGACCGGCGAGGCGCAGACCGCCAGCGAACTTGCCGCGCTGTACCGGTCGGTCGAAGATCTTGACTGGTATGTCGGATTGCTGGCCGAGGCGCATGAAGAAGGTGCCATGATGGGAGATTTGATGTGCCGCATGGTTGCCTTTGATGCCTTTACCCATATCTTCGGAAATCCGTTGCTTGCGAAAGGCGTGTTCAACGAGACGACATTTTCGAAAACCGGTTGGGACATCATCCATTCGACCGACAGCTTCAGCCAGATCGTCGCATGGACGGTCCGCAACCCGGAGCGTGTGGCCGTTTCGTTCAAGGCTCTGGACGGCACGGCCCAAGCCGAATCCGGCACGCTTTCGACTGCCGTGGCTCAGGCCCATCCTGCATAATGGTCCAGCACGTCGCCAAAATCGTCGATGAAATGGCGATAGGGGCGCGGCAATGTCTTGAAGGGCAGGTCAAGGGATTCGGCAAGATCACGAATGCGATCAAGGGGCTGAAAGGGGAAATCTGCGTTTTGCAGGATGATCGCGCGGACGGGGGTGGCGCGCTGATACAGCGTGGTCCAGGGGATCGTCAGGCAGGTGCAGTCCCGCCAGACCCCCCGCGCCCGCGCCTGCATGACATCGGCAAGGTTCGGCTGGATGAAATCGTGAAAAAACCGTTCCTCGCGTTCGCCATTGGCACCCTGATGGCCGGTAAGCTGGTCAAGCTCGGTGATGTTTCCGGCCGCTGCCGCCCGGCGCGAGGCATAGCGGCTGATCAGCGCGCAGGTTCGCGGCGCGAAAAGCGCGGCCAGAGAACCGGCGCGGTACATGCCCGGCGGAAACTGCATGGCGTCGTGCCGCGACAGGATCGGCGGATAGACGTTCAGCCCCACCAGGAACCGCGCGCGGGCCGGTTCTCGGCGGCACAGGGAATGAGCAAGACCAAAGCCCGTGCCAAAGGCCAGCATATGACATGCATCGATGCCAAGCTGGTCCATCAGCTCGGCATAATCGTCCAGATGGTCCTCGAACAGTTGCATCTGCGTGCGGCGGTTGACACTTGACGGCCCAAAGCCCGCGCGTGCGGGCGAGATCACGCGCAGCCCGGCCTGCGCGAATTGTGCCACCACGGCTTGCGGCCAGCGGCAAGACCCGGAAAAATCATGAAAGAACAGCACATTCTTGCCATTGGGCGCGCCGGTCCGGTTGTAATACAGCACCCGCCCGTCGCGAAGGCGGACCGAGTCAAGCGCCGTTTCCGCCCGCCGCGCGGTCCCCGGACCGGCGGCGCGCGCGATCGAATTGATGGCGGCAGAGATCTCGTTCTGGCGTGAAAAGCCAAGCTTGGCGGCGATGGATTTGGTCTGCGAACGGATCGTCTCGACGGATTTTCCGGTCTCGGCAGCAAGGGCTTTCAGCGCCTGCCCCGACACCAGCCCCCGCAGCACCTGCATTTCCGACGCGCTGATCCGGAACTGCGAGATCAGCAACGTCTCGACCTCGACGGCAAGATCATTGGTCAGCCGGAACACCCGGACCCGGTCGCCCACCCGCCGCGCCAGATGCAGGGCAAGCGCGCCGGAATCCCCGGTTTCGGCGCGAATGACGGCCCGCGTCTCGGGCTGGTGCCCGTCGATCAGCGCAAACAGACGGCGCTGGTCATCGGCGGGAACACGGTCCAGAAAGGCCCGGATCTCGGGCGTGTCCACCTTGCGCGGGGTTATCTCAAGCCCGCCGCCGTCATTCGGTGAGCCGCCCGGATCAGAGAACAGCAGACTGGCGGCCTTGCGCCAGATCGTTTCCGAATGCTGTTCCAGCGCTACAACGGTCGAGGTATCGGACCGTTCGGCAAGCAGCGTTTCCAGCTCGTGCGTCAGATCGCGATACCTTTCGGGCACGATGGCACATTCGTACAGACCCAACAGAGCCCTGGTCAGATCAGCCTCGGCCGATGCGCTCAATACCTGTTTCATCGAACTGAAAACTCGGGTTGCCGGGGACAAGGATAAACCAGATTGTCTGAAATGCGTAGCCGATTCCGCATACAGGCCGCCGCTTGCACAAGGGGCACGGCCCCGATCACCGGCAAAGCGGATATGCGACATTTTTTCCCGTACAAACATAGGCATGTAACGTGCTCATCATATTGGTAATTGTCAGAACCGCGTCAATCGTCATAAATCTCCACAGCGATTCAGCCTTGGCTGCGCAAATTATTTTTTTAGCGAACTTACCAAGGTTATTATGAAATACAGACCAGAGGTTGACGGACTCAGGACGATTGCAGTTCTTCCCGTTGTGTTCTTTCATGCATCCGTCGGTCCCTTTCATGGTGGGTTCTCCGGGGTTGATATTTTCTTTGTGATTTCCGGATACCTGATCACGTCATTGCTTGTCGGGGATATTGACGCTGGCAGGTTCAGCATTCCTGATTTCTATGAAAGACGGGCGCGGCGTATTCTTCCAGCACTTTTTCTGGTTCTCGCGGCAAGCAGCTTTTTCGGGTACAGGTTCATGTACCCGCTTGAGTTGAACGAATTTTCGCAAAGCCTCGTGGCGACTGTTCTGTTTTCCTCGAACATATTCTTTTGGCTGAAAAGCGACTATTTCTCGACTGCCGCCGAACTCAAGCCGCTGCTGCACACCTGGAGTCTTGCCGTAGAAGAGCAATATTACCTGTTTTTCCCGCCCCTGCTGTTCCTGATCTGGAGGGGGGCGGGCCGATACCTGCGGACCATGTCAGTTCTTGGCGTGATCACCTTGTCAAGCTTTGTCGCCTGCATGATCCTGAGCGGAAGCTGGGCCAACGCGGCATTCTATCTGCTGCCCCTGCGCGCGTGGGAATTGCTGACCGGTGCGATTTGCGCCATTATCCTGACCCGCAAAAGCATTCGCCCCAATAGCCTTGCAACGGCTCTGGGTCTGGCGATGATTGCGGTGGCGCTGCTGTTCGCGCGTCAGGATAGCTGGCCCTCGTGGCAAACGTTGCTTCCAACGCTTGGAACCGGCCTTGTCATTCTTTTCGCATCCAGAGACAGCGGGCCGGGACGCCTTCTTGCCACTGCGCCGATGGTCTGGGTCGGCCTGATCAGCTATAGCCTTTATTTGTGGCACCAGCCGCTGTTTGCATTCGCACGCCTGCGCCTTATGGACGACTTGTCCGCTGGCTTCAGGCTGGGGCTTGTCGCTGTGGCGATTCTTCTTGCCTGGCTTACATGGAGGCTGGTTGAACAGCCGTTCCGCGCCAAAGGTCCAGCGGGTTTTGTCGTCGGTCGAAAGCCGCTTGCGTTAATGATCGGCACGACCGCAGCGGTCGCCCTGCTGATGGGGGCATGGGGGATGTCCGTGATGGTTTTCCTGATCGTCTGGCGCCATCCGGCCTTACCTTCAGCCAGATCAACCACAATCTTGCCGGATTGCGTGCCGACACCCCGCCTTGTGACCTCGACCTGTCCCTTCGCGCGGTTCCTGACGCGCCTCTGCCGGAATGTGTGTTTCCGGCACAGCAATCATCTGCGCCCCGTCATGCGATCCTGCTGGGTGACAGCCACGCAACCGTCATGACTTCGGAGATTGTTGCGCGTCTGACAGCATCCGGGTATATCACGTCCGTTGCAACCTTTGGTGGATGTATTCCTTTTCCGGGCTATCGAACCAGTTCCAGGGATTGTAACGCTGCCAATACCGCCATGTATAATCACGTGGCAGGGTCGCGCTATAACCTGATCGTTCTGGCCTTCCGGTCGCAACCTGTGCTGGATAATGATTACAAACTTATCGCGGCCCCGGATACGGGTGTTCCATCTGACAGCCCCGTTGATGCGCAACGCATCATCCGCACGGGGTTGAAGCGGTTAATGAAAACCGGCGCGAAGGTTATTGTGTTCGAACCTGTTCCGGAAATGTCGAAAGATATTGGCTTCTTTGCCCGCAAGTATTTCGCGTATGATAAAGATCATGAGAAAATCAATATTTCTGCTCCCTTCGCGGATTATCTTGAACGCAGTCAAAAGATGCTGGGTATTCTTGAATCATTCAACGATCCAAACGTTGCGGTGATCAGGACCAGCAAGATCATGTGCGATGGAATCGATCTGGCGTGTCCCGGAATGGAGCTTGGGGTCGCGCTTTATGCTGACGATAATCACTTATCCCGGTTCGGGATTGCCAAGCTTTTCGCTGGCGTGGACAGAAGCCCGCCATGGTAAGCCAGTCCCGTCCACGCCGTCCGGCTTGACCGGGGTATATTTTATATCTAAACTATATTCTGGGATTGAAGGATCGGCGGGGCTAACCTGTTCGTGACAAAGCATTAAATCGTCTGGCCGCAACCAGCCGCCGCATGGCGGGACAGGTGCGGCGAACGGGAGCAAGGCTTGATGCGGATCTTCTGGCAGAGTTTCGTGGACCGGGATATCGGGGCGGACTACCTGAAACGGCTGACGGGTTATCTGAACGGGATCGCCGCCGAGGGCACCGAAGTCGTGGTCGAGGGCATGAGTCCACCGGACCGGGATTTCGGGCGGCTGGCCGAATTTCGCTGTGCGGCGCAGGCCATCCGCCGGGCATTGCAGATCCCGCCGGGTACCTGCGATGCCTATGTGATGGGCCATTTTCAGGATCCCGGCCTGTACGAGCTGCGCTCGGTTCTTGATATTCCGGTGATCGGCACCGGAGAGGCGACGATGCTGGCCGGCTCGACACTGGGACGGCGCATGGGGATCGTGACGCTGTCGCCAGAATTTACGCTCTGGCATCACGAGCAGGCAGACCGCTATGGGATGGGGCACCGGCTGGTCGGGGTAGAAACCGTCGAAAGCGATCCGCAGGAATTTAACGCCAGCTTTGCGGGCGATACCGGGGCCAGAAAGGCCCTGCTGGACAGGCTGCACGGGGCGGCGGACCGGCTGGTCGGGGCAGGGGCGGATGTGATCCTGACGGGCGGCGTGCTGCCGGGGCTGTTCGTGGCCGAGTTTCCGGGCATGACCGTCGGTCATGCTCCGGTCGTCAATTGTGCCTCGGTGGCGCTGAAATCCGCCGAGATGTGGGCGCAGTTGCGCAAGATCGACCAGCTTGGCCCAAGCCGCGGGCCTTCCTTTGCCACGCCTCGGGGGCAGGCGCAGCAGGATTTCCACAACATTTTTTCAACACCTGATAACGGAGTGTGAAGATGATCAAACCGGAAAAGGTTCTCTATACCGCCGAGGCACGGGTCTGGGGCGGGCGTGACGGCAAGGGCGAAACCGGCGACGGGCGGCTGTCGGTTGATCTGAGCATCCCCAGTGAACTTGGCGGGCCGGGCGGGGCGGGGACCAATCCCGAACAGCTTTTCGCCATGGGCTATGCGGCCTGCTTTCTTAGCGCGACCAAGCTTGTGGGGCGGCTGACCAAGGTGGCGCTGCCCGAAGATGCCAGCATCACCGCCATTGTCGGAACCGGTCGCGCGGGCGAGGCTTATGCCCTTGAAACCGAATTGCGGGTGTCATTGCCCGGTATGGACCGGGCGCAGGCCGAGGCGGTGGTGAAGGGCGCGCATGAACGCTGCCCCTATTCGAACGCGACGCG
>NZ_JBKEBL010000246.1:0-10455 GCF_047973135.1 Paracoccus sp. (in: a-proteobacteria)
GGCAGGCGCTGACAACGGCAGGGGGCGTGCTGCTGGCGGGCGCGGTCGTCGGCTATTGGTTCAAGATGCCGGAATTCGGGCAGGTCGATCTGGACCCGGCCAACCGCTTTCGCGAACCGGCGTTGCGGCTGGATCTGCGTGGCCGGTCGGGGCCGATCATGGTGATGGTCGATTACCGGATCCGGCAAGAGGATGTGCCGGAATTTCTGCGCCTGATGCGCCTGCGTCGCAATGTCCGCCGCCGCGACGGGGCACGAAACTGGGCCCTGCTGCGCGATCTGGAACATCCCGACCTGTGGTCGGAAAGCTATCACATCGCCACCTGGGACGAATATGTGCGCCACAACCTGCGCCGCACGAAATCGGATGCCGAAATCACCATCGCCCTGCGCGAACTGCATCAGGGCGACGGAAATCCGGTCGTTCACCGCATGATCGAACGCCACACCGTCAGCCAGCAAGACGACGTCCCGCTGGTCGGCAAGATCGAGGTGCCGTGACTGTCGCGGGTAAGACAAACGGATAGCGCTTGCCGGGCGGTCCCTTCAGAACGAGCTGCGGAACAGGCCGTACATCGCCTCCGCTGCGGGGGACAGGCTGCGGCCATGGCGGCGCAGCAGGCAGATCTTGCGGCAGATCTGCGGACCGGCAAAGCGCCTGATCACCACGCGATCAGGCTCGGCAAAGCCCGCCGTGCTTAGCTGGGCAAGAACCGAAATCCCCACCCCTTCGGCAACCAGCGACAGGGCGGTGGTGCCGATCTGGGTCTCGAAGTGATGTCCGGCCAGACTGCCTGCGGGCATGTTGGCATCGGCAAGCTGACGGGTCATGGAACTGGGCGAGACCTGAATGATCTCTTCGCCCGCGAGGTCGGACCAGTTTATCTCGGCCTTGGCGGTCAGCGGGTGATCGCGCGGCAGAGCCACGACCAGCGGATCGTCCCACAGCTCGTACTGGTCCAGCTCGGGCATCGGACCCATCGGGATCGCCAGCCCGAAATCGACCACCCCGCTTTGCACCTTGTCGATCACTGCCGTGTTCAGCACATCCTGCACAACGATGCGGATATTCTGGTGGCTGCGCGAAAACCGCGCGATGACCGGCGACAACAGGCTGTGCGCCGCCGAGGGGATGCAGGCGAAATTGATCCGGCCCGTCCGCAACTCGACCTGATCGCGCAGCAAACCAACCGAGTCGTCCAGATCGGCCAGCAGCCGCCCCGCACGTTCGGCAAATGCCTCGCCCAACGGGGTCAGGAACACCTTGCGCCCGTTGCGGTCGAACAACTGCCCGCCGATCAACCCTTCAAGCTGGCTGATCGTGGCGCTGAGCGCAGGCTGCGACACGTTCAGCCGCTGTGCCGCGCGGGTAAAATTCAGGATCCCGGCCACTGCAAGAAAGCAGCGCAGGTGCCGTGACGACAGATCAATCGCCATTTCCGATCATTCCATCCAAACAAGCGATTTCCATTATGGATGAAAACCCTGACACTGCAAGGCAATCAAGAACATCATGACTGGAGGGAGGAGCCATGTCAGTCAAAGCCATTCTCGCCGCAGGGGCGTTCGCCCTGTCGGGCACGGGCATCGCCTTGGCCGAAACGCAGCTTAATATGGGCGGATCGACCAACACATCGGCCTTCTTTCCCTATTACACGGCCATTGCCAACGCGATTTCCGCCGATGCTCCGGATCTGAACGTCACCGTCGTGTCCAGCGGCGGGCTGGCCAAGAACGGCGTGCTGCTGCAACGGGGCGAGCTGGACTTCGCCTCGCTGTCGCCGGATCTGATTTCGGATGCCGAGGCCAGAGGCTATGACGGGTTTCGCACCCTGTGGTGGAGCATTCCTGCCATCCAGAACATGATGGCCACGGAAAAATCGGGCATCACAGGCATTTCGGGCTTTGCCGGGCATTGCTTTCACCCCGGCATGAACGGATCGTCCGGGCAAAAGACGATGCTGAACATCCTGAAGGTGCTGGACATCAAGCCCGACCTCTACATGTCGGATTCCGGCGATGCGATCAATGCAATCAAAAGCGGGCGTTGCGACGGGCAGATGAAGGCGACGACGGCGCTGGCGCTGGATGCGGCCTCGGCCGAACTGAACCTGACCACGCCGCTGAAGGGCGTCGGCTATGATCAGGCCCAGATGCAGGCGATCAAGGCCGCGATCCCGTGGATTTCCTTTACCGAAATGCCTGCGGACACGGCCCGCAACGATCAGCCCTATTTCGTGCATTCGATCTGGATCGGCTTTGTCACCACAAGGGATCTGCCCGAACAGACCGGGTACGAGATCGTCAGGGGCATGGTCAGCGGGCTGGAGGAACAACGGCTGGCGCTGAAATACCTGAACGGGGTGGACATCATCCGGCAAACGCTGGAGGTGGCGGATGCACCGCTGCATGCCGGGGCCGTGCGCTTTTTCCGCGAGCAGGGCTATGACGTGCCTGACGCGCTGGTCCCTCCGGAAATGAAGTAACACGACAGGCAGCTTACGGAGGCCGGAATGGCATCGACCGTCAAACGTCTGGTGGTGGCCGGGCTGCTGGGATTTGTCATCCACGGCACGCTGTTCGGACAATTGCCCAATATCCAGTTCCGCGCCATCGTGCTGTCCGCCGTGATCGTGCTGGCGATCCTTTGCCATCCGGCGGGAGGCAAAAGACCGGGACCGGTCGCGCGGCTGTGGGACGGGGCCCTGCTGCTGATCGGCCTTGCGGGCTGCGCCTATGTCGCGGTCAATTACTGGGACATCATGTTCGACCAATACGCCCTGCGGCCAGCGGGCAACCTGCTGGGGCTTGGGCTGATCCTTGTGGTGCTGGAGCTGTCGCGCCGGACGGTTGGCCGGGCTTTTGGCGTTCTGGTAGCCATCTTTGCCGCCTATGCGCTGTGGGGCGACGCGCTGCCGGGGCGGCTGGGGCATGGCGGGGTCTCGCACGAGACGCTGATGAGCCTGCTCTATTTTTCGACCGACGGGCTCTGGGGACAGATTTTCGACATCTTCGCCTCGCTTCTGGTGCTGTTCATCCTGTTCTCGTCGCTGATGATGGTCACGGGAACGGGCGAAAGAATGATCCGGCTTGCCTGTTATCTGGGTGGCGGCATGCGCGGCGGCGCCGCCAAAATCGCGGTGATCGCCTCGGCTTTTGTCGGCTCGGTCTCGGGGTCGTCGGTGACGAATGTGGCGATGACCGGCACACTGACCATTCCGATGATGAAACGCCTCGGCTATCGCCCTGCCGTCGCCGGCGCTATCGAGGCCACCGCCTCGTCCGGCGGGCAGATCACACCGCCGATGATGGGCGCAGGGCTGTTCCTGATGGCCGAGTTTCTGGGCATCCCGGTCGGCCACATGATGCTGGTCGCAGCCTTTCCGGCGGCCCTGTTCTTTCTGGGCGTGCTGGCATCGGTCCATCTGGAATCGCTGCGCCACGGTATCGGCGCGCTGCCGCCCGACGAAATCCCGGATCGCGACGAAGTGCAGCGTTTCGACGTCTATGCGCCGATTTTCCTGCCCATCACGATTCTGGTGGCGGTGCTGGCTGTGGGCTATCCGGCGGCGATCGCCATTCTGGCGGCCTGTACGACGCTGGCCGCGCTGCATCTGGCCCCGGCCCGCAGCATGCGCGACCTCAGGGCAAGGGGCCGCGACCTGCTGGGCGTGTTTGACGATGCCGCCGGACCGCTGGCGATGCTGGGAACGCTGTGCGCTGCTGCCGGGGTGCTGATCGGGGTGATCGGGGTCGTGGGCCTTGGCATCAAGTTTGGCGATACGGTGATGTCGCTGGCCAATGACAACCTGTTCGCCGCGCTTCTTCTCAGCGGCGCGGTGATCATGGTGATCGGCATGGGCATGCCGACCACCGCCGCCTATGTGCTGGCCAGTTCGGTGATCCTGACCGCCTTCATCAAGCTGGGCGTGCCCGAAATTTCGGCCCATATGTTCATTTTCTTCTTTGCCACGCTGTCGGCGATCACGCCCCCTGTCTGTGCGGCGGTCTTTGTGGCGGCGGGCATCGCAGGTGCGCCGATGCTACCGACGGCGGTACAGACGATGCGCTTTGCCGCAATCAAATATGTGTTGCCCTTCCTGTTCGTGCTGCGCCCCGAGGTTTTGCTGATGGGCGAACCTGCCACCGTCGCCTTTGCGATGCTGAAATGCGTGGTGACGACGCTGCTGCTGTCGGCGGCTTTTACCGGATACCTGTTCGCGCCGGTGCCGCTGATCGGGCGGACCGTGCTGATGCTGGCCGCCGTTCTGGCACTGGGTGGCGGCTGGATCTGGCTGGCGGCGGCGCTGGCGATGACGGCAGGGGTACATCTGATGTCGGCCATCGGGGGGCATCAGCGAAAACTGCGATCGGACTGAACCGGGGAACTGGCCCCGCCACGGCGGAAGAGAATAGGATGGGCCACAGGATGCCGGCGGGCGGCTTTGCCCCGAAAGCCCGCGTGCTGTGCCGGTTCAGCCTTCGGCCTCTCGCGGCTCGGTCGGGGGGGGCGAGGGCGCGACGCCCGGCAAACGCAGGCGCACACGCTTGATGCTGCGGGGATCGGCATCGACGATTTCAAATTCCGCGCCGGAATCCAGAACGATCACCTCGCCGCGCAGGGGAACGCGACCGGCCAGCATGAAAATCAACCCGCCAATCGTGTCGATTTCCTCGTCTTCATCCTCGCGCGCGAGGCGCAGCCCGGTTTCCACCTCGACCTCGGCAAGGGGCGCGCGGGCCTGGATCAGCCACTGGCCCGGCTGTTCGGATACCCACAGCCCGCCCTCGACCTCGTCATGTTCATCCTCGATCTGGCCGATCACCTGTTCGATCAGATCCTCGATCGTGACCAGCCCGTCCACGCCGCCATATTCGTCGATGACCAGCGCCATATGCGTGCGTTTTTGCCGCATCTGCTGCAACAGCACGCCGATAGGCATCGAGGGCGGCACGTAAAGCAACGGGCGCAGCATCGGGCGCAGGGTGAACTTGCCGCCCTTGCCAAAGCCGTGTTTCAGCGCCAGATCCTTCAGATGGATCAACCCGATGGGGCTGTCCAGCGTGCCGCGAAAGACGGGGATCCGCGACACGCCATGTTCGCGGAACATCTCGACCAGATCATCCAGCGAAACGGTGACGGGCGCGGCGATGATTTCGGCCTTGGGCACAGCCACGTCATCGACCCGCATCCGCCGCAGATTGACCATGCCGGGCACGGGTTGGGCGGGGGGGCGGTCGGCCTCGGGGGCCTTGTCCTCGTCATCCGTTCCGGACAGCGCCTCGAAAAAACGGCTGAAGAACCTGCGCGCCGCCGGCAATTCGCGTCCTTCGCCTCCGACTCCGTCGGCCACCGAGGCCGGTTCGTCACCAAGCGGGTGCAAGGGTAATCGGGATTCGGAATTCATCAGGCTTTCTCTTTGTAGGGATCAGGAATGCCCAGACCGTGCAGGATCGCACGCTCGGCCGCTTCCATGGTTTCAGCATCGGCGTCGTTTTCATGATCATAACCCAAAAGATGCAGGGTTGCATGGATCAACAGATGGGTGACATGGTCGGCAAAGGGCTTGCCCTGCGCCTGCGCCTCGGCGTTGCAGGTGTCGAAGGCGATGGCGATATCGCCCAGTTCATCCGTTCCGGGCAGGTCGGGGCGGGCACCGGGCGCATGGGGCCGATGCTCGACCGAGGGCCAGGACAGCACATTCGTCGCCTGCGGCTTGCCCCGGAACCCGGCATTCAGCGCCGCAATCCGCGTATCGTCACAACCCAGCACCACCACCTCGCCGCCGATGCCATGCCAGCGCAGCGCAGCGGAGACGGCGGTTTCGGCCACAGCCTCAAGCCCGGCCTCATCCCATCGGTCATCCTCGATGACGCAATCGGCTGCAATCTCGTCAGGCATCGCCACGCATCGCCCGGCGCGGGACGTATTGCCCCCGCGTCTCGTTGTCGCCACGGGCCAGCGCGGCAGCGTCCTCGGCGTCGTAGGCCTCGATGATCCGGGCGACCAGCGGGTGCCGGACCACGTCCTTCGCGGTGAAATAGCTGAAACTGATGCCCCTGACCCCGGCCAGAATCCGTTCGGCATCGACCAGCCCCGAGGCCATGCCACGCGGCAGGTCGATCTGGCTGCGGTCGCCGGTGATGACCATGCGCGACCCCTCGCCCAGACGGGTCAGGAACATCTTCATCTGCATCTGCGTGGCATTCTGCGCCTCGTCCAGCACGACAAAGGCATTGGCCAGCGTGCGCCCGCGCATGAAGGCCAGCGGCGCGATCTCGATGCGCTTTTCCTCGATCAGCTTGCCCATCTGTTTCGAGGGAAGAAAGTCGTTCAGCGCGTCATAAAGCGGCTGCATGTAGGGATCGACCTTTTCCTTCATGTCGCCGGGCAGAAAGCCAAGACGTTCGCCCGCCTCGACAGCCGGGCGCGACAGGATGATCCGGTCCACCTGTCCGCCGATCAGCATGGTCACGCCCACGGCCACCGCCAGATAGGTCTTGCCGGTGCCCGCCGGGCCGATGCCGAAGGCCAGCTCGTGTTCGAACAACGCGCGGACATAGGCCTTTTGCGCGTCGGTGCGCGGCTCGACCGATTTCTTGCGGGTCCGCAATTCGTAATTTCCGGCGGCGAACATTTCCAGTTGCTCGGTCGGAGACATCTCGGCACCGCCGTTGATCCCCATCCGCAGCGCGGCCTCGATATCGGCCATTTCGACCGTACGGCCCTGTTCAAGACGGGCATAGAGACCACGCAGCAATTGCGCCGCCTCGGCCTGCGCCTCGGGTGTACCGATAACAGCGAACTGATTGCCGCGTTGCAGGATGTGGATGCCAAGCGCCTCTTCGATGCGGGCAAAGTGGCGGTTATTGGCACCGCCCAGATCGATCAGCAAACGATTGTCGGGAAATTCCAGCAAAACCTCTTCCGGGGGCGTTGTCGTAAGGCCCAAATCTTTCTCCTGCTCAGGCATCTGTCCTTATGGTGGCGATCCGGGGGGATTCGCACAAGATCATGTTGAGGGTTTCTATGGCAGAATGACGACAGTTTGCAGCTTTCGAACCGTTTTCAGCCATTTCCCGCGCAGTTTGCGGGCAGTTTTCACCTAACCCGCCACCTCATCGCCCAGAAAACCGGCCATGGCCGGGGCGTGATCCATTCCCGCGACCGGCCCGTCCCACGCGATCATGCCATCCTGCAACAGCGCCACACGATCGCCGATGGCGCGAACCGAATCCATGTCATGCGTGATGGTGATGGCGGTCGCGCCCGTCTCGCGGACGATCCCGCGGATCAGGCCGTTGATGCGGCGCGCCCGGATCGGATCGAGGCCGGTCGTCGGCTCGTCAAAGAAAATCACCTGCGGATCGTCGGCGATGGCGCGGGCCAGCCCGGCCCGCTTGGCCATGCCGCCCGACAATTCGGCGGGCATCAGATCGGCGGTTTCGGGACCAAGGCCGACTCGGGCCATCTTGTCGATTGCGATGGCGCGGGCGCGGGCGTCGGGCATCCGCTGACGCAGGCGAAAGGCAACGTTCTGCCAGACCCTCAGGCTGTCAAACAGCGCCGCGCCCTGAAACAGCATCCCGAAATGGCGCAGGAAATCGGGCAGCGTGCGTCGGTCCAGCGGGCGGCCCTGCCACAGCACTTGCCCCGCATCCGCCGTTTCCAGCCCCAGAATACATTTCAGCAGCACCGATTTCCCGGTTCCCGACTGGCCAATGACACACAGGCTTTCGCCCGCCGCAACCGACAGATCAACCCCCGCAAGCACGCGCTTGGAGCCAAAGGACTTGTGCAGGCCGCGCATGTCGATCATCGGAAGAACACCCCGGTCAGTACGAAATTCGCGGCCAGAATGGCCACGGCGGCGGCGACCACGGCCGATTTCGTGGCCCGTCCCACGCCCTCGGCCCCGCGTCCCGAATGCATGCCGAACCAGCATCCGCTGACCGTGACGATCAGCCCGAAACCCGCGCCCTTCAGCAGCCCCGACACCACGTCCCAGCTTTCCAGATAGGCCCAGCTATTGGACAGATAGGCAGTCGAGTTGAAGCCAAGCGATTGCGTGCCCACGATCCAGCCGCCCATGATGCCGATGATGTCACCCACACCGACCAGCACCGGCACGGTCAGCACCCCCGCCCACAGGCGCGGCGTGACCAGCCAGCGCACCGGATCAGTGGACAGCGTGACCAGCGCGTCGATCTGTTCGGTGACTTTCATCGTGCCGACCTCGGCCGCGATGGAACTGGCGACGCGTGCCGCGACCATCAGCCCGCCAAGAACGGGGCCAAGCTCGCGCACCATGCCGATGGCGACAATAGCGGGAACCACGTCGCTGGCCTGAAACCGCGCGCCGCCCGAATGGATTTGCAGCGCCAGCGCCGCGCCGGTGAACAGCGCCGTCAGCCCCACCACCGGCAGGGACAGCCAGCCGACCTGCATCAGTTGCGCGGCAAAGGCACGGGTATGGAAGGGGCGCAGACTGAACAGCCCGCGCAATGTGAACAGCGTCACCGCGCCGATTCCGCGCAATATCCGCAGGGCCGCGCGTCCGATCAGCCGGATGGGCGTCACAGCCAGGTCCGCTGATAGCGATGACCAAGCGAGGTCAGCACCTCATACCCGATGGTGCCCGCCAGATCCGCCAGCCGGTCTATGGGCTGCGCCGGGCAGATCAGATCCAGCGCTTCGGGCACATCGCCCAGATCGGTCACATCCGCCGTGATCAGATCCATCGACACCCGCCCGACGATGGGACAGGCCGCGCCGCTGGCGTAAAGGCACGCGCCGCTTGAGGACAGCGACCGCAGGATTCCGTCGGCATAGCCCGCCGCGACCGTCGCGATCACACGCGGCGCGTCGGCGGTCCAGGTGGCGCTGTAGCCCACGAATTCGCCGGGGTTGACCCGCCGGATCTGGATCACCGGCAGCGACAGTCGCACCACCTGCCGCGCGCCCGCGAAGGGCAGCCCGCCATACAGCCCGACTCCGGGACGCACCAGATCAAAGTGGTAATCCGGACCCAGCAAAATCCCGCCGGTCGCCGCAAGGGAACGCGGCACGCCGCAATCCTCGGTCATCCGGCGGAACTCTGCCAGTTGGGCGGCATTGGCGGGATGCGCCGGTTCGTCGGCGCAGGCCAGATGCGACATGATGAAGGCAGGACCGGCGGCCAGAACCTCGGCGCGGATGGCGTCCCATTCGGCAGGCTCCATTCCCAGCCGGTTCATGCCGGTGTCAAGCTGGATGGCAAAGGGCGCGCCGGGCCGCATCACCCGGTCGCGAAAGAACTGTTCGGGGCTGTTCAGCACCGGAACAAGGCCGGACAGTTCTGCCCCCTCCATATGCCCCGACAGCACGCTGATGCGCGCGTCGGCGGGCAGATGAGGCCGAATCGCCTGCCCCTCGGATGCCAGCGCCACGAAAAAATCACGCGCCCCCGCCTCATACAGCGCGGGGGCGACCCGCGCTGCGCCCAACCCGTAGGCGTCTGCCTTGACCACCGCCGCCGCGCGGGCCGATGGCGCACGGGCGGCAAGCGCCCTCCAATTGGCCACGATGGCCGCGATATCAATCTGAAGTCCCATTTCCCCGATGTCCTTCAAGCCCCGGCCCGCGTCAAGGCCGCTTGCGCAGGCGTGATACCAACGCCATTGACAAATAACCGTTCCGCCAGACCGGCTGTGCGGGACAAAGCCGCCCTTTGGCCTTGCCCCTGATGGCCCGGCCCGCAAGCCAGAGGCTTGATGCAGTCGCCGAGGTCAGCACGGGTCATTCGCAGGCTGTCTCGGCCGCATTAGCAATTTTGCATTTTCCTTTTGTCTGCGGCCGCATATTTTGCAAATTTTCCGTTTATTCCTTTCGCCACGCTGCAACTCAAGCTAATTTGCCGCAAATTTACCGGGAGGTTCCGCGATGAAGGACATTCTGCACGAACTGGAGCGTCGCCGCGACGAAGCCCGCCTTGGCGGAGGCCAGCGCCGCATCGACGCGCAGCACGCCCGCGGCAAGCTGACCGCCCGCGAACGGATCGAGCTGCTGCTGGACGAGGGCAGCTTTGAAGAATTTGATATGTTCGTCGCCCATCGCAGCACCGATTTCGGGATGGAGAAAGACCGTCCCTATGGCGATGGCGTCGTCACCGGCTGGGGCACGATCAACGGCCGCATGGTCTATGTGTTCAGCCAGGACTTTACCGTGTTCGGCGGGTCACTGTCGGAAACCCACGCACAGAAAATCTGCAAGATCATGGACATGGCGATGCAGAACGGCGCACCGGTGATCGGGCTGAACGATTCGGGCGGGGCGCGGATTCAGGAAGGCGTGGCCAGCCTTGCCGGCTATGCCGAGGTGTTCCAGCGCAACATCATGGCCTCGGGCGTGATCCCGCAGATCAGCGTCATCATGGGCCCCTGCGCAGGCGGCGCGGTGTACAGCCCGGCGATGACC
>NZ_JBKEBL010000341.1:0-17298 GCF_047973135.1 Paracoccus sp. (in: a-proteobacteria)
CAACAGCATCAGCCCAGCGTCGGAACTCATGTTGGCACCCTCAAATCCGAGCAGGACCTGCTTGCCATTGACCGGTGACAAACACAGACGAGAGGGTGTAGAAACATCCATGGTGAGGCTCGGCATCCTGAAGAACTGCGGCTTTGGGTGTAGGAACCATAAAACTACAGCTCTTCAAGTAGTTAAGCCAGTCTCACCAACTCCTCATGCATAATTCGGGCTAGGTCGGGTCTTTCCACCGGTCTCATGACCGGGTTTAATCAAATCACGAAAGGGAGGAAAATCCGAATGATGAAAACCAGGACAATTCTGGCAGGCATGACGCTTTTCGCAATGGTCGGCATGGCGGGCGCAGAGATTACCAAACCCGAATGCGTGGCACCCGCGCAGCCCGGCGGCGGTTTCGACCTGACCTGCCGCGTGGCACAGATCGGGCTTGAGAACGAATTGCCCGCCACCATGAAGGTGACCTTCATGCCGGGCGGTATCGGCGCGGTGGCCTTCAACGCCTTCAACACCACCCGCACCGACGACGCGAATGCGATCATCGCCTTTTCGACCGGGTCGCTGCTGAATCTGGTGGTGGGCAAGTTCGGCAATTACACGGTTGACGATGTTCGCTGGGTCGGCGCGGCGGGCACCGACTACGGCGCGGTCATCGTCAGGGCCGACAGCCCGTTCCAGACGCTGGAGGATCTGGTCAAGACGCTGCAGGAGGATCCGGCCGGCATGGTCATCGGTGCCGGCGGCACCGTCGGTTCACAGGACTGGATGAAGGCCGCGCTGATTGCGCAGGCCGCCGGCGCCGATCCGAAAAAGATGCGCTATGTCGCCTTTGACGGGGGCGGAGAATCGATGGCCGGTCTGCTGGGTGGCGCGATTCAGGTCTATACCGGCGACATGGCCGAGATGTCCGCGCATCTTGACGGCTCGGTCCGGATTCTGGCGGCAATGTCGGATGAACGCCTGCCCGCGCCCTTTGCCGATGTTCCGACCGCAAAGGAACAGGGTTATGACGTCGTATGGCCGATCATGCGCGGCTTTTATGTCGGCAAGAACGTCTCGGACGAGGATTACGCCAAATGGTCCGAAATCTTTGCCTCCGCGCACAAGGATCCGGCCTTCCAGAAGGTGCAGGCTGAAAAGGGTCTGTTCCCGATGGAACTGTCGGGCGAGGCCTTCGATGCCGAGGTTCATTCCCGGATCGAGCGTCTGCGCGGTCTGGCCGTCGATGCCGGACTGATCAGTCAGTAATCCACAGGAAAGGGGCCGGTCGCGCCGGCCCCTTTCCACGCCTGTTCCCGAACGGAGACTCTGATGTCCGACCGCATCTTCGCGGGCGTCCTGCTGGTGGTGACGCTGATCTATGGCTATCTGGCCGTGTTCGTCATCCGCGCGCCCTTTCAATACGACCCGCTTGGCCCCGAAAGCTGGCCTCAACTGATGGCGGGGCTGATGGTGCCCTGCCTGATCGCGCTGCTGTGGCGGCCCGATATCGACCGCTTTGACCTTGAAAAGGCCTCGGCGCTACGACTGGGCCTGACTGTCGTGATGCTGATCGCCTATGCCGAACTGTACGAGCCGTTTGGCTTCATCCTGTCCACCCTGCTGTTCGCGGCGCTGTTCTCGCGGATGCTGGGCGCAAGCTGGCTTCAGGCGCTGATCTTTGGCGCGGGTATGGGGGTTGGCGGTTATCTGCTGTGCGTCGGGCTGCTGGATCTGAACCTGCCAGCCGGCCCGCTGCCATCGTTCTAGGAGGGAAACCGATGAGTGAAGTTCTTAACGGGCTTGCCACGGGTTTCTCGGTGGCGCTGTCGCCGGTCAACCTGCTGCTGGTCATCGCGGGCTGCTTCTTTGGAACGCTGATCGGTGCCCTGCCGGGGATCGGGCCGATCAACGGGGTCGCGATCCTGCTGCCCATTGCCTATTCACTGGGGCTGCCGCCGGAATCGGCGCTGATCCTGCTGGCTGGCATCTATTATGGCGCGGAATATGGCGGACGGATTTCGTCGATCCTGCTGAACGTGCCCGGCGATGCAGGCGCGGTGATCACAACGCTGGACGGACACCCCATGGCCATGAAGGGCGAGGCCGGGCGCGCGCTGTCGCTGTCGGCCGTCGCCTCGTTCATCGGTGGGACGGTCGCGGTCGTGTTGATGTCGCTGTTCGGTCCGATTCTGGCCGAGTTTGGCGTCGGCTTTCAGCCCTCGGATTACGTCGCGCTGATGGTCTTTGCTTTTGCGACGCTGGCCTCGCTGGTCGGGTCGAACCCGGTCAAGACGCTGGTGGCGGCGCTGCTGGGGCTGATGCTGGCGACGGTGGGCGTGGATGCCAACACCGGGGTCAACCGCTATACTTTCGGCATTCCCGACCTGCTGGCCGGGATCGATTTCCTGATCGTCGTGATCGGCCTGTTCGGCATGGCCGAGCTGTTCCATCTGGTCGAAAGCCAGGCCCGTGGCGCGCTGCGCGCCATTCCCGTTGACCGCAGTTTCGTGCGGTGGGCTGACATTGCCGCGACGAAATGGACGCTGGTTCGCTGTTCGCTGGTCGGCTTTATCGTCGGCGTGCTGCCGGGCACCGGGGCCTCGGTCGCCTCGGCTGTGACCTATGGCATGGAAAAGCGCATCGCGGCCCCCGATGACAAGATGTTCGGGCATGGCGACCCGCGCGGGTTGGCCGCGCCCGAAACGGCGAATAACGCATCCGCCGGGGGCGCGATGGTGCCGATGCTGACGCTGGGGATTCCCGGGTCGGGCACTACGGCCATCCTGCTGGGCGCGCTGTTGATGTTCAACATCACGCCGGGGCCGCTGTTGTTCCAGCAGAAACCCGAAATCGCCTGGGGTCTGATCGCCTCGATGTATATCGGCAATATCGCGCTGCTGCTGATCAACCTGCCGCTGGTCGGCCTGTTCGCCCGGCTGCTGACGATTCCGCAGCATTATCTGACGCCGCTGATCGCGATTCTGGCGTTCATCGGCATCTATACGATCGTCGGAAATCCGTTCGACCTGCTGCTGATCACGGCGCTTGGGATTGTCGGCTGGGTACTGCGCAAGCTGGACTTTTCGCTGGCCCCGGTGATCCTTGGCTTTGTCCTTGGCAGCCTGTTCGAGAACAACCTGCGCCGCGCCCTGTCCATTTCCGGCGGGGATTGGGGCATCCTTCTGTCCACCACTGAAAGCTGGGTTCTGTACTTGCTGACGGTTCAGGTCGTCGTGATACCGCTCTGGCTGAGCCGCAGGCGGGCGCGGCGGGCTGCCGTCGCCGACGACGAATAACACCGCCCCGGCCCCGCCCGCGCAACCTTAGTCGTGCGGGGCCGGATGCAGGAATTGCCAGGGCGAGGTCTCGGAGCCGCGTTCCACCGGCACCTCGATCAGCGCGGGGGCTCTGCTGGCAAGAGCCCGCGTCAGCGCATTTTCCAGGGCCTCGGGCGTCTCGGCCAGTTCCGCCTGCATGCCAAAGGCACGCGCCATCGCCACGAAATCCGGGTTGTGCAGATCGGCCCCCAGAACGCGACCGTCAAAGACATTCATCTGGTCACGGCGGACATTGCCGAAGGCGCTGTTGTTGAACACCACGGCCACGACCGCGATGCCATGCTGCACCGCCGTCGCCATTTCCTGCGCCCCGAACAGGAAACCTCCGTCGCCATTGACCGAGACAACCGCCTTGTCGGGATTGGCGACCTTGACGCCCAGCGCGGTGCCATAGCCGAAACCCAGATTGTCCTGATAGGCGCCGCTCACATATTGGCGCGGCCCATAGACCGGAAAACCGAAGCGGGCGGTAAAACCCATTTGGCTGACCTCTTCGACAAAGAACCCGTCGCGCGGCAGGGCGCGGCGGATTGCGTCCAGATATGACATCTGCGGCTGCACGACCTCGGCCGCCTTGCGGGCCTTGTCACGGATCGCCTGAAATTCGTCGCTGCGGCTGGCCGCCTTGTGCCCCGACAGACGCCCGGTCAGCGCCGCTGTCGCCTGTGCCGCATCTGCGACAATGCCCAGATCCGGCTTCAGGCGGACCATTTCGGTCGGGTCGATGTCGATGCGGATGACCTTCAGCCCCTTGGGCCGCCATTGCCAGCGCATATATTGCAGCTCCAACCGGCTGCCGATGCCGATCAGCAGGTCACATTTGCGGAAATAGTCATATGACGCGATCAGGTTCATCGCATGCGGGTCGTCATCGGGCACGATCCCCTTGCCCGAGCGATAGGACGCGACCGGCGCCTGAATGCGCCGCGCCAGAGCCTGAACCTCGGGCGCGGCGTCCTGTGCCCCGCCGCCGACCATGATCATCGGGTTGCGCGCGGCGGCGATCATCCGCGCGGCCTGTTCGATGGCTTCGTCGTCCAGAGGCGCGCAGCGGCGCGGCGCGGGGGCCTGTTCCGGCGCGGGTGCCTTTTGGCCGAACACATCCCACGGCACTTCGATCGCGACCGGGCGCTGGCGGTCCGACAGCATCTCGGTAAAGGCAGAGGCCATGGTGTCGGCGGCACGCGAAGGATGATTGATCCGGTCGGCATGTTTGGTCAACCCGCGCAGGGTCGCCAACTGGTCCGGCAATTCGTGCAACTGCCCCCGCCCCTGCCCGATCAGATCGGCCATGATATTGCCGGTCAGGCACATCACCGGCGCATTACCCCCATAGGCGGTACAGATGGCCGCCCCTGCATTCAGCACGCCGGGGCCGGGCACCACGGTAAAGATTCCGGGCCGCCCGCTGGATCTGGCATAGCCATAGGCCATGTATCCCGCCCCCTGTTCGTGCCGCGTATGGATGAAACGGATGTCATTGGCGCGCCGGGCAAGCGCGTCGGACAGTTCATAAGTATGCGCGCCGGGGATGCCGAAAACGGTATCCACGCCGTTTTCAACCAGTGCATCCACCATGATATCGGCTGTCGATTTCTTCACTGTCTTTTCCTTTCAATGGTGACGCTCAGCCCACCAGGGTCAGCCTCTTTGGCTGTCCTTCCGGGCCGGTCTCGCGGTAATAGCGGGCGACCTGCCGGATATGGTCGCCGATGATCTGTTGCGCGCGGGCCGCATCGCGCTGTTCGCAGGCCTCCAGCAGGGCGGCATGTTCGGCCATCGAACTGCCGAAATGGCTGCGCCCGGTCCTGAACACATGGGTACGCAGCGCCATCAGCGGGCCAAGCGTGCTGTCATAGACCCCGGCGATGGACTGGTTGTCGCTGCATTCGACGATGGCCTTGTGAAAGCGCATGTCACCTGCGGAATAGCCTGCCACGTCGTCGCGGGCGATGGCGCGCCGCATCTGGTCGATGCCCTGCCGCAGCCTGCCGGTCAGCGCCTCGGGGTTGCGGGCAATGGCAAGGGCCAGGCAGGCGGATTCCAGAATGCTCCGGTGTTCGCACAGATCGGCAACCGTCTTGTCATCGGGCGTAAAGACGAAAGAACCGCGCTTGGGCAGCACCCTGATCAGCCCCTCGATCTGCAACAGCGCCAGCGCCTCGCGCACGGGCGAGCGGCTGATTTGCAGCATATCGGCCAGCTTTTGTTCCGACACCTTGGAACCCAGTTCCAACTCGCCCTGAATGATCGCATCGCGGATGCGTTCGGCGGTCAGTTCCATCAGCGATTTCGGCGGTGCGATAGGCTTCATTCCGTGCCCCGTGCGAAGGAAAGCAATATCCCGGTCAGGGCATCAAACTACCATGTTACATGGTTCTTGACAAGGTGTCCTGCCATGCAACATGGTAGATTTGCACAAACCGGAACAGGAGAGACAGCTTGCAGCCCACGGACGATCTGACAGATACCGCCGCCTTCATCGAGGATTGCCGCCGGATTGCCGGGGACGCGCAGGTGCTGACCGACCCTTCCGATCTGGCGGCCTATGGCACCGACTGGACCGGACAATTCAGCGCGCCGCCGCTGGCCGTAGCACGGCCCCGCACCGCAACCGAGGTTTCCGCACTTGTCAGGCTGTGCGCGGAACGGGGGATCGCGGTCGTGCCGCAGGGCGGGTGCACCGGGCTGTGCGGTGGCGGTGTACCGCTGGCCGGTCAGCCCAGCCTTGTCATCTCGACCAAGAGGATGAACTCGATCCGCAGCCTGGACCCCGCCGCCCGCACCATGGTGGCCGAGGCCGGGGTCGTGCTGGAAACCGCGCAGAACGCGGCGCGGGAACAGGGGCTGGTCTTTCCGCTGACCTTCGGCGCGCAGGGAAGCTGCATGATCGGGGGGGCGCTGTCCACGAATGCGGGCGGCTCGAACGTGGTGCGCTATGGTACCACGCGCGAATTGTGCCTTGGGATCGAGGCAGTGCTGCCCGACGGCTCGGTCATCAACGCGCTGACGGGGCTGCGCAAGGACAATACCGGCTATGACCTGAAAGACCTGCTGATCGGGGCCGAGGGTACGCTTGGCATCATCACTGCCGCCGTGTTCCGGCTGTCGCCCAGGCCGTTGGTCCGCACGACGGGTTTTCTGTCGGTCTCGTCGCTTGCGGCCACGCCCGAGGTGCTGAACCGCCTTCAGGACCGGACCGGCGGCGGGGTCGAGGCGTTCGAATACATGCCCCGCCCCGCCGTCGATCTGATTTGCCGCATTTTCCCGCAGATCCGGCAACCGCTGGACAACCCGGCCGAGACCGGCCTGTTTGTCGAAATCGCCTCAAGCCGCAGGGACGATGCGGCGGCGGGCGATGATGGCACCGCGCGCTTGCAGGCGCAGGTGCTGGATGTGCTGGGGGAACTGATGGAGGAGGGTATCGTCCTTGACGCGATGATCGCGCAATCCGATCAGCAGCGCGCCGATCTGTGGCACATGCGCGAATCCGTGCTGGAGGCGATCACCCGCGCCGGCCCCGCCTATCACACCGACATTTCCTTACCGCTGGCCAGCGTGGCGCAATTCGTGGCCGCCATGGACCCGGTCATGGCGCAGTTGGGGATACAGCCGCTGACCGTGGGCCATCTGGGCGACGGCAACCTGCATTACACGCTGACCGCCGCACCGGGGCAGGATTTCGCGGCACTGCCGCTGGACCGGGCGAAACAGGCGATTTTTGCGGAATTGAAGGCGCTGGACGGGTCTTTTTCGGCGGAACATGGCATCGGACAAAGCAAGCTGGATGTCATGCGCGCGCTGAAACAGGGCACCCAGCTTGCCGCGATGCGCGCGATCAAGCGCGCGCTGGATCCCTGCAATATCATGAACCCCGGCAAACTGGTGCCGCCGGACCCAGAGCCTCTTGCATGACATCCACTGACAGCAAGGGCCGTATCCGGCCCTTGCAACGGTAAAGGCAGACGCATCAAAGCGAAGGTCGGCCCGCAACGCCATTGGCGTCACAGCGTCGCGCCCATCATCATCCTGACGATTTCTTCGTCATTCGTTTCGGACGGGCGACGCTCGCCCGCGACGACGCCTCGGGCCAGAACGATGATCCGGTCAGCGGCGGCAAAGATGTCGGGCAGGTTGTGAGAGATCAGGATGATCCCCACGCCCTTTTTCTTGAGCCGTTCGATCAGGGCCATGACCTCGCGCTGTTCGGGCACGCCAAGCGCGGCGGTCGGCTCGTCCATGATGACCAGCCCGGCCTGCCAGTGGATCGCGCGGGCAATGGCGATGGCCTGACGCTGTCCGCCCGACATCTCGCGCACGGGGGCGGTCGGGTCGGGGACGGTGATGCCCAGGCCCTTCAGCACCTCGACCGCGTTTTCCCGCATCTCCTTGCGGTCCAGAAACGGCAGACCAAGGACGCGCCGCGTCTTTTCGCGGCCCAGATACAGGTTCAGCCCCGGATCCAGATTGTCGGCCAGCGCCAGATCCTGATAGATCGTCTCGATCCCGGCGCCGCGCACCGCCTCGGGCGATTTGCCGGTCAGCACGTCACCGTTGAAGCGGACCTTCCCGGCGGTCGGCTGGTAAACGCCCGAGATCATCTTGATCACGGTCGATTTTCCGGCACCGTTGTCGCCCGCCAGAACGATGCACTCCCCGGCATTCACCTGAAACGAGACATCCTTGACCGCCTCGTTCCCGCCAAACCGCTTTTTCAGCCCCTCGACCTGTAAAAGCACGCTCATGACCTGCCCCCCACGATCCTGTCCTTGGACTGATCGACCAGCACCGCCACGATGATGACAAGGCCCACGGCGACGAATTGCCAATAGGGTGGCAAGCCGCAGAACACCAGACCGAACTGAATCACCGCGATGATGAAGGCACCGATCACGGTTCCCATGATCGTCCCCTGGCCCCCGGTCAGAGAGGCCCCGCCGATGAACACCGCCGCGACGGCGTACAGCAGGATCGGCTCGCCCGCATTGGCGGCACCCGCCGAAAAGCGGCTGGTATAGATCAGCCCGCCGATCCCCGCCGTCAAAGCCGAGATCAGGAACAGGATCACCAGATGCCGCTTGACATCCACGCCCGCACGCTCGACCGAGGCGCGGTTGGCCCCAAGCGCATAGGTATGGGCGCCGAACCGGGTATGGGCCAGAATGTAGTGGCAGACCAGCGCCAGCAGCGCCGCGATCACCAGCGGATTGGGCAGGCCCATGATGCTGCCATTGCCAAAGGACCGCGCCGCGTCGCTGCGGATGGACACGGTCGCGCCCCCCGCAAGGATCAGCGCCGCCCCCCGCGCGATGCCATATGTTCCCAGCGTGCCGATAAAGCTGGGCACATTCAATTGCGCCACCAGCCAGCCATTGATCAGCCCCACGACCGCCGCCGCCGCCAGCCCCGCGACCATCGCCGGAATGACGACCAGCCAACCCGCATCGGCACCCGCAAAGCGGATGACCAGCGCCATGGCGACGGCGGAAAAGCCCGTGGTAAAGGCAATGGACATATCGATATGCCCCGCCACGATCACCAGCGTCAGCCCCAGCGACAGCAGCAGGATCTGCGATGCCGCGACCGAGATGGATTGCAGGTTATAGACCCGGAACAGGAAGGTGTTGCCCGTCTGGGTCTGGGCGTAGATCTCGAAAAAGCCGAGGATCAGGACAAGAAACAGCCATGACCAGGCGTTCAGCAGGGACTTCACGAATGAAGCCCCGTTCTCGCTGCCTGTGCTTGCCGTCATCATTCGGAATAGATGAACTTGGCGATGGCCGGATCATCGACATTTTCGGCGGTGATCACCGTGAACCCCGTGCCAACGGTGGTCGGGATCGACTGGCCGGTCAGCGCCGCATAGGCCGCCATGACGCCGAAATAGCCGATCTCGGCGGGGTGCTGCGCAATGGCCGCATCGATCAGCCCGGTCGAGATGTTGTTGACGATGCTGGCCGGCGCGTCAAAGGCGATCACGGTCACGGAATCGGCCTTGCCCGCGCTTTCCACACCATTGCCCGCGCCAAGAGCGGAAAACAGGTTCGCGCCGAACACACCCGCGATGTCGGGATTGCGCGCCATCACGGCCTGAAACTGCGAGGCCGCCAACGAGGCGTCGTTTTCGTTATACTGGGTCTCAAGCACCTCGACATCGGGGTAATTCTCGGCCATCTCGGCCTTGAACCCTGCCTCGCGCTGGTCGGTCGTGGAAATGCCCGGCCGCACATTCGAGACATAGACCTGCCCCTTGCCGCCAATCGCCTCGGCCATATAGCGCGCGGCCATGCGCCCGCCGCCGGTATTGTCGGACGCGATATAGGCCAGCGGGAAATCCCCGTCGCCCGAACCGTCCTGATACATGCCGTCATCAATGAAGGTATCGACCGTAATCACCGGGATGTCCGCCTGCGCCGCGCGCCGCAGCGGTTCGATCATCTGGGTGCTGTCGGTCGGAGCGATCAGGATCGCGTCAGGCTGGCGACCGATCACCGCATCCAGAACCGGGGTCTGAAGCACCGGGTCGAATTCCTCGGCCCCCTGAAAATCGACCGTGATCCCCAGCGCCTCGGCCGCCGCCTGCGCGCCGCGATTCATGGTGATGTAAAACGCGTCCGTGGTCAGGCCCGGAACCAGCGTAATGTCTATCTTTTCCTGCGCGGATGCGATGCCGCCCCACCCAAGGGCCGCCACGCATACTGCGGACGCGATGAATGTATTCATGAACTTTCCTCCCTGAAAACGCGGTGCCTGTTCCGGCAACGCAAACTCTGTGCCTCTGCCCTTTCCGGCGAGGCAGTCGTGGTTCCGGCTGACGCGCCGCCGGTCAGATCTGCTGGGCGCGCGGCAGGATCACCAGATCGCGAATGGTCACGTGGCGCGGCCGCGTCAGCATGAACAGCGCGGCCTCGGCCACATCTTCAGACCGCAGCCCCTCGCCCGCCCCGGCCTTGCGGTCGATTTCGGCCGGGTCGCTGATCCCCCACAGATCGTTCAGCACGATACCGGGCGCGACGGCCAACACGCGGACATTCTGCGGGCCGACCTGCTGACGAACCGAATGGACGAAGGCCTGAACGGCATGTTTCGTGGCGCTGTAGACCGGTTCCCACCGGATCATCTGATGCCCCGCGACCGAGCTTGTGACCAGAATGTCGCCGCCGCCCCGCGCGATCATGCCGGGCAGGATGGCACGCACCATCTGGAACACAGCGGTGATATTCGTCGCCAGAACGCTGTCGATGGCGTCGGGGTCATTTTCCACCACATCGCCCGCCAGATAGATCCCGGCATTGGCCATCAGAATATCGATGGGCCCAAGCCCCGCCTCGACCTCGGCCAGCACGCGCGCAACCTCGCCGGGCCGGGCCAGATCCGCCGTCACGGCCAGCGCATTCGCCCCGATCGCGGCCGCAGCCGCCTGCAATTTGTCGGTGGACCGCGCCACAAGCGCCACCCTGACCCCGGCTTCGGCCAAAAGCCGCGCCGTGGCCAGACCAATCCCCGAGCTGGCGCCTGTCACAAGCGCCACCTTTCCCTGCAAAGGCAACATCATTCCTCCAGTCCCGTCATCCGGCGCTGGCCGGGTGACGCGATTCCCCTTCCCGAGTCGCAGCAAGGCTTGCATCAAATGTATCGCACGTAAACAAAAAATTGCGCAGCATTGTCATGAATTGCTCAACCCAGCGGAAATTCACCAGAAAGAACAGGAAATTCGGCTGTTTTTGCGGCGTTGCAGCGAAAATTTACTTTGACGCGCGATACGAAATATGCCGCATAATGGCCAAACAGGATGCGGCAGACAGTGGAGGGGGCCATGTATCTTCAGAAATTCGACCTGACGGGCCGCGTGGCGGTGATTACTGGCGGCGCGCAGGGAATCGGTGCTGCCTGCGCCGATGCCCTGTCCGAGGCGGGCGCGCATGTGGTGATCGCCGATCTCGACCTTGCCGCCGCCGAGGCAAAGGCCGCAGCCCTTGCCACGCAGGGCCGCAAGGCGCAGGCGCGCTTTCTGGACGTGACCGATTCCGCCTGTATCGACGCGCTGGCCCAGGCGCTTGAGGCCGAAGGCGGCGTCGATATTCTGGTCAACAATGCCGGGATCGTGCAGTCGAACACCCCGGCGGAAACCTGCACCGACGATCACTGGCGGCGGCACATGGCTGTCAATCTGGACGGCGTTTTCTTCTGCTCTCGCAGTTTCGGCAGCCGGATGCTGGCGCGCGGACGCGGGGCCATCGTGAACATGGGGTCCATGTCCGGCTTCATCGTGAACAAGCCGCAGGAACAAAGCTTTTACAACGCCTCCAAGGCGGCAGTGCATCACCTGACAAAATCGCTGGCCGCCGAATGGGCCGGACGCGGAGTCCGCGTCAACGCCGTCGCCCCGACCGTGATCGAGACCGAGCTGGTCAGCCGTGTACTGAAAGAAATCCCCGAAATGCAGAAAATCTGGCTGGACATGACGCCGATGGCACGGCTGGGACGCCCGGACGAAATCGCTTCGGTCGTGCTGTTTCTGGCCTCGGACGCGGCCAGCCTGATGACCGGCGCGGTCGTGTCTGCCGATGCGGGCTATACATGCTGGTGACGCCGCTGCGCCGTCCCGAGGGACGGAATTGGGACAGGTTCCTGTCCGGATCGGCCCGGATCGGGCGGGATATCCGGCTGGTGCAGGCGGCGGGCGGAAATACATCGGTCAAGACGGGCGACGGGGTCATGTGGATCAAGGCGTCGGGGACGTGGTTGTCCGAGGCTGACACGCGTGGCATCATGGTTCCCGTGGATCTGGCGTCGATGCGTGCGGATCTGGCCTCGGGACGGCTGACCGAGGATGACATTCCCCGTCTCACCGGCAGGGCGCAGGGCGCGGAACCGATGCGTGCGTCGGTGGAAACGCCGTTTCACGCGCTGTTTCACGCCGATTACGTGCTGCATGTCCATTGCACCGCCACGCTGGCCCATGCCGTCGCGGCGGATGCGCGCGACCGGCTGACGGAACGGCTGACGGGGCTGAACTGGATCTGGCAGCCCTATGTCAAACCGGGCGTGCCGCTGACCTTTGCGCTGAAGGCGCGGGAGGCCGCGCAGGCCGAGGTCGTCATTCTGGGCAATCACGGCCTGATCGTGGCCGCCGACAGCATGATGCGCGCCGAAAGGCTGATCCACGAGGTCGGCGCGCGTCTGGATCCCGGCCTTTCCGATCGCCCTGCCGCATTCATCCCGCCTGAGCAGCCGCTGACCGGCAGCGGCTATGGCCCCGCCCCTGTCGGTGCCGTGCATGCGCTGGCCTTCGATGACGATCTGCTGGCGCTGGCGGGTAACTCTGCCATCGCGCCGGATTTCGTGGTGTTCTTCGGCCCGCGGATCCCCGTCCTGCCCGCCACCCCCGACCTGCCAGACCGCCTGCAGGCGCTGGCGGGCCAGCCATGCCCCCTTGACGCGGTGGTGATCGTGCCCGGCCACGGCGTGCTGATCCGCGACGATGCAATGCGCGGCACCGCCGATCTTTTGCGCGGCTATCACCTGACGCTGGCCGGTTTCCTTGCGACGGGGGGCGGCACGATCCGGCATTTCACCAATGCGGAATCGGCCGGGCTGCTGAACTGGGACGCCGAGAAATACCGTCAAAGCCTGAACGCCCGGGGTGCCGATGGAAACGCCTGACAATAACGGCCCGCGCCGGATCGCGGTGTTCGACATTGGCAAGACCAACGCGCGGATGATTCTTGCCGATCTGGACGCAGGGCGCGAACTGGCAACGCGCAGGATGGAAAACCGGGTGCTGCCCGGCCCGCCCTATCCGCATCTGGATACGGCAAGGCAGGCGGCGTTCCTGCTGGATTCGCTCGGCTCGTTTCACCGGGACGAGGGCGGCTTTGACGGCATCTTCGTGACCGCTCATGGCGCGACGGTCGCGCTGCTGGGTGACGCGGGGCTGGCGATGCCGGTCCTGGACTACGAATATGCCGGGCCGGATGAAACGGCGCCGGAATACGATCTGATCCGCCCGCCCTTTTCGCTCACCGGCACGCCCCGCATGCCCGGAGGGCTGAATATCGGCGCGCAGCTTTACTGGCTGAGGGCGCGGTTTCCCGACGCATTCGCGACGGTCCGTCACGCGCTGTTCTGGCCGCAATACTGGACATGGCTCCTGACCGGGCGGATGTTCAGCGAAATCAGCTATGCCTCGGGGCATGGCGATGTCTGGTCACTGCCGGGGCGCGCGCCCGTCGCGACCCCCGGAATGGCCGCAGTTATTGGCGGCCTGTTTCCGCCGCTTGCCCCCGCCTTCAGCCCGGCGGGGCCGCTGCTGCCGCAGCTTGCGCGCCGTCTCGGCCTGCCCGAGGGGATACAGGTGCTTGTCGGTGCTCATGACAGCAGCCTTGCGCTGGTGCCTCATGACGGCGAAAACGGGCCCTGCGTCGTCATGTCCACCGGAACATGGCTGACCGCCTTCGCCATCGGGACCGAAACCATCCCTGAAACGCAAGCCCCCGGCGTAATGGCCAGCCTCGACATCTTTGGCCGGATCGTGCCGAATTACCGCTTCATGGCCGGCAAGGCGCGCGCCGATCTGCTGGCCCGGATGCCCGCCGACGCGCCCCGTCGCCCCATCGGCGACTGCCGCATCGTGCAGGATCCGGCCTCGGGCCTGTTCCGTCTGGTCGATGCGGAACGGGGTCGTCCTGCCATCCCGGACGGTCCCGAGCTTGCCGGTGACATCGACCGGATCCTCGCGCGGGATGCGGCTGCCGGCATGCGCGGCATCGGGGCGCGCGGTCCTGTCCGCATGACCGGACCCTTTGCCGACAACCCCGGTTTCCGCCAGGAATTGCAACGCAACTGGCCTTGGCCTGTCGAACGTCAGGGCTATGAGGAAAGCCTTGTCGAACAGGTCGCCATGCTGTCCGAACGGGCGCAAGGCCGGACGCAATAGCTGTTAGGGCCATGACAAAAAAGACCATTCGCACAATGGAGGAACTGTCCCGCGAGATCGACGTCTCGCGCCCCACCCTGTCGCGTTATTTTCAGGATCCGGGCAGCGTCCGCACCCGCACCCGCCAGAAGATCGAGGATCGGCTGGCCACAGTCGATTACGTCCCGAATTTCTTTGCGATGAACCTCAACCGCAAGCGCACCGGCCTGATCGGCGTGATCATCCCGCATCTGAACGACATCTTCCAGACCGGCCTGATCGACGAAATCGAGGCCGCCGCCGAGACCCTTGATTTCCGGGTGATGGTGCAGAACTCGCACAACGATTCCCGGCGCGAGACGGCGGCGATCGAGGCCCTGCGCTCGATGAATGCCGAAGGCATCCTGATTTCGCCCCTTGGCCGCAGCAGCAATATCGAGGCGTTTCGCCGCGCCAGCCTGCAATTGCCCATGGTGCTGATCGATTCGGCCATTCCCGACGCGGCCGGCAGTTTCGATTTTGTGGGCAATGACAATTTCCAAAGCATCGGGCTGATCGTCGATTACCTTGTCCGCTCGGGGCGCGACCCGGTGTTCTTTCCTCTGCCCGCCGTGAACATGAACGCACAGGAACGCATCGACGCCTTCCGCGCCGCGATGGCCGCCCATGGCCGCAAGCCCGAAGTGCTGGACGTGTCGGATTTCACTCAGGACTGGCAGTTCGAAAAAATCGGCTATGAGGCGATGAAAAACTTCTTCGCGGCGGGCCGGTACACCCGCGCGACCGTGCTTTGCGCAAGCGACAGGATCGCCCTGGGGGCGGTGAAGGCCGCGCATGAATTCGGGCTGTTCGGCACCGGTACGGCGGGCGGGTTCTGTATCGCGGGCCATGACAATGACGTACTGACCCGCTTTCTGCACCCCTCGATCACCACTGTCGAACAGAACATCACCGACATCGCGCGCGAGGCGGTGGCGATCCTGACGCGACGCATCGCCCTGGGCAGGCAAGCCCCCCCGGACCAGCCGGAAATCCGCCGCATCCCTGCCCGTCTTATCATCCATGGTTCCGGCTGATGCCCGGAATCCGTTCCCGTTTACCGCCAAGGATCCTTGTACATGACAGCACAGATGACAACCTTCGAACGGCGCGGCTATCAGATGATCTGCGCCGATAACGGGCTGATGACGGTCGTGGCCTGCGATCAGCGCGGCAGCATGCGCAAGCTGCTGGCCGACACCCCGGATGCGCAGGCCGCCATTGACGACGCCGCGCTTGGGCGGATCAAGGCGGGCATCGTCCGGCATCTGGCGAACAAGGCGTCCTGCGTGCTGCTGGACGCGGTCTGCGCGGTGCCGGATGTGGTGGATGATGGCATCCTGTCACGCGATACGGGTCTGCTGATCGGGCTGGACGCCTCGGGCTGGGATACGGATGCGAACGGGTATCGCATTTCCAGGCTGGTGCCCGGCATCACTGCCCGCCGCGTGCGTGAACTGGGCGGGACGGGGGCCAAGCTGATGGTCTATCTGCGCCCCGATCAGCCCGCCGCGAATGAGGTGAATACCGCCATCATCCGCGATTGCATCGCCGATTTCGCGCGCGAGGATTTGTTACTGGTGGTCGAGATCCTGACCTATCAGCTTCGCGACGAGACGGATCAACAGTATCAGGCGGGCTTTCCCGATCTGATCGTCGAAAGCGCGCGGATCTCGGTCGATCTGGGCGCGAAAGTGCTGAAACTGCCCTATCCCGGCAATGCCGCCGCCTGCCGCGCGATCACTGAGCTGTGTCAGGGCGTGCCCTGGGCGGTGCTGTCGGCGGGGGTCGATCATCAGACCTTCATCGGGCAGGTCGAAGAGGCGATGGCCTGCGGTGCCTCGGGCTTTATCGCCGGGCGGTCGCTGTGGAAGGACTGCATCTCGCTGGACCCCGACACCCATGCAAGGCGGCTGGAAACCGTCGCCAGCGGAAGGTTGCGGGAATTGCAGGCCGTGCTGGACCGCTATGCCCCGCGACGCTGAAACCGCCATCGGGGTCGATGTCGGCGGCACGAATATCCGCGCCGCGCGCATCGGCCCGGACGGCCGGATCAGGGCGCATCTGGCCGAGCCCGTGCGCCGCGACCGCGCGGGCCTGCCCGGCCAGCTTTTGCGCCTGATCGCCGGATGCCGCGCGGCGGACAGCGTCGCGGTGGGCATTGGCATTCCGGGCCGCGTCGATGCCGGGGCGCAGCAGGTCGTGTCGGCGGGCTATCTGGATATTGCCGGGCTGGATATTCCCGCCCTGATCCGGCGCGAAACCGGCCTGCCCGCCCGGATCGGGAATGACGCCGCCATGGCGCTGATGGCCGAATGCCGCAACCATCCGGCGGGTCTGATCGCGATGATCACCATCGGCACAGGAATCGGCGGGGCGATAACGATGGACGGACAGCCCTGGTATGGCGGCGGGCTTGCCGGGCAGTTCGGCCATATTGTCGTTGCCGCCGAGGGGCCGGTCTGCAAATGCGGGCGCGTCGGCTGTGTCGAGACCTTCAGTTCCGGCACCGCGCTGGCGCGGCTGATCGCGGGGGCCGGTCTGCCCCCCGGATTGCGCGCGGCAGAGCTGCTGCGGCGCGCTGCGGCAGGCGACGGGCAGGCAGCGGCGATCCTGACGCAATGGGCCGCCCCCCTGCGCCGCGCCCTGCAATCGCTGATCGCCATTGCGCAGCCCCGGCTGGTCATCATCGGCGGCGGGCTGGGGGCCGAGATGGCGCAGGCACTGGCACGGATCGGCGGCGACGCCGAAAGCTGGTTTCCGCTGGACATCGCGCCCGCGCGCCTGGGCGGCGACGCCGGGGTAATCGGGGCGGGGCTGTGCGCGCTGGCCATGCGGCAGGAGGGCGCGGAATGAGGCAGGCGATCCTTGTGAACGGAGTCCCGGCCAGCGGCAAATCCGCGCTGGCGGCCGCGCTGACCCGCGATCTGTCGGGGCGCGGGGTACCGGTGGTACCCTTGGGGCTGGACACCGTGAAAGAGGGGCTTTTCACCCATATCGGCACCGGCGACCGCG
>NZ_JBKEBL010000339.1:0-1921 GCF_047973135.1 Paracoccus sp. (in: a-proteobacteria)
CCTCGACACCATGGCGCAGCCGTTCCAGACGCCGGGTCAGGTTGCGCACCACCGGCCAGGCCGCCAGCGCCGTGATGGCCGCCACAATGGCCAGCAGGGCCAGCGGATTGCGGTTCTGAGATTCAAAAGGGGATGGGAAACGCGCGGTCAGGACCGAACCATCGGGCAGGTCGGCCTGCCCGCGAAGGGTGCCGGTTGCCCCGGCAGGCTCATATGCGGCAAGGGTTTCGCCGCGGGCACTGGTCAACGCCAGAACAGCCCCGCTGGCCTCACCAAGCCGATCGAGCGTGTCCTGCAACAGGGCGGGATCATCGGTTTGCAGCAAGGCGGCGGCGATCAGTTCGGCGCGCTGGTCCCCCCTTTTGCCTTGCTGTTCCGGCCCAATCAGCAAGTTCAGCGCCGCGAATCCGGCCAGCGCAAGGATCGCGATGCTGCCCAGAACGGTGAGATAGATTTTCAGGAACAGCTTTCCGCGCATGGATCTTAATCCGCGTCCTGATGCCGGGCGAAAACATAACCCGATCCGCGCACGGTAACGATGCGGCGGGGGTGCTTCGGGTCATCTTCAATCGCGGCCCGGATGCGCGAGACATGAACATCGACCGAGCGGTCGAACGGATCGCCCCGCCCGTTGATCCGGTCCAGCAACTGTTCCCGGCTGAGGATACGGCCCGCATTCTCGGCCAGCGTCATGAGAATATCGAACTGGTGCCCGGTGATGTCACAAACCTGCCCGTCGAGATGGGCAAGGCGCGAGCCGCGATCGATCTCCAACCGGCCAAAGCGCAGGATATCGGCGCGGCCCCTGAACCCGCCGTGCCGCCGCAAAATGGCCCGCAGCCGCGCCAGCAATTCGCGTGGCCCGAAAGGTTTGGGCAGATAATCATCCGCGCCGATTTCCAGACCGACCACGCGGTCCGTCTCATCCCCGCGCGCGGTCAGCATCAGAACTGGCAGGTCCGAGCGGGCGCGGATGCGCCGCAGCACCTCGAACCCGTCAAGGTCGGGCAGCATCACATCAAGGATGACCGCATCGGGCGGGCTGCGGGCCAGATCGGCCAGCCCCGCCGTGGCCGTCGCCGCCGCCCGCACCCCATAGCCGTTTTCCGACAGATAGTCGCGCAGCATGGCGGAAAGCCGTGTGTCGTCGTCGATGATCAGGATCTGTTCCGCCATGGCCCGTTACCTACAGCTTTGCGCCAGCCTTGTCGCGGCCATACCACATCCGCCTGAAGATGCCGTCATGCCGGACGAAGTGGTGATAGAGGGCCGCACCTATATGCAGCGCCAGCAACAAAAGCAGCAGCATCGCGCTGCCGCCATGCACGCCGAAGGGCGCGAATGAGGTCAGATCGGGCAGCGTGCCCGTGCCGAACAGCACCGCGCCCGCACCGCTCAGCGCCATCAGGGCGATGCCGCTGCCGAACATGCCGAACAGGACGATATAGAGCGTAACATGGACGATGCGCGCCAGACCTTCCTGCCAGCGCGGGACCGAAGCCATGGGGCGTGGCTTGCGATCCGCCAGCCACCACCAGATCAGCCGCGCCACGGTCAGCAGCAGCACGATGATGCCAAGCGGGACGTGGAGGCGCAGAAACAGGGCCTCGGCGGCGCTGTCTGCATTGGCGACGGCGGAAAAGCCGGTGACATAGAGGGTGAGGATGAGAATAGCAGTCAACCAGTGAATGGTGACGACAACCGCACCATAGCGATCAGGTTGGCTTTTAAGCATGACAATATCCCTCCGCCTGCCTCGACGGCAGATCATATGTTAAATGTGTATAAGGAATGGCCCCACCGCAGTTGCGACAGGGCCATGACAGACGTGTCAGCGCCAGCCGGGGCCGAAGCCACGCCCGAAACCGGGACCCTGATCCAGCAGCGTCGCCCGCTGTTCCGGGGTCAGCACTTCGGCCGC
>NZ_JBKEBL010000316.1:0-5578 GCF_047973135.1 Paracoccus sp. (in: a-proteobacteria)
GACGCGCCCATCGCCTCGTGCAGGTCGGTGCCGGTGCGGGTCTGCCAGCCCTCGCGCAGGCCGGGGTCCAGCCGCTCGCCCGCAGCAAGGCCGTGGCGCAGGCTTTCGATGTGCTGCCATTCGGCGCGCAGCAGGCGACGAAACACGCCGGGCGCACCCGCAAGGATCGTGGCGCCATGCCGCAAGGCCAGCAGCGGGATCTGTTCCAGCGCGGTGCCCCCGGCAGGGATCAGCGCGGTGGCACCCATGGTCCAGGGATCCATCAGCCCGGTGCCAAGCGTGAAGGTCCAGTTGAAGGCCCCTGCATGCATCATCCGGTCGCTGTCACGCAGGTCGTACCAGCCGCTGAACATCGCCTTGCGCGCAAGAATCGCGCGATGGGCATGCATCACCGCGCGCGGCTGGCCCGAACTGCCCGAGGTATAAATGATATAGGCCAGCCGGTCGGGATCGCCCGTCGTAAACGGGGCGGCAGGCAAGTCGGCGAAAGAGGCAAGGTCGGCCTCGGTCAGGACCGGCGCGGTGTGGTCAGGCAACGGGATGCCATCGCCCGCGACCAGCATCCGGGGGGCGATTTCCGCCGCAATCTTGCCGATTTCACGCGCCGTCAGCATGGCCGAGGTCGGGACGGGCACGATCCCCGCCGTGATCGCGCCCAGATAGGCGACGGGAAAGGCGGGCGTATTGCCCAGCCGCATCAGCAGCCGGTCGCCGGGCCGCAACCCCGCCCGTAAGAACCCCGTCGCCGTGCCGCGAACCGCCGTGATCAGCCGGTCATAGGACCAGCGTTCCGCCCGCGACACGCCCACGACCGACAGCGCCAGCTTGTCGGGGCACCGGGTTCCAGCCCGCAGGACATGTTCAGCAAGGTTCATTTCGTGTCGGGCCCCTTCTGATGGTTACGGCCCGATCATTGCCGCAAATCTCCGGAAAGCGCAAAGCACTGTTACCGCGCCGCAAAATGATAAACGGCCCGCTGGGGCGGGCCGTCCGGTTGTAGTGTACGTGGATGAATCAGAGCAGCTTGAGATCGCTGGCCGAAGCGCGTCCGTCGCGGCCCGACTGCAGTTCATATGCGATTTTCTGATTGTCCTTCAGTCCGGTCAATCCGGCGCGTTCCACCGCCGAGATATGAACGAACACATCTTTGCCGCCCTCATCGGGGGCAATAAAACCATAGCCTTTGGTGGCGTTGAACCATTTCACCGTTCCGGTCGCCATAACCGTATCTCCTTCGAATTGATCCCAAGGCGAAATTGCCAAGGGTCGTGCAGCTGCGCTTCATCTTTGCCGGCTGCCCTTCAAGGGAGGCGGTGGAAAGTCTTATCGCTCACGTGGCCTAAAAGATGAACGATTCGCTAGGAAACGCAAGAAGGAAAGCAATTGCATCGAGCAACTGCGGCATTTTTTTTCACTTTCGGCAAGTTTCTGCGAATTTTGTCACAATTGCAACCATTTCCCTGTGAAGGATCACTGCAAATCCGGCGGAGTCGCCTCGTCCGCCAGCAGTCCAAGTGCGTCATCCAGGGGCAGACTGCGGCTGCCCTGGGCGTCAAGGCGGCGCATCGAGACGGTGCGATTCTCGACCTCTTTCATGCCAATGGCCAGAATCACGGGAACTTTGCCGACCGAATGTTCGCGGACCTTGTAGTTGATTTTTTCGTTCCGCGTATCGGCCTCGGCGCGGAGGCCTGCGGCGCGCAGGGCGGTCACGATCTCGTGCACGTAATCATCCGCATCCGACACGATCGAGGCCACCACGACCTGACGCGGCGCCAGCCACAAGGGCAGCTTGCCGGCGCTGTTTTCGATCAGGATGCCGATGAAGCGTTCAAAACTGCCCAGAACGGCGCGGTGCAGCATGAAGGGGCGGTGCTTGGCGCCATCCTGCCCGACATATTCCGCATCCAGCCGCTGGGGCAGGTTCGGGTCAAGCTGAAGCGTGCCGCATTGCCAATCGCGCCCGATGGCGTCGGTCAGCACGAATTCCAGCTTCGGGGCATAGAACGCCCCCTCGCCGGGAAAGATTTCGAACTCGCGGCCCGCGGCCTTGCAGGCCCCGGCCAGAGCGGCCTCCATCAGATCCCAGCTTTCATCGCTGCCGACCCGCTTTTCGGGGCGGGTGGACAGCTTGATGCGCCATTGATCAAAACCCAGATCGGCATAGATCGCGGCCAGAAATTCGATGAATTTCTGCGATTCTGCCTCGACCTGATCCTCGGTACAGAAAATATGCGCGTCGTCCTGCGTAAAGCCGCGCACCCGCATGATGCCATGCAGCGCGCCCGAAGGTTCATACCGGTTGCACGACCCAAATTCCGCCATACGCAGCGGCAGGTCGCGATAGGATTTCAGCCCGACATTGAAAATCTGCACATGACAGGGGCAGTTCATCGGTTTCAGGGCGTTGACAGTTTTTTGCTTGGCATGTTCCTCATCGACCTCGACGATGAACATATGGTCCTGATAGTTGTCCCAGTGTCCACTTTTCTCCCACAGGTGGCGGTTCACGACCTGCGGCGTGTTCACCTCGACATAGCCGCCGTCGCGCTGGCGGCGGCGCATGTAATCCTGCAACGCGGTGTAGATCGCCCAGCCATTCGGGTGCCAGAATACCTGTCCCGGCGCCTCTTCCTGCATGTGAAACAGGTCCATCTCGCGGCCCAGTTTGCGGTGGTCGCGCTTTGCGGCCTCTTCCAGCATGATCAGATGAGCCTTGAGATCCTCGCGGTTGCGAAAGGCCACGCCATAGATGCGCTGCAACATCGGGCGGCTGCTGTCACCCAGCCAATAGGCCCCGGCGATATGGGTCAGCTTGAAGGCGTCGGCGGGCAGTTGGCCGGTCGATTGCAGATGCGGGCCGCGGCACAGATCCTGCCAGTCGCCATGCCAGTACATCCTCAGATCCTGATCCTCGGGGATGCGGTCGATCAGTTCGATCTTGAACGGCTCATTCGCGGCCTTGTAATGGGCGATGGCGCGGGCACGGTCCCAGACCTCGGTGCGCACGGGATCGCGGGCGGCGATGATCTGTTTCATCTTCGCCTCGATCTGGCCCAGATCCTCGGGCGTGAAAGGCTCGGCCCGGTCGAAATCGTAAAACCAGCCGTGATCGCGCACCGGGCCGATGGTCACTTTGACATCGGGCCAGATTTCCTGAACGGCGCGGGCCATGACATGCGCGAAATCGTGGCGGATCAGTTCCAGCGCGGGGGCGTCGTCCTTCATCGTGTTGATCGAGATCGCGCCGCTTGCGGTGATCGGCCAGGCCAGATCGACATGGCGACCGTCGAGGCTGGCCGAGATGGCGCGCTTTGCAAGGCTGGGGGCGATGCTTTCGGCAACCTCGACGGCGGTGATGCCGGTGGGATAGTCGCGCGAATTGCCATCGGGGAAGGTAAGGGAAATCTGGGACATGAAAGTCCTCCTCGTCGGTTTGGCGCCCACGGAACGCCCGGTTGCGGGTATGGTCCGCGTCTCATGGACCCCGGCGCAAAAACTGTCAAGATGGCGGGGTGATTTGCAAGCGGGGAACCGGCATGAGTGACTTTCTGGAAACAAAGCAGGGGCGGAGGATCGCCTTTCACCAGACGGCAGGCCGGGGGCCGGGCGTCGTCTTTCTGGGTGGCTTCAAATCCGACATGCAAGGCACAAAGGCGTTGTACCTTGAAGATTGGGCGCGCGCCGAGGGCCGCGCCTTTCTGCGCTTCGACTATTCCGGACACGGTGAAAGCAGCGGCGCGTTCGAGGAAGGCTGCATCGGCGATTGGACTGCGGATGCGACCGCCATGCTGACCGGCCTGACCGAGGGGCCGCAGTTCCTTGTCGGGTCAAGCATGGGGGGGTGGATCAGCCTGCTGCTGGCCCGCGCCATGCCGCAGCGCGTGGCCGGGCTGATCACCATCGCCGCCGCGCCCGATTTCACGCAGCGGGGGTTCTGGGCAGGTTTTTCGGATGAACAGCGCGATACGGTGATGCGGAACGGGCGGATCGAGCTGCCAAGCGGTTATGACGACCAACCCTATCTCATCACCCGCCGCCTGATCGAGGATGGCCGCGACCATCTGGTTCTGGACCAGCCCCTGCCACTGCCCTTTCCGGTGCGCTTCCTGCAAGGCACGGCGGATGAGGACGTGCCGATGCAATGGGCGCTGGACCTGCTGGCCCATGCCACGGGCAAGGATCTGCGGCTGACACTGGTCAAGGGCGCCGATCACCGCTTTTCGACGCCGGAATGTCTGGCGCTGATCTGCCGGACGGTCGGGGAACTGGCGGCCTGAGCAAACGGAAAAAGCCGGGGGCGGCACCCCCGGCTTTTTTTCTGCAATGGCAGATCGTGTCGTCAGACGGCGATCTTGCTGTTGTCGCCCATCTTGTCCTTCGCGCCCATATCGGCGGTATCGCCTGCCGCCTTGCGGCGGCGCGTCGGGCGTTTTTCGGCGGGCAGGCCGGAATTGGCGTCGATGAAATCCAGCACCAGCGGGCGGATGTTCAAACGCCAGGATTTCCCGGCAAAGATGCCGTAATGGCCCGCGCCATCCTCAAGATGCTGGAACTTTTTCGATTCGGGGACGCCGGTGCACAGTTTCAGCGCCGCGACGCACTGGCCAGGGGCCGAGATGTCGTCATTCGAGCCTTCGACCGTCATGACGGCGACATCGGTAATCTTGCCGATATCGACCTTATGGCCATCCACCTCAAAGCGGTTCTGCGCGATTTCCAGGTTCTTGAAGATGCGTTCCACCGTGGACAGATAGAACTCGGCCGTCATGTCCATCACGGCCAGATATTCGTCATAGAACTTGTTGTGCTTGTCGCCTTCGCTGGCCTTGCCGCGCGCCTCGTTGAAGATCTTGTCGATGAACGCGCCGGCATGGGTTTCGGCGTTCATCGCGATGAAGGACGAAAGCTGCGCCAGACCCGGATAGACCATCCGCCCCGCGCCCGCATATTTGAAGCCGACGGACTGGATGACCAGATGTTCAAGCTCGCCCATGGTCATACGGTTGCCGAAATCGGTGACTTCGGTGGCGGCGGCATCAGGATCGACCGGGCCGCCAATCAGGGTCAGGGTGCGCGGCTGCGCCCTGGGATCCTGTTCGGCCAGCAGCGCGGTGGCGGCAAGGGCCAGCGGTGCGGGCTGACAGACCGCGATCACATTGGTGTCCGGGCCAAGATGGCGGATGAAATCGACCAGATAGCCGGTGTAATCCTCGATGTCGAACTTGCCCTGGCTGACCGGGATGTCGCGGGCATTGTGCCAGTCGGTGACATAGACATCGCAATCCGACAAGAGCGAGATCACCGTCGAACGCAGAAGCGTCGCGTAATGGCCCGACATGGGCGCGACCAGCAGGATCTTGCGGTTCATCGGTTCGCGGCGGGCGACACGGAAATGCACCAGATCGCCGAACGGGCGCTTCACCTCGGGTTCGACATAGACGATGTGGTCCTGACCGTCGGCACCGATGACCGGCGGGATCTGCCAGTCGGGCTTGATCACCATCCGGGCAAAGCTGCGTTCGGTCACGCGGCCCCACGCGCTCATCAGTTTGAAGGCGGGGTGCGGGATCAGCGC
>NZ_JBKEBL010000047.1:0-4451 GCF_047973135.1 Paracoccus sp. (in: a-proteobacteria)
ACCCCCTGCAAAAGCCTGCGGCGGCTGGTTGCTGTTGCCACTGCCCCTGGTGCGCGCGGAGCAGTTGGCTGGCGATGCCTCCGGGTTGCGCCCGCCTCATGGTCATTTTCTTCCTTTCCCGGCCATCCGCAGACTATCGGCGCGCGAAGCGCGCGTCCGGCCGGGCGGCAGCGCGCGGGTCGGGCTTTGCCCGACCCGCCCCCCCCTTTTTTGAGGCTGTTGGCGACGACATTGATTGCCGTGACGGGCTGCAAAGCCGTTTTCTTGCGGGCAGGTTTTTCCTTGCTCCCGATCCTTGCCCTGACGGCAGCGCCGGATGATTTGCGTCCCGCGATGGCCGGGGGAGCTGCGCCCCCCGGACCCCCAGCAATAGCCTGCGGCGCCTTGCACTTGCCAGAATTTAGTCAATTGATTAAAATGGGGCGGCACGTATGGAGGGAAAGGACCGATGACTTCCCCTGACGACACGCCAAGGCAACTGATTGCCGCCGCGCTGCATCTGTTCGGCCATCAGGGCTATGCCGCGACCACGACGCGGGCGATTGCGGCGCGGGCAGGGGCGAATATCGGGCTGATCGCCTATCATTTCGGGGGCAAGCCGCAGTTGCGGCTGGCCTGCGCCGACGAGGTCGTGCGCCGGATGTCGCTTGTCACCGCCGCGCTTGAGGTGGTCAGCGTGGACACGCCTGATCAGGCCATGGCGCTGATGGACCAGATCGTCGGCACCGTCATCGATTTCATGGTCGCCGATCCGGCATCCGAGGATATCGCCGCCTTTGTCCTGCGAGAGCTGACCGAACAGGGCGAGGTGTTCGACCGGCTGTATCATCAGGTGTTCGAAAGCCGCCATTCCGCGCTGTGCCGGCTATGGGCCATGGCAACCGGGCAGGATGCCGAAAGCGACGAGGTGAAACTGTCGGTGTTTTCGATGATCGGGCAGGTCATGTATTTCCGCATCGGTCGTCCACTGATCCGGTACCGTATGGGCTGGCCTTCGCTTGGCCCTCCCGAGGCGCGGCAGATTGCCGGGATCGTCCGCTGCAACCTTCGCGCCGCCATCGAAAGGAGCCGCCCATGACCGGCTATCTTTGCGCCCTGCCCTTCGCGGCATCGCTGTTCACCCCCTGCGCCGCGCCCGAGCCCTTTGCGACCGGCTATGTCGAGGGCGAATATACGCTGATCGCGCCGGTCGAGATCGCCCAGATCGAGGCGGTGATGACCGGGCGCGGCGCGCGCATCGCGGCGGGTGCGCCCCTGATCGAGATGGAGCGGCAGGATGCCGAAATCGCGCTGGCGCAGGCCCAGGCCGCGCTGGCGCAGGCTGAAAGCGAGCTGGCCAATCTGCGCGAGGGCAAGCGCCCCGAGGAAATCAGCGTGATCGAGGCGGCACTGGTCTCGGCCCGGTCGAACGCGGCCGAGGCGCAGCGGACAGCGGAACGCATCGCCTCGCTGGCCGGGCGCGGGGCGGCCACCCGGACCGAGCGCGAGGATGCCGCCACCGCCGCCGAAATTGCCGCCGCCAAGGTGAACGAGATCGAGGCGAATCTGGCCGTGGCCCGCTTGCCCGCCCGAGACTGGGAAATCAGTGCGAAGGAGGCGGGTGTCCGGCGTGCACAGGCGGAACTGGATCAGGCGCAGTGGAAACTGGACAAACGCCGGATCACCGCCCCCGCCGCGGGCACGGTTCAGGACGTGATCCGACACGCGGGCGAGATCGCCGGGCCCTCTGCGCCGGTTCTGTCGATGCTGGCCGACGATGCGGTGCGCTTGCGGCTTTATGTGCCGGAAAGCTCGGTCGCGGCGATCGGGATCGGCAGCCGTCTGGCGGTAGGCTGCGATGGCTGCACGCAGGGAATCGAGGCGCTTGTGACCTATATCGCCGATGGGCCGGAATTCACGCCCCCGGTGATCTATTCGCTGCAAAACCGGCAAAAGCTGGTCTATCTGATCGAGGCGCGCCCCGCCGACGGGTCGGAGCTGAAACCCGGCCAGATCGTCGATGTCCGCCTGCCCGAGGCCCCGCAATGACCGCCCCCGCGATCAGCGTCGCGAACCTGACCAGGCGTTTTGGCGACCGGGCGGTTGTGGATGATGTGTCGCTGACCGTCGCCACGGGCGAGATTGCGGGGTTTCTGGGGCCGAACGGGTCGGGCAAGACAACGACGATCCGGCTGATTTGCGGGTTGCTGACCCCGGACGAGGGCACAGGCACAGTGCTGGGGCTGGATCTGCGCCGCGACGCGCTGCGGATCAAGCGCGAGGTGGGTTACATGACGCAGCGGTTTTCCTTTTACGAGGATCTGACCATCGCCGAGAACCTGCAATTCGTCGCGGGCCTTTACCGGCTGCGTCCGGCGCGGCAGGCGGTGGCCGATACGCTGGCCGATCTGGGCCTGACCAGCCGCAAGGATCAGCTTGCCGGGTCGCTGTCGGGCGGCTGGAAACAGCGGCTGGCGCTGGCCGCCTGCATCATGCACCGCCCGAAGCTGCTGATGCTGGACGAGCCGACCGCAGGCGTCGATCCCAAGGCGCGGCGCGAATTTTGGGATGAAATCCATGGGCTTGCGGCGGACGGGATGACGGTTCTGGTGTCCACGCATTACATGGACGAGGCCGAACGCTGCCACCGCATCAACTATATCGCCTATGGCAAGCTGGTCGCGCAGGGCACCGTGCCGCAGGTGATCCGCGATGCCGGGCTGACCACGGTGGTGGTCGAGGGGCCGGGCATCCACGCCGCCGCCGCCCGGCTGAAGGCGCTGCCGCAGGTCGAACAGATCGCCCCCTTCGGCAATACGCTGCATGTCGTCGGCCGCGACGGCGCCGGCCTGCGCGCGGCAGTGGCGCAGGTCGTGCAAGGCAGCGGATTGCAGGTCAGCGATGCCGAAACCAGCCTTGAGGATGTGTTCATCCGCCTGATGGGCGACAGCCGGGACAATATGCGATGATCCTGTCGCCGACACGCCTGTGGACCCTGCTGCGCAAGGAATTCACCCAGATGCGCCGCGACCGCGTGACCTTTGCGATGATGCTGGCCATTCCGCTGATGCAGCTTTTGCTGTTCGGTTTCGCGATCAACACCGACGCCAAACAACTGCCCGCCGCCCTTGTCGCGCCGACGCAGGACCGCTTTACCCGCGCCATGGTCACGGCGCTGGAGGTGACGGGCTATTACCGCTTTACCGATGGCAGCGTGACCGCCGATCAGGCCGAGAGGATGATTACCTCGGGCGAGGTGTCCTTTGTCGTCACCGTGCCTTCGGATTTCGGCAAGCGCGTGCTGCGTGGCGATAACCCCTCGATCCTGATCGAGGCGGATGCGACAGACCCGTCGGTCGCCTCGGGCGCGATTTCGACACTGGGGACGGTGGCGACGCAGGCCCTGCTTCGCGAATTGGGGACCGAGGCACTGGCCGCGCAGGAACAGGCCGGCATGGTCGATATCGTGGTCCATAAACGCTATAACCCCGAGGGGATCACCCAGTACAACATCGTGCCGGGCCTGCTGGGGGTGATCCTGCAACTGACCATGGTGATGATGACTGCCATGGCCCTGACCCGCGAGATCGAACGCGGCACCATGGAAAACCTGCTGTCCATGCCTGCCACCCCGCTGGAGATCATGCTGGGAAAGGTGCTGCCCTATCTGGGCGTGGGCGCGGTACAGGTGGTGGTGGTGCTGCTTGCCGCGCGCGGGATCTTTGGCGTGCCCTTCGTGGGATCGCTGGCGCTGATCATGTGGGGGATTCTGATCTTCGTGCTGGCGCTGGTGATCCTGGGCTATCTTATTTCAACCGTCGCAAGAACGCAGATGCAGGCGATGCAGCTGACATTCTTTTTCTTCCTGCCCTCGCTGATGCTGTCGGGCTTCATGTTCCCGTTCCGGGGCATGCCGCATTGGGCGCAACTGCTGGGCGAAATTTTTCCCCTGACTCATTTCCTGCGCATCGTTCGCGCCGTCATGCTGAAAGGCGCCGGTCCCGCCGAGATTGCGCAGCCGATGCTGACGCTTTGCCTGTTCGTTCTGCTTTTCGCAACCGCTGCCCTGACCCGCTTCCGCCGGACGCTGGATTGAACGGCGCTGCCGGACGCAACGGCAGCGGGGGGGCCGGGGGGCGCAGCGCCCCCCGGCCACCGAGGGACGCAAATCAGCGGCGGTGCCGTCGCGACCACCCGCATCGCCCGAAGGGGGGATGCGCGCCGGGCACAGCCCGACCCGCCCGCTGCCGCCCGGCTTAGGGCGCGCCTTCGGCGCGCAGTCAGTCTGCGGGCGGTTCAGCCTGCGCTCAGGCATGGCGTGACATCCCCGATCCCCACCGGCTGACCGGCTGACCATCCCCGGCGCCAAAGCAAGGCCAAAGGCCGCCGCAGGCAGCCGGGGGTCCGGGGGATGCAATCCCCCCGGCCACCGCGGGACGCAAACCGGCAACGGTGCCGTTGCGCCACGCCCT
>NZ_JBKEBL010000200.1:0-10801 GCF_047973135.1 Paracoccus sp. (in: a-proteobacteria)
AAGGATATGGTCGATGCCGCCATCCAGCCGCCACAGCACCCATTGCGCCATGCTGGATTCCTGCAGCAGTCGCGCGGTCCGCCGGATCAGATCGTCGAAATCCAGCCAGCCATGCGCGGCCTTGCGCGCGGCAAGCCGGGCGGTGAAGGCATGGCCGAAGCGGTGCAGCGCCAGCGTTTTTTCCGCGCAGGCCAGCGCCATGGCGTGAGGCCGCGCCTCCTCGACCCGCCGCATCAGATCCTCCAGATCGGCCATGAACGGCGCGCAGGGGCCAAGCCGCAGCGCCTTGGTCGGCAGGCTGCCGATCTTGGCGGTGAAGGGTTCGCCGGCCTTGGCCCCGGTCAGCAGCGCATCGACCAGAATGGCCAGTTCGGCCATCCCCGCATCGCGCCAGTCGCCCCGCCGCAGCCTGTCGGCCAGCTTGCCGTCCATGCTGCCGCCACCGGCAAGGATCGGGATCAGCGCGTCGAACAGGTCGCCCTCGCCCCCCTGAAAGACATGATCCAGCAACAGATCCACGGTCAGCCCGGCGGGCAGGTCCAGCGCCGCCCGGATTGTCGCCGGATCCGGCGGGGCCGGAAAATCGGCCTCGGACAGCCCGGCGAGAAAGCCGTTCAGATTGTCGCCGCCATGCAGCGCGGTCAGGTCGCGCATCGTCGGATCGCCCGCCTCGGCCATTTCCTCGACGATCTCGGCGCGCATCGCGCGGGCGGTGCGGTCGTCCAGTTCGGCAAAGCCCATCGGCACCCCGGCCTCCAGCGGGAACCGCCGCAGCAGCGCCGCGCAGAAGCTGTGGATGGTCTGCACCTTCAGCCCGCCCGGCGTTTCGATGGCGCGGGCGAACAGGCGCCGCGCCTGGGCCAGATCGGGTGCGCCGGCCTCGCCCAGATCGGCCAGCGCATCGCGCAGTTCCGCCTCGGGCAGCATCGCCCACTGGCCCAGACGGTGCAGCAGCCGGTTCTGCATCTCGGTCGCGGCGGCCTTGGTATAGGTCAGGCACAGGATGCGTTCGGGCGCGCAGCCCGCCAGCAGCAGCCGCGCCACCCGGTCGGTCAGCACCCGCGTCTTGCCCGAACCGGCATTTGCCGTCAGCCAGGTGGATCGCGCCGGATCGGCGGCGGCGATCTGGTTCAGCGTCGCATCATTCGTCATGACCGACCCTTTCGGGTTTGGGATCGTCGGCCAGAGACCATTCGCCAAAGCGCGACAGGTGATCGTAATCCCCCGCATAACCCATCCGTTCAGGCGCGCGTTTGGCGGTAAAGCCGGTTCCGCCAGTCAGATAGGCGGCAATCAGGCGGACGAATCCCTCCCAGTTCTCGTTCTCGATCCCGGCATCATGGGCGCGGTCCTGGGTTCGCCCGTCGCCGCCAAGCTGGATATAGCGGATGCCAGCAACATCCACAGGCCCCAGCACTGTAAAGCCGCCGCGCCGCGCCATCGCAGCCTCCAGCACAAGCTGCTTGTCAAAGCTTGCGATCTGCTTGTCGGTGGGCGGCTTGCCGGATTTGTAATCATAGATCATCGCCCGCCCGTCATTCAGCAGGTCGATGCGGTCGGGTTTGGCGGTCAGGCGGAAATCCATTCCGGCCAGGCTGACCGCGCCGCGAGCCTCGATAATCTGTGGACGGCCCTCGTCCAGGCGTGCCACCTCATCCGTAACGATCCGACGGGCGATTCCCTCGATCCGGGCCTGCCAGAAGGCGCGTGCCGAGGGCCAGGGCACCTGTTCCTCCAACACCTGGGCGGTGATCTGCAACAGGGTTGCGTGCAGCAGATGCGCGGGCGGCGCGGCTTTCAGCAGCCGTTCGACAATCGCATGCAGCGTCTGGCCGCGCAGCGCCGCGTCGGGTTCGGGGCGCAGGGGGTTCAGCGGGCGCAGACCCAGCACTCGCTTGGCATAGACGGCATAGGGATCGCGGATCAGCAGTGAAATATCCGTGACCGGCAGTTCTGTGAACGGCGGCGCGGGCGGGATGGGCGAGGGACGCGGGGCCGGGACGTCCACCGTTTCGGGCCTTGACAGCGCCCCGGCCATGGCCAGCCATTGACCTCCTCTTGTGCGCATCGCCGCCAGCGATTGTGGGCCGTCCCGTTCAGGCAGGCCGGTCAGCAGGTTCGTCAGCCGGTTCAGCCAGCGCGAGGGGACGGTTTCGGCCTCGGCGTTCCGCTTCGCGCGGGTCAGGATCACCCGCCGCGCCGCGATGCCCTGCTGAAAGTCATGCGCCGACAACCCGATCAGCCGTTCCGGCAGGGTCAGCCCGGCCTGCTGGCGCATCTGGCGCGACAACCACGGGTCAGGCGTCAGCGCGCGGGGCCATTCGCCCTCGTTCAGGCCGGACAGCACGACCAGTTCATCGCCGACGATCCGCGCCTCGCGCGGGCCGCGGATTTTCAGCAGCGGATGGATGTCGGCATCGCCCCGGACCGCCTGAGCACGCAATTCCGCGACCAGCAGTGCCGAAAAATCAGCGGGGGACATGTCCGGCCCTTCGGCGGCATGGGCGGCCAGATGGTCCACTACGGCGCGTGTCATCTGACCCGGTTTTTCCTGCCACAGGCCAGAGCTTTCGGCATCGCCGCCCGGCCCGGCGGCCAGCGCCCCGGCCATAGCGTACAGATCTGACAGGCGGTCAGGCAAGGGGCGGGGGGCGTGGTCCTTGGCAAAACCGGCAAGGCGGTCAAGGATCGCGGCCAGCCATTCCGCCCACAGCTTGCGTGTCTCGTCGCCCCTGCTGCCCCAGTCGCGCAGCGTGTCGCCATCGGGAAAGACAGGGCCACGGGCGCGCAGCCGCAATTCCAGTTCGCGGGCCAGACGGCGGGCCTCGCCGCGTTTGATCAGGGACGATCCGCTGGCCGTCAGCGGGTGCTTCAGCAGGATCAGCAGCCGGTCGATCGTGATCGCCTGGCCGAACAGGCTGGAAATCTGATGCAGGAACAGCCCCGGCGCGGTCAGGTCAAGCGCGCGGCCCGCGCTGTCATCGGGCCTGAGACCCCAGCGATCCAGCGCCGTCGTCACCCGCCGGACCAGCCCGCCATCGGCGGCAATCAGGGTCATGGCCTGATGACGTTCCGCCGCCTCGCGCATGATCAGGGCAATCGCCTCGGCCTCTTGCCCCGGCTGTTCGGCCTCGATCAGGGTCAGCCCCTCGGTCGCCTGCGCCAGATCGGGCAGGTACGGCCCCTCGGCAATCCACTGGTCGGTGACGGGCGCGGGGCGCAGCGCCAGCGAGATCAGCGCATTGCGGCCCGGCACGGCGGCGGGGCTGTCGGTCCAGGGGCGCGGATAACCGGCCTCGTGGATCAGGGGGGCATAGCGGGCCTGCGGGTGATCCTCGGTCCGTTCCAGCCCGTCCCAAAGACCAGTTGGCTGATGCCAGTCAAAGCCCGGCAGGACCACCGCACCATTGGGCAGCGCCGCCACGGCGCGGATGAACTGACGTGTCGCCCCGTGCGACCCCGTCGAGCCGGCGACGATCACCGGCGCATCGGGCAGGTTCCGACCCTCGGTCCAGTCGGCCAGCGCAGTCTCGGCCGCCGCGCGCTGTCTTGCGGCCCGGTCTGCCAGAGTGCCGGTCAGATGGAACTGTGCAGCGATGCGCAGAAAGGCCAGCGCGTTCTGCCAGTGCCGGGCGTGGTCGCCGGAATCGATGGTGTCCAGCGCGTCGGCGTCGCACCCCTCGGTCTGCATTTCCGTCATCAGCGCGGCCAGCGACTCGGCCAGTGCCGGAACCGAATGCCCCGCCGCCAGATCGGGGCGGGTTTGCAGCAGCCGGTCGATCAGCCGTGCCAGTTGCAGCCTGCGCGCCAGAGGCGCGGCGACCGGCCCCGGCATTGCCGCCGCGCCCATGCCCAGATCCGTCACGGGATGCAGTCGTGGCAGCAACAGCGGGCCGTGCCGGTCGAAAGCCGCCTGAATGGCGGTCAGGGTGCGGGCGGAATTGGCATAGATCGTCGTGCGCGCAATGGTTTCGGGCGGCGCGTCCGCCATGCGTTGCAGAAAGCCGGTGACGAACTGTTCGGCGAAATCCGTGCCGCAAGGCAGGGCGAAAAGACCAGCCTGCCAGTCAGACATTGGCCAGCATCGCCTCGGCCAGAGGGATGGATTCGGGGCGACCCACATCGCTCCAGCCGCCGGGGTGGATCATGCCATGGGCGCGGCCATCCGCGATCAGCAGATCCCACAGCCTGTTCAGCGAAAAGACCTGATCAGCGATCTCTGCCAGACGTTCGGTGCGGACAATCTGCGCACCGCAATAGACGAAATCGCCTTTGCGTCCGATGCGCCCCTGCGGATCGAGGCTGAAATCCCCTGCCCCAAGCCGCGCCGTGGCCTGCCGCAGCGGGACCAATGCCAGCAGCGCGTCCATGTGATCGCGCCACGCACCGATCAGCGCGGTCAGAGGGTTCGGCCCGGTCCAGACCACATCGGGGTTCAGCGTCATCACCGGCCCCGCGCCCAGCAGCGGCAGCGCGTTGCGCAGCCCGCCTCCGGTATCCAGCACCGGGCCGGGCTCGTGGCTGATGGTGACATCCTGCCCCTTCAGATGCGCAGCGATCTGATCGCCCATGTAATGCGTGTTGACGACGACCGGCCCTGCCCCCGCCTCGCGCGCCATCGCCAGCGCGCGATCCAGCAGCGTCTGGCCCGCAAGTTTGATCAGCGGCTTTGGGCGGGTGTCGGTCAGGGGGCGCATCCGCAATCCCTGACCTGCGGCGAAGATCATCAGCGGCGGGCGCATTGGCACAGGATCCTTGCGGTCGTGTCCGCGTCGGGCGCGGGCAGGGTCGTCACGATCCGCGCCAGAGGCTCCAGCGCGGGATGGGTCAGGTTGCGACTGACATGGCCCCAGACGCGGGGCATGAAGTCCAGATAGCGCGGCTTGCCGTCGCGGATGCACAGCCGGGTAAAGATGCCCATGATCCGCAGGTTGCGCTGCGTTCCCAGCAAGGCATAGGCGGCGCGGAACCGCGCCTCGTCAAGCCCCGTCGCGGCCAGATATCGGGCGATGCATGCGGCCTCGATATCGGGTGCCACGTCGCGGCGCGCATCCTGCAAGGCCGAGACCAGATCATAGGCACGATGGCAGGCCACCGCGTCCTGATAGTCGATCAGCCCCAGAGGGGCGGGGCCGCGCCAGATCAGGTTTTCGGCATGATAATCGCGCAGCGTGGGGACCGGCGCGGTATCGGCCACCAGATCGGCATGCAGCCGCGCGATCAGAGGGGCGATTTCCAAGGCACGGTCGTCGTCATGGCCCACGGCGCGCGGATACCATTCGGCGAACAGGCCGACCTGATCGGCCAGCATGGGTCCGTCCAGCGGGGACACGAAATCGGGCACCGGATGGCGATGCAGATCGACCAGCACATCTGTGATCCGGCCATAGATTTCCGGTGCCAGCGCGGGATCGCGGGACAGCACCCGCGCCACCAGATCGTCGCCCAGATCCTCGACCAGCAGCAGCCCGGCATCCTGATCTCCGGCCAGAATGGCGGGCGCGCCAAAGCCGCGATCGCGCAGCCAGCGGGTCATGCCGGTAAAGGCCCTGCACGCGCCCGTCGGATCGTCCATCAGCACGGCGTTGCCCCGCACACCGGTCAGCCGGAAATAGCGCCGCGCCGAAGCATCGCCCGCCAGCGGCACCACCCGAGCCTCGCCCCAGCCCGCGCCCGCGACGAAACCGGCGCGCCGGACCGCGCGGGGATCGCCGCCGATCACGGTGATGTCACGCATCGCCGGATCGGGGGTATTCGCCATGGCGACGGTCACGGCACCGGCTGGCAGAGTTTCCATCCGGTCGGGCCACTCGATCAGGCAGATGGCGCTGTCCATCGCCTCGTCAAGCCCCAGCTCGTCCAGCTCGGACGGGTCGGTCAGGCGGTACAGGTCGGCATGCCAGATTTCGGTTCCATACGGGTCGTCATAGGTCTGGATCAGCGTGAAGGTCGGGCTGGGCACGTCTTCGGCCGCGTCGCCCTGCCTTGCGCGGATGAAGGCGCGGGCGAAATGCGTCTTGCCCGCCCCCACCGGTCCGTCCAGCAGGATCGTGTCGCCGGGCCGCGCTGTCGCGGCCAGCATCCGGGCCAGCGCGGCAGTCATGTATTCATCGGCGATCAGTCGGGTCGTGTTCATGCACCCGCTTCTATCCACTTGGCCCGCAGGTGCAATGATCTGTTGGTCAGGTTTCCGACATGAAAAAGGGCAGCCGAAAGCTGCCCGTTTCCTTGAGTGTGGATAGTTCCTGTTTTGCTCAGGCAGACTTGCGACGGCGCGCAAACAAGCCCAGACCACCCAGTCCGCCCAGCAGCAGCAGGCCCGCAGCGGGAACCGGGATCGGGCTGGCCGTGACCAGATCCTGCGATTGGGGATTGGCATTGGACAGATAGGTCAGTTTCCAGACCTGACTTCCAGTCCAGCTTGCCGCAGCAGACAGATAATTGTTGAGAACCGTGCCTACACCGGCCGGGCCACCGCTGAGATATTCGAAGGTGTCGCCATAAACGGTTTCCCACAGCGCGACCTGGAACGCCGTCTTCTCGACGGTGGTGTCCACATCGGCATAGTTCGCGTCGAACAGATCCTGGATTTTCTGCTTTTTCGTCGCGTTGAACAGATTCGGATCGGTTTCGTAGGTGACTGTCACGTTCGGGTCTTTGACCAGAGAAGCCGTGATATCCACACAATAGGCAAGGAAATCCCCGATCGCGCTGGATGCGAACGAGAACTCTGCCGCCAGCGGGGCATAGTTGGGCGCGGACGCGCCGCTTCCAAATGAAATATTTACGTAATCTCCGTCCATACCTGTCAAAGTGGCATCTACGGACGCAGCCTGGGCAGTACCCGTCACCTGAGCGACAAATGCAGTGACGGCAAGTGCTTTCAAAAAGTTCATATCTTTACACCTCATGAACAAGACATGTGGCATCGGAACACAATCCCGACGCGAACAGACCAACACTAAAAAAACTCGGCACAAAGTTGAATAGAACTATACGGTTGGATTGAAAACCTGTCCAAAAGATGAGGTTTTTTGATCACACGGTCTAGAGTTTTGGTTGAGTGAAGGATTTTCACTCAACCAAAAGATGATCACAGTAAAGAAATGTTTTAGGTGCCGTTACGTCAACTGAATTGCATCCGCCAAACGGCGAATCATCTGGGGTCAATTCAACCCTAGAACATCCGACATGTCGTATTCACCCGGACTCTTGTCCTGCCCCCACAGCGCCGCCCGCAGCGCGCCACGGGCAAAAATCGCGCGATCCGTGGCGACGTGACGCAGGATCAGCCGCTCGCCCTCGGAGGCGAAGATCACGTCATGCTCGCCGACCACGTCGCCACCGCGAATGGCGGCAAAGCCGATACTGCCGGTCTCGCGCGCGCCGGTGATACCCTCGCGCGCAGGGGTCCGCAGATCGGCAAGCGCCCGCCCGCGCCCCTCGGCGGCGGCCTCGCCCAGCATCAGCGCCGTGCCGGACGGCGCATCGACCTTGTGCCGGTGATGGGCCTCGACGACCTCGATGTCCCAATCCTCGCCCAGGGCGGCGGCGACCTTGCGGGTCAGGCCAACCAGCAGGTTCACGCCAAGACTCATGTTGCCCGCGCTGATAACCGGCGCGTGGCGGGCAGCAGCGGCGATTTTCGCCAGGTCGCCATCCTCTAGCCCTGTCGTGCCGATCACATGCACGGCGCGGGCCTGTGCGGTCAGTTCGGCAAAGGCGACGGTGGCGGCGGGCGAGGTAAAGTCGATCACCGCCTGCGCCGTCGCGATCACGCCGACGGCATCGTCGCTGACCGTCACCCCCACCGGCGCGCCGCCCATTGCCTCGCCCACGTCGCGACCGATCCATGCGTGGCCGGGACGCTCCAGCGCGCCGGTCAGCCGCATCCGGTCGCTGTCAAGGATCAGCCGGATCAGCATCTGACCCATCCGCCCCGAGGCGCCGGTCACGACAATACCAGGCAGATCCGGCGTTTCGGTCTGTTGCAAGTCACTCATCTGTCACCCCCATTTCTTTGCCGTCCTTTATCCCGTTGCGGTGCAGCCCGCGACCCCCTACATCGGGACGCATGGCACAGAACCGATTTTCCCATGGTCACGGTCCCTCGCAACGGCAGTTGCGGGTGGGCGAACTGATCCGCCGCACCCTGTCCGACGTGCTGTTGCGCGGGGATGTGCATGACCCCGACCTGAACCGGCACTCGATCACCGTGGGCGAGGTGCGCACCTCGCCCGATCTCAAGGTCGCGACGGCCTATGTCCTGCCCCTTGGCGGACAAGGGGCCGAGGACGCGCTGGCCGCCCTGCGCCGTAACGCACCCGAGCTGCGCCATCTGGTCGCAAAGGGGCTGACGCTGAAATATGCACCGCAATTGCGGTTCCAGCTTGACGAGACATTCGACCGCATGGACGACACCCGCCGCATGTTCGCCGACGAACGCGTGCGCCGCGATGTCGAGGCGCATCAGGATGACGACAACGATGATACCTGAAGTTCAGCGCAGGCTTGGCGTTGCCCTGGGCATGATTCTTGCGATGGCACTGCCCGCCGCGTCCCAGGGCTGCGGGCATCTGGATCATGACGGGCAGGGCTATGTCGTCTGTCAGGTCGATGCCGCGCAGGAACCCGATCTGCGGCTGTGGCAGGACGGCCCGGACGGGCGGCCACTGAACAGTTTCAGCAATGTTCGCCGGACGCTGGCGCAGGGAGAAGCGCTGGGCTTTGCCATGAACGCGGGCATGTTCCACCCCGATTACCGGCCCGTTGGGCTGCTGGTGATCGACGGGCAGGAACTTGCGCCGCTGAACCCACATGCGGGCAGCGGCAATTTCGGGATGCTGCCAAATGGCGTTTTCTGCACCGGAGGGGCGCGGCCCTTTCAGGTGATCGAAAGCCGGACCTTTGCTGCGGAGGGCCCGGAATGCCGCCTTGCCACGCAATCCGGCCCGATGCTGGTGATCGACGGCGCGCTGCACCCGCGCTTTCTGTCCGATTCCGACAGCCGCTATATCCGCAACGGTGTGGGCGTGTCGCCCGATGGTCAGGTGGCATGGTTCGCCATTTCCGACCGGCCCGTGACCTTTCACGAATTTGGCAGGCTGTTCCGCGACGGGCTGGGCGTGCGGGACGCGCTGTATTTCGACGGCTCGATTTCCCGCCTTTACGCGCCGGGGGTGAACCGCGCCGATTTCGGGCGGTCCATGGGGCCGATCATCGGGCTTGTGGACAGCGCCGGTTGACCCGGCGCGGCAGGAAGGCTATCTGCCCGGCTTCGATTTCCAGGGGGTCATCATGGCACGCAAAAAGGGCCGCGACATCAATGGCTGGCTGGTGGTGGACAAGCCTGCGGGCGTGACCTCGACATCGGTGGTGAACAAGGTCCGCTGGGCCTTGCAGGCGAAAAAGGCCGGGCATGCCGGCACGCTGGACCCGGATGCAACCGGGGTGCTGGCCGTGGCCCTGGGCGAGGCGACCAAAACCGTTTCCACCATCACCGACGCGCTGAAATGTTATGATTTCACGGTGAACTGGGGGGCCGAGACGACAACCGACGACGCCTCGGGCACGGCGCTGCGCTGTTCCGACGCCCGCCCTGCCCCCGAGGCAATTCAGGCCGCGCTGGCGGGCTTTACCGGCGAGATCATGCAGGTTCCGCCCGCCTTTTCCGCCGTCAAGGTCGATGGCGAACGTGCCTATGACCTTGCGCGCGAGGGCGAAGAGTTCAAGCTGGCCGCTCGTCCCCTGTGGGTCGAAAGCCTGACGCTGATCACCGCCGAAGGCGATAGCGCACGGCTGAAGATGGTCTGCGGCAAGGGCGGCTATGTCCGGTCGATCGCACGCGATCTGGGGCGCGAACTGGGCTGCCTTGGGCATGTCGCCGCGCTGCGCCGCATCTGGTCGGGGCCGTTCGACGCCGATGACGGCATTGCCTTCGACAAGATCGACCGTGATGCGCAGGACTGGCTGGAATCGCAGCTTTTGCCACTGGAAACCGCGCTGGCCGACCTGCCCATGCTGCGCGCCACACCCGAGGGCGCGCGCAAGATCCGCAACGGCAATCCGGGCGAAGTGACGGGCGGCGCGGAATGGGGCGAACTGGTCTGGGTCTCGGATACCGGTGGCCCGATCTGCATTGGCCGCTATCAGGGCGGCACGGTCCAGCCCGAGCGGGTGTTCAACCTGTGACCCCGGTGCCCCCCAGGAATGTCCATCCCCGAAAGCCGAAGGCGCGGATTTTGCTGCCGACGGGATGGCAGACCTTGTGACGGCTGAACGGCAGACCCGGCCCGAAATCAAGGCGCATCGCACCGCCCGCCCCTGCGGTCATCCGCTGGCCTTCTGCTGTGCCTGTCACTATAGCCCTTTGATTTTACGCTGATGCTGCGCCAGTTTGATGATCGAATCGGCTTCCGACAGCTATACTGTCGCGACAGGCTCAATACCGCCGTTTGCGTTGTCACGGATCAGTCCGTATGGCCATTGGCCGGATCCCCGGCGACTTTCAGGACGATCTTGCCGATATGGGCGCTGCTTTCCATGCGTCGGTGGGCATCCGCCGCGTCTGCCAGCGCGAATTCGCTGTCTATCGTGACCGTCACTGCGCCCGATCCGACAAGCGGCCACAGCCTTTCGCGCAGCGCGCGGGCAATATCGGCCTTGGCGGCGTCCGATTGCGGGCGCAGGGTCGAGCCGGTCAGCGTCAGCCGCTTGACCATGATCTGCGCAAAGTTCAGCTCGGCCTTGGCCCCTTCGAGAAAGGCTATCATCACCAGACGCCCGTCCATGGCCAATGCCT
>NZ_JBKEBL010000183.1:0-35120 GCF_047973135.1 Paracoccus sp. (in: a-proteobacteria)
AGCGCGCGCGAGGTGCCGAACATCGCATAAAGAATGATCGGCAGGATCGAGGCATAGATCCCCGCCTCGGGTGGCAACCCCGCCAGCATCGCATAGGCCAGCGATTGCGGGATCAGCATGATCGTGACGATCACCGCCGCGATCAGGTCGTTTTGCAGCGCCGTGCGGTTGTACTGCCGCCCCAAGTCGAGGATCGGCAGCAGGCGGGCCAGTCGGGTTTTCATCGTCACGCCTTTCGCGATCCGGAATCAGGCATCCACCGACAGGGCCTCGGGCCGGGCCATCCATTCGCGGCCGCGCAGCATGGCCTGCCAATAAACCGGAGGCAGGATTCGCTCCTTCAGCCACCACGCGGTGCGGGTCGGCTTCGTGCCATCGACCAGCCATTTCGGGAAACTGGGCAGCAGCTTGCCGCCATAGCCAAACTCGGCCAGGACGATCTTGCCGCGTTCCACGGTCAGCGGGCAGGACCCATAGCCGTCATATCGCGCGGCGGCGGAACGCCCGGCAATATCGGCGGCGACATTCTCGGCCACGACCGGGGCCTGCTTGCGCGCGGCAGCGGCGGTCTTGGCGTTGGGGGCGTTCATCACATCGCCAAGCGACCATATATTCGCGAATGCCTTGTGCCGCAGCGTGGCCTGATCGACATCGACCCATCCGGCGGCATCGGCCAGTGGCGAGACGCGGATGAAATCGGGCGCGGTCTGGGGCGGGCAGACATGGATCATGTCAAATCCCATCTCGATGCGCCGCGCCTCCTGATCAGGGGTCTTGACCTCGAATGTGGCACGCCGACCCGGCCCGTCTATGGCAATCAGGTTGTGAAAGAAATTCAGGCTGGCGTCGTATTTGCCCACATATTCCATCAGCGCGGGCACATAGTCCTTGACGCCGAACAGCACGCCCCCGGCATTGCAGAACCGGATATCGACATCCTTCAGCACGCCCGCGCGATGCCAGGCATCGCCCGACAGATACATCGCCTTCTGTGGCGCGCCCGCGCATTTGATCGGCATCGGTGGCTGGGTAAAGATCGCCCGCCCCTTGCGCATACCCTGCACCAGTTCCCAGGTATAGGGGGCAAGATCATAGCGGTAATTCGAGGTGACTCCGTTGCGCCCCAGGGTCTCGACCAGCCCCTCGACCTTGTGCCAGTCCAGCTTGAGTCCCGGACAGACGACCAGCCGACGGTATTTCACCACCCGGCAGCCATCCAGCACGACGGCATTGTCGGCGGGTTCAAAGGCGGCGACGGCGGCCTTGATCCAGCGCACCCCGCGCGGAATCAGCGCGCCCATCGTCCGGGCAGTCTGTTCGGGCCGGAACACCCCACCGCCCACCATGGTCCAGCCGGGCTGGTAATAATGCACATCCGCAGGCTCGATAATGGCAATGGACTGGTCCCTGACCCGCGCCAGCAGACTGGACGCGACCGAGATTCCCGCCGCGCCTCCGCCCACGATCACGATGTCAAAGCTGGCATCGCCGGTATCCGTCGGGGTCTTGCCGCCATTGACGATGCGGCGCACGACGCCGCCCATGTCATAGCCCGCCCCCTTTGCGGCGGCCAGAATATCGGCGGCGGGCCGGTGTTCCGCCTGCGACAGCGACCACAGCGTCGCGGATCGCGTGCCCGTGCGGCAATAGGCCAGCACCGGCGCAGGCAGTTCCATCAGCAAGGTGCCAAACTGACGGGCCTCGGCATCCCCGACCTTGCCCGACACCACCGGCAGATGGCGCGCGACAATCCCCTGCGCGGCGGCGGCGCGTTCGATTTCCCCGAACACGGGCTGGTCGGCCCCTTCGCCATCGGGGCGATTGCAGATGATCGCCCTGATGCCCTGCGCCTTCAGCGCGGGCAAGTCTGCAACAGAAATCTGAGAGCAGACGAAAACGCCCCCCTCAAGTTTACGGATATCCATGCGTGTTCCCTGTTCTTTCTTCGGTGGCGGTTCCTACAGCCCGTTCACCGGCACCTTCAGCATCGGCCGCCCGTCCTTATCGGTCGGCACCTCTCCGGCGCGCATGTTCACCTGCAACGACGGAATGATCAGACGGGGCATGTCCAGCGTGGCATCGCGTTCGGTCCGGTATCTGACGAATTCTTCCCGCGTCCGGCCACTGCCGACATGAATGTTGTGGGCCTTTTCCTCGCCCACCGTGGTTTCCCACTGAATCTCGCGGCCATTGGGGCCGTAATCGTGGCACATGAACAGCCGCATCGCATCGGGCAGGGCCAGCACCTTCTGGATGCTGTCATACAGAATCCCCGCATCTCCGCCCGGAAAATCCGCGCGGGCCGAGCCGCCATCGGGCATGAACAGCGTATCGCCCACAAAGGCTGCATCGCCCATCACATGCGTCATGCAGGCGGGTGTGTGGCCCGGCGTGTGCATGGCGAAACATTCCATTCCGCCGACCATATAGCTGTCGCCATCCCGGAACAGGCGGTCGAACTGGCTGCCGTCACGCTGAAACTCGGTCCCCTCGTTGAAGATCTTGCCGAACGTGTCCTGCACGATCAGGATATTCTCGCCGATCCCGATCCTGCCACCCAGACGCTGTTGAAGATAGGGCGCTGCGGACAGGTGGTCGGCATGGACATGGGTTTCGATGATCCATTCCAGCCGCAACCCGCGACGCCCGATCTCGGCGATCAGCCCATCCGCATGCGCATAGGTGATCCGCCCCGCCGCATAGTCGATATCCATCACCGAATCGATGATCGCGCAGGCATCAGAGCCGGGATCCCTGACGATATAGCTGATCGTGTTCGTCGCCTCGTCGAAATGGGCACTGACATCGGGTTTGACAGACATATGCACGGGATAATGGATCATCCGAATCCTCCGCTGCAGGAGAATGCCACGGCAGAATACGGCGCCGGGGCTTTACCTTGCCTGCTATACACATTCAAAATATAGAATGTCAAGGCTTTTGCGCCCCCGTGACTGGCGCATACGGGTAGGCGACCGGGGCAAAGCCACCGCAAGAATACGCCATATCTGTCAAGATCACAGCTTTATCCGTTGGCGGAAAGTGGCTTTGGCACCTGCTCGTTCACCCCTTTCATGCCCTCAGGGGTATAGCGTTCGCCGGTAAAGCTGCCCGGCGCATAGGCCGTGTCAAGCTTGGCAATCTCATCGGCAGACAGGCGCAGGCTGGCGGCGGCGATGTTCTGTTCCAGATAGGTCAGCCGCTTGGTGCCGGGGATTGCAAACGCGCCCTTGGCCATTACCCAGGCCAGCGCCACTTGCGACGGCATTGCCTCGCGCTGGTCGGCAATGGCGCGCAGGGTGTCGAGACGGGCAGTATTGGCCTCCAGCGCTTCGGCGTCAAAGCGGGGTGCGTTGCGGCGGAAATCGTTCTCGGCAAGGCTGTCGCGGTCAAACGCGCCCGACAGCAGACCGCGCCCCAGCGGGCTGTAGGCGACAAAGGCAATGCCCAGATTCCGGCAGGCGGGCAGTATTTCCGCCTCCATATCGCGGGTGGTCAGCGAATATTCGCTTTGCACGGCAGAGACGGGATGCACCGCACGGGCGCGGCGCAGCGTGTCTGCCGAAACTTCGCTGAGGCCGATCCGCGCGACCTTGCCCGCCTGCACCAGCCCGGCCAGCACCTGCATCGTTTCCTCGATGGGCCGCCCGGTTTCGGCCCGGTGAACATAGTAAAGCCCGATCTGCTCAACCCCCAGACGCCGCAGCGAGGCGTCGCAGGCCTGCCGGATATAGTCCGGGCTGTTGTCGATGGTCCGGGCATATTCACCCGGTGCCTTGCGGATGCCGAACTTGGTGGCGATGAAGGCATCGGGGCGGCCCTGTTTCAGAAATCGCGCCAGCAGTTCCTCATTGTGGCCATTGCCATACATATCGGCGGTGTCGAACATCCGCACGCCCAGATCATAGGCACGGGCCAGCACGGAAAGCGACTGCGTATCGTCGGTTTCGCCATAGAATTCGGACATGCCCATGCAGCCAAGACCAAGGACTGGCAGCTTTGGGCCATCGGTTCCAAGTGGAAGGGTGGGGATCATTGTCGTGCTCCTGTTGTTCGGTCGGACCAGTATCGCAACGCCTGGCCCTGGTGAAAACTGCATGACCCTGCACGCCACCTGTGCAAGATTGATCAGATGAACTGGGATGATCTGCATGTTCTGGCGGTGCTGGACCGCGAAGGCTCGCTTGCGGGCGCGGCACGGGCCTTGGGGGTCAACCATGCTACGGTTTCGCGCCGGATCGGGGTGCTTGAAGCCGCACTTGGCCAGACGCTCGCGCGTCGTCTGGCGCGCTCCACGCCGCTGACCGAAAAGGGCAAAGAGGTCGCTGCGATTGCCCGCGATATGGAGAAGGGCGCGCAGCGGATCGAACGCCTGATCCATGCCGCGCAGGGCACGCTGAGCGGACGCGTGCGGCTGACCGCGCCGCCCGTTCTGGTCAGTGAGGTTATCGTCCCGGCCATGCGCGACTTGCGCGCCGGTCATCCCGATTTGCAGATCGTGCTTTCGGCCAATTCGCATATCGCCTCGCTCGACAGCGGGCAGGCCGATCTGGCGGTACGGATGGCAGAGCCGCAGGGCAAACAGAATATCATCCGCCGCATCGGCGCGGTTGAATTTGCGCTTTATGCGACACCGGACATCGCGAAACTGCCGCCGCAGCAATGGCGCTTTGTCGCCTTTGACGAGACGCTGGCCCATGTGCCGCAACAACGCTGGCTGGAAGAGTTCGCCGATGGCCGCCCGCTTGACCTGCTGACCGGAGATTTTCACAGCCAGTTCGCCGCCGCCAAAGCGGGCCTCGGAGTGGCTCTGTTGCCTTGTGTCATGGCGCAGCCCTGCAAGAATCTTGTGCGCGTCACCGCCGATCAACCCGAGGCGCGGCCGGTGTGGATGGTCATCCATGCCGATCTGAAACACGCCCCCGCCATTCGCGCCGTCGCCGATATGCTGGTGGTTGCAATGGGCGCGATATAGGCGGGCCGGAACGCTGGCAGCGGGGGGTCCGGGGGGCGCAGCGCCCCCGGCCACCGCGGGACGCAATTCTTCCGGCGGTGACGTCGCACGAAAATCCCGTGATCAGCTATTTGGTTCAGCAAATTTTTTATCCAGGGTCCGTGCCCGCTTTTCTGAAATTCCGCTTATCGCAACGGGTCTGACGATTGATCCATATCCGCGCCGGAACCCGTACCGGACACAGGGCCAGCGGCACGTTGCGCCCTGAATCCGGGCCGGATCTTCCATTCCCCCGGCAAATCCGTCCCGACAACCGGCTTTTGCCGGGCGGCCATTCTCCGGGACCGTTGACATCGGCACGGCGTGGCGGCGTTGCAGGCGCGCCGTGCAGACGGTTCCTTCCCGATACCGCCCCCGACAACACATGGCTGCCCTTATGGCTTGACGGCCTGACGGCCACGCGGCAAGCAGGCGGAATGATCGATTTTCGCCCCGTCGCCAATCCCATAGGAAAAATCGTCGTCGTTCTGGGCGGCGCAATGATGTTCCCGATGGCGGTGGACTGGTGGCATGGCGATCCGCACTGGATGGCCTTTCTCGAAGCCGGGCTGCTGACCGCCGTGGCCGGGCTGCTCGTGACCATCGCCAGCCGCAGCGACGACCGGGCAATGACGATCCAGCAGGCGTTTCTGATCACCGCCTGCCTGTGGATCGTCGTGCCGCTTTTTGGCGCACTGCCCTTCATGATCGGTGCCCCCGATGCCAGCTTCAGCGACGCCTATTTCGAGGCGATGTCGGGCGTCACCACCACCGGCACCACCGCATTTCCCGAACTGGACATCTTGCCCAAGGGCACGCATCTGTGGCGTGCGATCCTGCAATGGACCGGAGGGCTGGGGATTGTCGTCGTCGCGATGATCTTTCTTCCGGTGATGAAGGTTGGCGGCATGCAGTTCTTCCGCTCGGAAGGGTTCGACACGCTGGGCAAGGTACTGCCCCGTGCGGGAGAGATCGCAGCAGACATGACCGGCATCTATGTGCTGCTGACAGCGGCCTGCACGCTGACCTACATGATGCTGGGCATGACCGGGTTCGACGCATTGGTCCATGCGCTGACCACCTGCTCGACCGGGGGATTCTCGAATTACGACGCCAGCTTCGGGGCCTATCTGGGCGCGCCGGAATGGGCGGCCTCGGTGTTCATGGTGCTGGCCTCGATCCCCTTCATCCGCATGGTGCAGGCACTGCGCGGCAATCTTGTGCCGATCTGGAAGGACCGCCAGATCCGTGCCTATCTGCGCTGGATCTTCTATGCCTGCGCGGTGATCGTGATCTATCGCCTGCTCTACATGCATCAGGACTCCCACCCGGTCGAGGTGATCCGCGAGACGGTGTTCAACACCATCTCGACTTTTTCCGGCACCGGCTATGCCTCGACCGACATGACAGCCTGGGGGCACCTGCCCTTTGCGGTGCTGATCGTGGTGGGGCTGATCGGAGGATGCACGGGATCGACCGGCTGCTCGATCAAGATTTTCCGCTATCAGGTGCTGTGGCAGGCGGTTAAGGCCCAGCTTCGGCGCATGCAGTCGCCGCACCGCGTCTATCCGCTGCGCTATGACGGGCAAACGCTGGATTCGGATGTGGTCGATTCGGTGATGGCCTTTTTCACGCTGTTCGTGCTGGCTTTCGGCCTGCTGATCGTCGGGCTGTCCTTCACCGGGCTGGATTCGAAAACCGCCCTGACCGCCGCCTGGACCGCCATCTGCAATGTCGGCCCGGCCTGGGGCCCCGAGGTCACGGCAAACGGCTCGGTCGCCGATTTCCCCGGCATGGCGAAATGGATGATGATCATCGGCATGTATCTGGGTCGGCTGGAACTGATCGCCGTGCTGGTACTGTTCCTGCCAAAGTTCTGGCGCGGCTGACAGCGCCCCCCGGCAAGGCCGGCGCAGATGGGAAAGGGGGTGCGGGCCGGGCAAAGCCCGCCCCGTCGCTGCCGCCCGGCCGGGCGCGCGCTTCGCGCGCTGTCAGTCTGTGGACGGCTGAGGCGGCTCAACCGAAGGCAAGTTTCTCACAATCAGCCTGCCACAGTCAGATCGGCCCCGCCCGCGTCCCAACCCGAACCACCTCCTGCGCGCCATCGCGCCCCCACCCGCCGCAGGCTTTGGCAGGGGGTCCGGGGGGCGCAGCTCCCCCGGCCACCGCGGGACGCAATCCTGCAGCGGCACAGTAACAAAGACTTCCCCACCAAGACCCTGCGATGAGGCCGCCTGCCAAGCCAGTCCCGCACAGCGACCGCCCGCCGTGTCAAAACGGAGGGAAGCGGGCCGGGCAAAGCCCGCCCCGTCGCTGCCGCCCGGCCGGGCGCGCGCTTCGCGCGCAGTCAGTCTGTGGACGGAAAGGCCCGCGCGCTGCCACCCGACCCAACCCGGCACCCGCGTCTGCCCCCTTCCAAAACATCCCGCAGGGGCGCAGCAATCGCTACGATGAACAACGGAAGGGGCTGCGCAAGCAGCGGGGGGTCCGGGGGGCGCAGCGCGCCCGGCCACCGCGGGACGCAAAATTCCCGGCAGTGACGTCTCGTAACGCGCGATCTGCCCCTGCCCGCCCCGCTGCCCGGTCCGTCCGCCTCCGTCACGCGGGACCGGCTGTACCCTCAGGCACCGAATTCGGCGATGATCCTGTCCCGGTCCGCGCCAAGCGCCGGTGCCGCCGCCCCGACCGCAAGGGCCGAACCGCCAAAGCGCAGCGGTCCCCGGACCGTGTGCATCTTGCCCATGCTTTGTACCATGTTCAACTGCTGGAAAGCAGCGCTGGCCAGAAGGGCGGGCCAGTCCAGCACCTCGGCGCACCAGATATCGGCGGGTTGCAGGATCGCCAGCCATTCGCCTGTGGTTCGCGCCGGTGTGGCGGCAGCGATCAGCGCCTTGATCCGGTCGCGGTCGCGCCGGGCCGTGGCCGGGTCGTCGGCCACCCCGGCCAGCGCGGGGATTCCCATCAGCCCGGCCAGCGTTGCCAGCGACGGCACCATGGCCAGCGCCAGCCAGCCGTCACGGGTCGGATAGACGCCGTAAGGCGCGCCGATATAGGCATGCGCGCCGTTCACCGCCGCGCGCTCTGGCGCGATGCCGCCATCGTTCAGATAGGTGGTCAGCACCTCGAACTGAAAGGCCACCATTGCCTCGATCAGCGATGTCTCGACATGGGTGCCCTTTCCCGTCCGCCCGCGCCCGACCAGCGCCGCCAGCAGGCCCTGGGTCAGCGCCTCGCCCGCAAGGATATCGGCCACGGCAAGGCCCATGGGCATTGGCGGATCGTCGCGGCTGCCGGTCAGCCACATCACCCCCGACCGCGCCTGCGCCAGCAGATCCTGCCCCGGCAGCGGCGCCCAGTCGGTCGGACCAAACCCCGAGACCGAGCCATAGACCAGCCCCGGATTGATACCGCGCAGATCCATATAGCCCAGACCCTGCCGCTCGATCACACCGGGGCGAAAGTTCTGGATCAGGACATCGGCCTCGCGGACGATCTCCATCAGCAGGGCGCGGTCATGCTGGTCGCGCAGATCGGCGGTCAGGCTTTCCTTGCCGCGGTTGATCGCGTGGAACAGCGTGTTCTCGCCCTCCACCGGATCCGAGATATACAGCCCCCGGCAAGGATCGCCCGCGCCGGGACGTTCGACCTTGATGACCCGCGCGCCCAGATCAGCCAGCTTCAGCCCCGCCAGCGGACCCGACAGATATTGCGCGACCTCAAGGACAGTGATCCCCTCAAGCGGCCTCATGACCGGCTGTCCCGATATGCGGCGTCCAGTGCGTCCAGCGTGGCGGCGATACCCGCCTCGCCGCGCAGGCAGGCATGGACGATTTCGCCCGCCCGGTCCTGAAAACCCATATATCCGTCATAGCGCGGCCTGACCCACGACGTTTCCAGCGTGTTACGCGTATTGCGCAGGAAATCGCGGCTGGCAGCGTTGCAGGCAGCGTCCTCCCATGCGGCGGCATGGCCGGGCTGGCCGCCGCTTTCGAAATACAGCCCCCTCTGGCAATCGGCCCCGGCGATCCAGAAGGCGTAATCCACTGCCACATCACGCGCCTTGCTGCTGGCCGAGACCGCGATGCCTGTCCCGCCCAGAACCGTGCCGCGCGGACCATTTTCGCCAAAACCCGGCGCATCGGCAAAGACCAGCGGAAAGCGACAATAGCCGTCGCGGGAATAGTTCGTATAGCCATAGCCAAAGGGCGAATAGGCGGGCGCATCGACAGAGCGGCCCATCCAGTCGAAAATCCCGATTGGGTCCAGATCCAGACAGACCGGATCCATCAGCGCGACAATCTCGCGCATATGCGCCAAAACCTCAATGCCGGCGTCGCGGGGCAAAAGGCGGTCCGGTTCCTCGGCCACGGGCACCAGATTGTTCCGCGCCATCCCGAAAAAGGTCATCAGCGCATTGATCGGGATCAGCGCAAAACCGACGCGCTGCTGCCGGGCCAGATCCAGCACCTGATCCCACCGGGTTGGCGCGGCCTCCAGCAGATCGGGGCGATAGCAGGCCACCGGGGTTGCCGCGTCGATAGCCAGCCCCCATTGCCCGCCATCAATAGCATAGGACGGGTGCGACGCCCCGACAGATCCCGCAGCCAGCGCCGCCAGTTCCGCATCGCGCCCGGTCCGGGCGAAATCGACCAGATGCCCGGCCCGCGCGACCTCGCCGACATGCGGATGGTCGATCACCATCAGGTCATAGCTGCCAGCCATTTCGCCGATGGGCCGATCCGCGAAAGCCTGAAGCGAACGCTTTTCCCAAGTAATCGTGACGCCCGGATGTGCCTCCATATAGGCGCGCGAAGTGGCGATCATCGGATCATAGCCCCGTGGATGATCCCAGGTCATGCCACGCAACGTAACCTCAGCCATTGCGTGCCTCCTGTTCGGCGGATTTACGGGCAATGCGCGCCCCGGCCTCGACGCGGAATGCGGCGGGGTCGCGATACAGCGCGGTCAGCAGATGTTCGGCATACAACACCAGTTCTCCCTCGCCCTTGTAGACGGAATAGCTGACGCGCACCTTGCCCTGTTTCAGATCGTGCACCTCTTTCGACAGGTTCCGGCGGATCGTATAGATCGTGTCACCGATAAAGACCGGCGCGATAAAGCGCAGCCTGTCATAGCCATAGGAAAACGAGTTCAGGCAATTGGTTGCCGCCAGCCCCAGACCATAGGAAAATACCATCGCCCCCGCGACCAGCCGCTTGCCAAAAACGCCCTCTTGCTCGGCGAATTCGCGGTCGCTGACATAGGGGTGGTGGTCCATCACCAGCGAATTGAACAGCATCGATTCGCCCTCCGAGATGGTCCTCCTGATCGAGCGGATCCTGTCACCCGGCATGAAATCCTCGAAATACCAGTTCTCGGCATTCCAGACCGGGATTTCGGCATGCTCGGATGGCAACCCCGGCAAACCTCTGGCGTGAACTCCGATTTCGGGCATGGACGTCTCTTTCCTTCTGAATGCCGTGGTGGTTTTTTGGGCCGTGGCCGGATCCGTCAGGATCCGAACACGAGATTGGGCAGGAACAGCGTGATGAAGGGCACGAATGTGACCAGCAGCAGCGCCGCAATCATCGCCGCGAACAACGGCATCGCCTTTTTGGTGAAATCGCCCACGCTGACGCCGGTGATCGAACAGGTCGTATACATCAGCGTTCCGACCGGCGGCGTCACCCCGGCGATGGTCAGGTTCAGCACCATGACGACCCCGAAATGCACCGGATCGATCCCCAGACCGCTGATGACCGGCACGAATAGCGGCGTCAGGATGATCAGGGCGGCGCCCCCTTCCAGGATCATGCCGACCACGACCAGCAGCAGGTTGATCAGCAGCAGGATCAGATAGGGGTTCTGTGTCAGCGCCAGCATCCCGTCGGCCAGTTTCGTCGGCAGGCGTTCCCATGACAGGAAAAAGCCAAAGGCCTGCGCCGCGCAGATGATCAGCATGATCACCGCGGTCGCCACCGCCGCCTCGCGGAACATGGCGGGAATGCGGCGGATCGGCAGCGCGCGATAGACCACCAGCCCGATGAACAGCGCATAGCAGACCGCGATGGCCCCGGCTTCGGTCGGCGTGTACCAGCCAAAGCGAATGCCGCCCAGAATGCCCACCGGGATCATCAGCCCCCAGCCCGCATCGACAATGGCCCGCCCGCGTTCGCCCCAATCGGCGGGCACATCGCGCGAGGGCGGATAACCCTCGGCCCGGCTGATCCGTCCGACCGCAACCAGCAGCAGCGTGCAGATCAGCGCGCCGGGAACCAGCCCCGCGATGAACAGCCGCCCGATCGACACATCGGCCAGAAATCCATACAGGATCAGCCCGATACTGGGCGGAATGATCGCGGTGATGATCGCCGAAAAGGCGGTGACAGCGGCCGAAAAGGCCTTGTCATAACCGCGCGATGTCATCTCGGGGACAAGCACCGTACTTTGCATGGCGGCATCCGCGTTGGCCGAACCCGACATGCCACCCATCAGCGTGGACAGCAGCACATTGACCCGCGCCAGACCTCCGACCATATGCCCGACCATCGTATCGGCCAGCTTCATGATCCGGCCGGTGATGCCGGCCTCGTTCATGACCACCCCGGCCAGAATGAAGAACGGAATCGCCAGCAGAGGAAAGCTTTCGGTGGCGCTGACAAGGCGCTGGACATAGGTCTGCACTGGCACGCCCGACCCGCTCATGAAGAAGGCCAGCGCGCCGATGGCAAGGCAATAGGCAACCGGCGCATTCAGCACCATCAGGATGCCCAATACCAGAAATGGCAGCAATTCGGTCATGCTTTCCCCCGGATCATGGTGATGGCGTCGCGCAGACAGCCGATGGCGATCGACGCAAAGCCGATGACGACGGCGGTGTGGATAATGGTCGAGGGCAGGCGCAATACCGGCGTGGGCCGGGACTAGCTTTTGATGCCGATCCTGACGGCCAGCCAGGCGACATAGGCCAGCGCCAGCGCCAGAAACAGCGCGACGGCGATGGAAATCCAGCGTTGCACATGTTCGGGCAACCGCGCCGTGACCAGATCGACGCCGATATGCAGGTTGCGGCGGGCGCCTGCGGCGGCACCCACGAACACGATCCAGGCAAAGCCGATGGTGGCGACCTCGTTCGACCAGACGGCGGGGCGCGGCGCGACATAACGCGCCATCACCCCCCAGGACACCGCCAGAAAGACCACGGCCAAAGCCGCCGCCGCGACGTTTTCTTCCCAGTTTTTCAGCGCTCGCATGTCGGCGCTCAGTTATCCAGGATCGCGCGGACGGTATCGTGCAGGCCCGGCGTCCAGTCGGGGAACTTGGTATAAACCACCTCGGTTGCCTTGCGGAACGCGGCGGCATCGACGTCATCGACGAATTTCACGCCCACCCCTTCCAGATCGGCCCGCAGCGGAGCCTGTGCCTCGGTCACGATCTGCGCCATGTATTCGCCCGCATCCCGTGCCGAGCTTAGCAAAACCTCCTGCATGTCGGGGTCAAGCGACTGGAACACCTGTTCGTTCAGGATCGGACCGGTAAAGGCGGTGAAATGGCTGGTCATCGAAACGACCTTGGCGCTTTCGTACAGCTTGGATCCCCATAGCGACGACAGGGGCGATTCGGCCGCATCCACCACGCCGGATGCCAGACCGGAATAAACCTCGGGCCATGCCAGCGTCTCGCCCCTTGCGCCAAGCGCGGCAAAGGTCTCGATCCACATGACATTCGGCGGCACCCGGATCGACACGTTCTTCAGGTCGTCCGGCGTGCGGATTTCCTTGTTCGAAATGATCTGCCTGCTGCCGAACAGCCAGTTCAGCGTCAGCACGCGGATGTCATGCTGCTGCGCGATCTGGTCCGACAGGCCGGCATACCAGTCGCTGTCCAGCAGCTTCTGGAAATCCTCGGGCTTGTCCAGCAGGTAGGGCCCGTTCAGGATGCCGAAATCGGGCACGTAATCCGACAGATAGCCGGGATCCGAGATCTGGACGATGGGCGCGCCCATGCGGACCTGTTCATACATGTCCAGATTCGAGCCAAGCTGACCCGCCGGAAACACCTCGACCGCGATCTTGCCGCCGGACCGTTCCTTGACCAGTTCGGCAAAACGCTCGGACGCCAGATGCATCGGTTCGCTTGTGGACAGCACATGCGTCAGCCGCAGCGTCAGATCCTGCGCCTGAACGGCAACGGCGGGCACACAAACAAGGGCCGCCACCAGCGGCAATGCAGCAATTTTCATATATTCCTCCTCAACACGTCAATGCGACCCCCCTCTCCTCGGGCACCCTTTTCAGGGTCGGGTCGTCGGACTGTTTAAAACTATGCGGTGTAAATTTTCACTTGTCAAATTTATTTCTGTATATAAAAAAGCATCATCAGGAGGATCAGTCATGGAACGAGTACGCTATTACGAGGATTACGTGATCGGCGAGGCCCGGCAAACCCTTGCCCGGACCATCACCGAGGCCGACATGGTCTTTCACGCCGGGCATTCCGGCGATTACTTTCCGCATCACATGGATGCCGAATTCTGCAAGGATCAGCCGTTCCGGGAACGGATCGCACATGGCACGATGACCTTTACCATCGGCATCGGCCTGACCGCGACCGAGATCAATCCCCGTGCCTTCACCTATGGCTATGAACGCCTGCGCTTTCCCAAGCCGGTCTATGCGGGCGACACGATCCGTTCGACCGTGACCATCGGGCGGGTCTCGGACGACCCGAAACGCCCCGGCCACGGCCAGGTGGTCGAGGTGGTGGAAACCCGGAACCAGCGCGGCGAAACCGTCATGTATTGCGAACATATCCTGTTGGCCGAACGCCGTGGACCCGCACAAGGGGAATAGGCGCGGCTCAGGCCGGTTCTTGCGTCACCACGCCCCCGCCCAGCCCCCGGCTCATTGCTGCGGCGGCCATGATGACGGCCTGACGGCAGGTGTCGAATGTCACCGGATCGCCGTAACGTTCCATATGCGGAATGGTCAGCGCCGCGACGGCAAGACCCGAATGGTCGAATACCGGGGCACTGATATTCACGATCCCGCGCACGACATAACTGTCGCGGACCTCGTGCCCGGCCCTGCGGATTTTTTCCAGATCGGCATGCAGTTCCCCGGATGTGATTGTCTCGGGCAGCGGCACCCGCGCAAAGCAATCGGCCAGCACCTCGGCGGGCTGAAAGGCCAGAATCACCCGCGCCGAAGATGCGCGCCACAATTCGATCTTGGCCCCCAGCCGCACCGACATGACGCTGTTGCCCGGCCCGTTCACCTGCCCGATCACCAGCACCCCGTCACTGGACAGAATCGCCAGATGGCAGGACTGGTTCACCTCACGCGCCAGCCGCTGCATCACCGGCCCGGCCAGCATCGTCAACCTGCGAATCGGCGGTGTTCGATGCGCGATCTCGAACAGAAGCGTGGTCAAGGCATAGCGGTCGGTCAGCGGATCAAGCACGACGTAATTCCGCTCTTGCAGGACAACGAGCATCCGGAATATCTCGCTGACCGAGCGATCCAGATGCCGCGCGATCTCGGTCTGGCTCAGCCCGAATTCCTCGGTGGCCAGCAGCTCAAGGATGTCCAGCCCCTTTTCAAGGGCCGGGGCGGCGTATTTTCTGGTCGGCTCGGCAACAGAATCGTCGGATTTCGGCACATCTCACCTGTCTCGAATTTCCGGGCGAAAGCTATGACATGCGAAGCGAACGAAAGCAAATGAACCAACCGTACTCCGCGCCCCTTGCCGGCCTGCTTGTTGTCGATCTCAGCCAGTTCCTTGCGGGGCCCTATGCTTCGCTGCGGCTGATGGATCTGGGCGCGCGCGTGATCAAGGTCGAACGGCCGGGCGCGGGCGACCTGACCCGCAGCCTGTATCTGAGCGATACGGAAATCGGCGGCGATTCGACCCTGTTCCACGCCATCAACCGGGGCAAGGAAAGTCTGGCCATCGACCTCAAGGACGATGCCGATCGCGCGGCCCTGATCCGACTGATCGCACAGGCGGATGTGCTGATTCAGAATTTTCGCCCCGGTGTGATCGAACGCCTTGGCTTTGACTGGGACAGCGTGCGCCGGATCAACCCGCGCATCGTCTATGGCAGCATTTCCGGCTATGGCGAGGACGGGCCCTGGGCGGGACGCCCCGGTCAGGATTTGCTGGCGCAGGCGCGGTCGGGGGCGATGTGGCTTTCAGGCGATGCGGGCGACGCGCCGGTGCCCATGGGCCTTGCCATCGCCGACATGTTCGCGGGGGCGACGCTGGTGCAGGGGATGCTGGCCGCGCTGGTCCGGCGCGGCGTGACCGGGCGGGGCGGGCTGGTGCAGACCAGCCTGATCGAGGCGCTGATCGATCTGCAATTCGAGGTGCTGACCACTCACCTGAACGATGGCGGCCGCAGGCCGGATCGTGCGGCCCATGGCTCGGCCCATGCCTATCTGGCCGCACCCTATGGCGTTTATCGCGCCGCCGATGGCTGGCTGGCCATCGCCATGACCCCGCTGCCGCGTCTGGCGGATCTGATGCAACTGCCCACGCTGGATCCGTGGCGCGACCGGCCCGACGCATGGTTCACCGAACGCGACCGGATCCGCGCGCTGATCGCCGACCGGATCGCGACGCGACCGGTGGCCGAATGGCTGGCACTGTTCGAACCGGCGGATATCTGGTGCGCCCCGGTCATGGACTGGCCCGCCCTGCTCGACCATCCGGGCTTCGCGCATCTCGGCATCCTGCAAGAGCTGCGCGGCACATCCCGCAGCCTCACCACCACCGCGGCCCCTCTGCGAATCGACGGTCACAGACCACACTGTTCGGCCCCTTCGCCACAAGTCGGCCAGCATAGCCGGACCATCCGGGCCGAGTTCGCGCTCTAAACATGATTTCCGAAGATTGGCCACCGGCCTGCGAATAAAAATCCCGCAAGATCAAACAGGCCAAGGCAGGTATTCGGGGAAGGCTCGGGAAGTTGACTGCAGGGGGTCCGGGGGGTGCAACTCCCCCGGCTATCGCGGGACGCAAATCATCCGGCGGTGATGTCACAGAAACGCCCTCCGGCAAAGCGCAACTTCGCCGCCAGCGCAGGCACGGTGGCGGCCTCAAGGGTATGCTTCATCCGCCGTATTTCTGCGCCGTTTTCTGACAGCATTGCGCGCATGGCCACCGCGACGCCCGTCGCTGCGGAACGGGCCGGTGCCCGATTCAGTCCTGCCTTGCCATCCCTGCAACCGCCGCCTTTGCACCCTGCCTCAGCAGCGTGGACAGCGCGGTGGTCAGGTCGGAGGCAAAACCGGGATCGTCGCGCAGCGCCGGGGGGAAAATCTCGGCCAGCGCAAGGAAGCCGGCCACGGTCAGCGCCGGATCCTCGTGCCACAATGCCGAAAGATGCGGAGCCAGCGGGTCGCGGACATCAATGGTGCCGCCTTTTTCGTCACGTCCCGAAACATAGCGCATCCAGGCCGCGACAGCCAGTGTCAAGCCCGGCACGGCACGCCCGCATGCGCGATTTTCGGTGATCGTTCCCAGAATGCGCTGCGGCAGTTTCTGGCTGCCATCCATCGCGATTTGCCAGGTCCGGTGACGGATCGCCGGATTGGCATAGCGGGCATGCAGCGCATCCGCATAGGCAGCCAGATCCTCGCCGGGTGGCGGGGTCAGGGCGGGGATGATCTCGTCCCGCCATAACCGGCGGACAAGGGTGGAAAAGGCCGGATCGGCGATGGTGTCGGCAATCGTCTCGTACCCCGCCAGATAGCCCAGATAAGCCAGCGCGCTATGCGTGCCGTTCAGCATCCGCAGCTTCATGTGTTCGAACGGGGTGACGTCGCCGACCATCTGCGCGCCGACGGTCTGCAAGGCCGGGCGGGGGCCGCAGAAACTGTCCTCGATCACCCATTGGCGGAAGGGTTCGTGCAGGACCGGTGCCTCGTCGCGCCAGCCGGTCGTCGCCTCTGCGCGGTCAAGATCGGCAGGGGTGGTGGCGGGCACGATCCGGTCCACCATGGTCGAGGGAAAGGCCCCGTGTTCCGCGATCCAGTCGGCCAGCGCAGGATCAATCAGCCGCGCCAGTTCCAGCACCACGCCGCGCACGACCTGACCGTTTTCGGGCAGGTTGTCGCAGCACAGCACGGTAAAGGGCGGCAGCCCCGCCGCCCGCCGTGCCGCCAGCGCCCGGACCAGAAAACCCGGCGCGGATTTCGGCAGGGGCGAGGTCAGATCGTGCCGGATGTCGGGGTGATCGCAGTTCAGCCGACCAGTCGAAGGCTGATGGCAATAGCCTTTTTCCGTGACTGTCAGGCTGACGATATGCACTGTCGGCGCGGCCATCGCATCCAGCACCGCCTGCGGGTTTTCCGGCGCGACCAACACGTCGCGCAGGACCGTTATCACCTGCGGAGTTTCGCCGTCCGGCCCAAGTTCAAGCGCCGTATAGGCCCAGCCCTGCGGGCGCAGCCGGTTGCGGGTTCCGGGCGATTGCAGCGACACGCCAGTGATGCCCCAGTCGCCCCCCTGCTGTTCCATCGCCTGCGCGATATAGGTCGCGCCATGCGCGCGGAAGAACGCGCCAAGGCCAAGATGGACGATACCTGCCGGAGAGGTCAGGGGGGTGCGATGTAAACGGTGGGGCAAGCCAGCCTCCTCTGCCGGTTATTGGTTCAAAGTCAGGATCACCCGATGCCGCGACGGGGATGCAGACCCCCGAGGAAATCACCGGAACACGGCAGGCAGCCACAGCGACAGCGCCGGGATATATGTCACCAGCATCAGCGTCGCGAAGGCCGCGCCATAGAAGGGCCAGATCGAGCGCATCGCCTGCCAGATGCTGATCCTTCCGACCGCGCAACCCACGAACAGCACGGCACCCACCGGTGGCGTACACAGGCCGATCCCCAGATTGAGGATGAGGATCACGCCGAAATGCACGGGATCCACGCCAAAGGCCTGCGCCACGGGCAGGAAGATCGGTGTGGTGATGACGATCAGCGGTGACATGTCCATGAATGTACCCAGAACCAGCAGCATGACGTTCATAAGCAGCAGGATGACGATAGGGTTATCCGAGACATTCTGAAGTAACTGAACAAGCTGCGCGGGAACCTTGAGAAAGGCCAGCAGCCATCCGAAACATGCCGCGCAGCCAATCACCAGCAGCACCATCGAGGTCGTGCGCACCGCCGCCTTGGTCGCCTCGACGAATTCGGACCAAGGCAGGCTGCGATAGACCAGCGCCGTCACCGCCAGCGCATAGACCACCGCGATATTCGAGCTTTCCGAGGCCGTGAACACGCCCGAGCGCACGCCTCCGAAGATGATCGCGATCAGGATCAGGCCAGGCACTGCCGAAACGAAAAGCTGGCCCATGGCGGCGAAGCCGGGGAAGGGCTCGGTCGGGTAGCCTTTTTTGCGGGCCACGTACCATGCGGCCGTCATCAGTGCCAGCGCCAGCAGCAGCCCCGGAATGATACCCGCCGTGAACAGGTCGGCAATGGACAACCGCCCGCCCGCCGCAATCGAATAGATGATCATGTTATGCGAGGGCGGAATCATCAGCGCGATGATCGAACTGGTCACGGTGATATTGACCGCATAATCAACATCATATCCGCGTTTCTTCATCTGCGGCACCATCAGCCCGCCCACCGCGCTGGCATCCGCCGCAGCCGAGCCGGACACGCCGCCGAACATCAGCGAGGCCATGATATTGACCTGCCCCAGCCCACCCCGCAAATGCCCGACCAGCGCGCCCGCCAGAGCCACCAGCCGCCGGGCTATGTCGCCGCGCACCATCAGATCGCCTGAATAGATGAAGAACGGGATGGCCATCAGCGCAAAGACCGAGATGCCGGAATTCAGACGCTGGAACACCACCACGGGCGGCAGGCCCAGATACAGCACGGTAAAGAAGCTGGAGGCACCAAGGCAGAACGCCACCGGTGTACCGATCAGCAGAAGGACCGCGAAACTTCCGAAGAGAACCCAGTATTCCATAGCCCTAGCCTCTGTCCTGCTGCTGGTCGCGGTCGGGCAGTGCCTCGCCGCCGATACTATGGGAATGCGGGCCGTCCACCGCCCCGCCCGCCTCGTCATCGGTATCGCCAAAGCGCGCGGTTTTCAGGCCCGCTGCACGGCGCAGGATCCGTTCGGTCGAAAACAGCATCAGCAGCACGCCGCCCGCGATCACCGGCGCGAAATCCCAGATGCGCGAGATCCCCAGCCCCGGAATAAGACCGCTGGCGGCCTTGGCGGCCAGTTGCCAGCCGTACCAGCTCATCCCGAAGCCAAAGGCGGTGACGACCAGATCCGACAGGCTGTGAAACCACGGACGCCAGCTTTCGGGCATCAGCATCAGCCCCACGTCGAAGGACAGGTGATACCCCTCCTTGATGCCGACCGCCGCGCCCAGAAAGATGAACCAGCCCATCAGCATCACGCTGGCAGGTTCGGCCCAGAACAGGCTGTGGCCGATCACATATCGGTAAAAGACCTGCGCAAAGACAAAGGCGGTCATCAGGACCAGCCCGATTCCCGCGATCCACATGCCGGCGCGTGCAAGCGCGCCCGTCGCATCGGCCAGTTTCAGCATTCCGTCGCGCATCGCCCCGCCCCGACATGAAACGGCTGCCCGCGTGTGGCGGGCAGCCACTAGGTTACTGGGTGTCCTGGATCCGCTTGACCAGATCCTTCGCCTCGGCTGTGGTCGCGTATTTTTCATAGACCGGTGCCATGGCCTCGATGAAGGGGGTCTTGTCGATCTCTTTCACGATCTGCGAACCGGCAGCGACGACCTTGTCCTCGGACGCCTTGTCCTGATCGTTCCACAGCTTGCGCTGCACCTGGGCCGAGTTGCGCGCCGCCTCGCGCATGATGGCCTGATCCTCGGGCGACAGCTTGTCCCATGTGACCCTGGACATGGCCACGACCTCGGGCACCATCAGGTGCTGATCCATCGTATAGAATTTGGCAACCTCGGCATGGCCCGACGTGTCATAGCTGGGAAAATTGTTCTCGGCCCCGTCGATCACGCCGGTCTGGATGGCCGAATACACCTCGCCATAGGGCATCGGCGTGGCGTTGGCCCCAAGCGCGGCCATCATGTCCACAAAGACATCGTTCTGCATGACGCGGAACTTCATGTCCTTGAGATCGGCAATCGAATTGATCGCGTGCTGCGAGTTGTAAAAGCTGCGCGAGCCACCGTCGTAATAGGCCAGCGCGACCAGATCATGCGCCTCGAAGGCGGTTCCCAGCTCGTCCCCGATGGGGCCGTCCAGCACGTCATACATGTGCTGTTGCGAGCGGAACAGATAAGGTAGCGAGAAAAGCTGCGTTTCGGGCACGATGTCGCTGAACGTGCCGAAAGACGCGCGCACCATGTCGATCACGCCGAACTGGGTCTGTTCGATCGTGTCCTTTTCCTCGCCCAGCTGGGACGCCGGAAAGACCTCGATGCAGATGCGGCCACCGGTCTTTTCCTTGACCTCGGCCGCCATCGCCTTGACGCCTTCGACCGTCGGAAAGCCGTCGGGATGCGTGTCCGAGGACCGCAGCGTCATTTCGCAATCGGCCGCAGCCACAGCCGATACCAGCGCAGCCGAGGCCAGCAGCCCGGCCAATGTGGTCGTCAGGAATTTCATCTTCTCTCCTCCCTCAGTAAGAAATCAAAGCCGGTAGGCGCGTTTTGCCAGCCCACAGGTCAGGTCGCGCGCCACCTCTGCCGCCTCATCCTCATCCAGGCGTCCGGTGGCCACAAGCGTTGCCAGATACGCGCAATCCACCCGCCGCGCGACATCATGCCGGGCCGGGATCGAACAGAAGGCCCGCGTATCGTCGTTAAAGCCGACCGTATTGCAGAAACCGGCGGTTTCGGTGGTCATCTCGCGGAAGCGGCGCATGCCCTCGGCACTGTCATGGAACCACCAGGCCGGACCAAGCCGCAGACAGGGATAGGCCCCTGCCAGCGGCGCCAGTTCCCGCGTGTAAGAGGTTTCGTCCAGCGTGAACAGGATCACCGTCAGATCGGACCGCATCCCCACAGCGTTCAGCAGCGGGCGCAGCGCAGCGACGTAATCGGTGCGGCCCGGAATGTCGAAACCCTTGTCGCGGCCATGCGCGGCCATCACCTGACCGGAATGGTTGCGCCGCGATCCGGGATGGATTTGCAGGACCAGCCCGTCCTCTAGGCTCATCCGCGCCATTTCGGTCAGCATATGGCCGCGAAAGGCATCGGCCTCATCGGCGGTGCATGTGCCCTTCAGTGCCTTCTGGAGCAGCCGGGCGGCATCGGCCTGCGGCAGATCCTCGGTCCGGGCGCTGGCATGGCCATGATCGGACGAGGTCGCGCCAAATTCCCTGAAATACGCCCGCCGCGCGCGGTGCGCATCCAGATAGCCCGACCATGTCGCGGTATCGAACCCGGTCTGCTGGCCCATCAGCGCAACATTGTCGGCAAACCCCGAAAATTCCGGATCGACCACTGAATCCGGGCGATAGGCGGTGATGACCCGCCCGTCCCAGCCGGAATCGCGGATCATCCGGTGCCAGCGCAGATCGTCGGTCGCGGCCTCGGTCGTGGCGATCACCTCGATATTGAACCGCTTGAACAGCGCGCGGGGGCGAAATTCGGGGCGCGTCAGGCAATCGGCGATATGGTCATAATACCAGTCCGCCGATTCCGCCGACAGGCGGCGGTCGATGCCGAACACATGCTGAAAGGAATGATCCAGCCACATCCGCGAGGGCGTGGCCCGGAACAGATGATAATGACTGGCGAACAGCCGCCAGATCCTGCGCCCGTCCGTTTCGGTCGCCCCGCCATCGGTGCGCGGCACGCCCAGATCGCTCAGCGCCACCCCCTGCGAGGCCAGCATGCGGAACACATAGTGATCCGGTGTGACGAAAAGTTGGGCGGGGTCGGGAAAGGCCGCATCCTCGGCATACCAGCGCGGATCGGTATGGCCATGCGGGCTGATGATCGGCAGATCGCGGATTTCGGCGTAAAGCGCGCGGGCCAGATCGCGGGCCCGCCCCTCGACCGGAAACAGCCGGTCCTCATCCAGCAGCGCCATCCTACCCCCCGCGACTCGCCTTGCGATATTACCGAACGGCTAATATGCTAGTTTGGTAACTGGGTCAATCTTGGGGCCGTCCCGATGCATGAACCGGATATGCCGGACAGCCCGGTGCTGCCCGATCTGGGCGAGATGCGCCCGCGTACCATGACCGAACAGGTCTTTGACGCGCTGTATGAACGGATCGTCGATCTGACCCTGTCCCCCGGCACACGCATGTCCGAGGCCGAGGTCGCGGCGCAGATGGGCGTCTCGCGCCAGCCGGTACGCGACGCGTTCTTCCGCCTGTCGCAACTGGGCCTGCTGCAATTGCGCCCGCAGCGCGCGACTATCGTCACCCTGATTTCCGAACGCGCCATCCGCGAGGCAAGCTTTATCCGCCAATCGCTGGAACTGTCCTGCATTCGCAAAGCCGCGACCCGCCTGACCGGGGCGCAGCATGACGCGCTGGAAACCCTGCTGGACCAGCAGCAAGAGGCGGAACAGGCGGGCCGGCGCGGCGCGTTTCATGCGCTGGATGAACAGTTCCACCACGACATCGCCACCTATGCGGATCTGGGCTTTGTCTGGACGCTGGTGAAGGAACAAAAGGGCCATATGGACCGCGCGCGCTTTCAGTCGCTGTCCTTCAGTCCGGGCCGTGTCCTGAGCGAACACCGCGACATCCTGCGCGCCCTGCGCCGCCGCGATCCCGAAGCTGCGGTCAGGGCAATGTCCGTCCATCTGGGCCGCATGAACGAGACGCTGACCCGCCTGCGCGCCGAACAGCCCGACATGATGGGGGAATAGCCGTGCCACGCCCGTTCGGGCGCGCCCGGCGGCAAGGGCTGCCTGTCAGTTGCGGTCCGGCACCAGCTTGCCGGGGTTCAGCAGATTGTCCGGGTCAAGCGCCGCCTTGATCGCGCCCATCACCTGCCAGCCCTCGCCATGTTCGGCGGCCATCAGGTCGCGCTTGCCAAACCCGATCCCGTGTTCCCCGCTGATCGTCCCGCCGACATTCAGCGCGCGTTCGGCCATGCGGGTGGCGACACCCTTGGCCAGCGCCAGTTCCCCCTCGTCCCCTGGCATGATCAGCAGGATCGAGTGGAAATTGCCGTCGCCCACATGGCCCAGAATCGGCCCGGTCAGCCCACTGTCGCGAATATCCGCAGCGGCGGCGGCGACCGCTTCGGCCAGATGCGACATCGGCACGCAGACATCGGTGACGATGCCGCTGGCACCCGGCCGCAATGCCAGACAGGCGTGATGGGCACCGTGACGCATCCGCCACAGCCGCGCGCGTTCTTCGGGCGTCGTGGTCCAGTCGAACCCTTCGGCCCCGAAATCCCGCGCCAGTTCGCCAAAGCGTTCGGCATCCTCGCGCACCGACCCGGGCGAGCCGTGGAATTCCACCATCAGATGCGGCTTTTCGGGAAAGCTGCTGCCCGATTGCCGGTTGAAGGCGCGCGCGGCCAGCGCATCGACAAATTCGATCCGGGCCATGGGAATGCCCGACTGGATGGTGGCGGTCACGCAATCGACCGCGTGTTCCAGGCTGTCAAAGGCGCAAACGGCCGAGGCGACCTCTTCGGGCTGGCCATGCAGGCGCAGGGTCAGTTCGGTGATGATCCCCAGCGTGCCCTCGGCCCCGACGAACAGGCCGGTCAGATCATAGCCCGCGCTGGATTTCGCCGCCCGCGTGCCGGTGCGGATGATCCGGCCATCGGCCAGCACCACCTGAAGCGCCAGCACATTGTCGCGCATCGTGCCATAGCGCACCGCCGTCGTCCCGCTGGCCCGTGTCGAGGCCATGCCGCCAAGACTGGCATTCGCGCCCGGATCGACCGGAAAGAACAGCCCCGTCGCGCGCAGTTCGGTGTTCAGCGCCTCACGGGTGACACCGGGCTGGACGCTGACCTGCATGTCGCCCGCGCGAATTTCAAGCACCTTGTCCATCCGCGTCATGTCGATGGTCACGCCGCCGCGACAGGCCAGCGCATGCCCTTCCAGCGAGGTTCCCGCCGCCCAGGGAATGACCGGCACCCCCTCGACCGCGCAGGCCCGCACGATCTGCGACACCTCGTCGGCGGTTTCCGGCCAGACGACGGCATCGGGCGGCGGGGCGCTGTGAAAGGTCTCGGACGCGGCGTGGTGTTCACGTTCGGCCATGGCCTGCGAAAAACGCGGACCCAGCAATGTCTGCAATTTCAGGGTCAGATCGGGGCTGATCGGCATCGGCGGTCCTCTGTTCGCGAATATCTGCGCATGACGGGGCGGGAAACTTGGCAAGCCCCGCTGCGTTCTGTCATGAAATTCATACGGGATTGCCACATTGTCGCGCCAGTTTGAAGTTCACCATTGCGCAGAACGGAGTCCGACATGACCACGAACCAGATTTTCCCCCTGCGCCGCAGCGCCCTGCCGCAGGGATTGCTGGCCGAAACGCCGCGCCGCGCCGATCACGCCTATGTCACGCTTGTGACCAACCCCGACTATCTGCCGGGGGCCGAGGCGCTGTTGCGGTCGCTGCGGCTGACCGGCACGCAGGCCGATCTGGTGGTGATGCATCGCGGACTGTCACCGGCGCATCTGGCACGGTTGCGCCATCACGGGGCGCGACTGATCGCCGCAGACCTGCTGCCGACCTCTGGCGCGTTCGACCGCGCCCATGCCCGCGACGCCCTGCATGCCCGCGCGGCCTTTACACGGGGCGGCAAGCCCGATTTCCACACGCCGCTGGACAATTTCGTCAAGCTGCGGCTGTGGCAACTGGATTATGACCGCTGCGTCTTTATCGACGCCGACGCCATCGTGCTGCGCCGCGTTGAAAAGCTGTTCGAACTGCCGGAATTTTGCGCCGCGCCGAATGTCTATGACGGGCTGGACGGGTTTCACCGGATGAATTCGGGCGTGTTCACCGCCCGCCCCGATCCGCGCAGCTTCAAGGCGATGCTGGCGGCGCTGGACCGGCCCGGCCGGTTCTGGCGGCGCACCGACCAGAGTTTTCTTCAGCATTATTTCCCCGACTGGCACGGCCTGTCGATCCATCACAACATGCTGCAATATGTCTGGTTCAAGATGCCCGGACTATGGAGCTGGCAGGACATCCGCATCCTGCATTTTCAATATGAAAAGCCATGGCAGGACCATGACAAGGCGCATCTGCTGGGACCGCTGATCAAGCTGTGGCGCAGCATCGCGGCGGGGGGGCCGGTTCCCGATCTGGCCATGCAGGACCGGCCCGCCGCCTGATGCGCATCGCGATGACCGGCGCGTCGGGCTTTGCGGGCGGATTTATCGCCGCCGCCGCGCTGAGGGCGGGTCATCGCCTGACGCTGCTGGATCACCGCGCGGGGTTCAGGCTTGGCGATGCGCCGGACCTTTCTGACCATGATGCGCTGATCCATTGCGCCTTCGCGCATCTGCCCGGACGCTTTCGCGGTGGCGAGGGCGACGATCCGGCGGGGTTTCGCCGCGCGAATCTTGACGGCTCGGTCAGGCTGTTCGATGCGGCAGCGCAGGCGGGGGTGGGGCGGATCCTGTTCCTGTCCTCGCGTGCGGTCCATGACGGCCACCCGCCCGGCACCCGCCTTGCCGATGACCTGCCCGCCTGCCCCGCCAATCTGTATGGCGAGGTCAAGGCCGGGGCCGAGGATCATCTGCGCCGCCTGTCTGCACAGCAGGGCCTGCGGACGACCGCGATCCGCGCGACGGGAATTTACGGTCCGGGTCCGGGGCATAAATGGCGCGGGCTGTTCGGTGACTATCTTGCCGGCCGCCACATCCCCCCCCGCGTCGCGACCGAGCTGCACGCAGCGGATCTGGCCCGTGCCGCAATGCTGCTGCTGGATCATCCCGCGCCGCCCCTGACGGTCAATGCCAGCGACCTGATCCTGGACCGTCACGACCTGCTGGCCGGGATCGCCCGGCTGACCCGCTGTCCGCACCCCCTGCCCCCGCGCGCCGACGCCTCGACGCTGCGCGTGCCGGATTGCGCGGCGCTGGCCGCGTCGGGCTGGCAGCCGGGCGGCCTGAAGCGATTGCACGAAAGCCTTCCGGCAATGCTGGACCCGGCCACGCTTTTGTGATTCGCTGGCCCGAAAGGGCGAGGCGGGGATGCGCGGCAAGTTTACCGGAAAGTCGGTCTGGAATTCGTGGCGCCTGCCGGTGCTGGCATGGCCCGCCCTTGGCTGGCGCTTCCTGCGCCGCCGCGCCCGTCACGCGGCCCATATCATGCGCGTACGCGGCCCCAGTCAGATGCAGTTCTGGCTGCTGGCCCTGCTGATCGGGATCGGCGCAGGCTTTGCCGCACTAGGGTTCCGGCTGGGTATCGGCGAATTGCAGCGGCTGATCTATGGCGCGGACGATCTGACGCTGGCCTCGGCGGCGCGGGGCCTGCCCTGGTACTGGGTGCTGATCGTTCCGGTGATCGGAGGGGCGGTGGTGGGGCTGATCCTCGACCGCTTTACCCCTGACGGGCGGGTGCGCGCGGTGTCCGACGTGATCGAGGGTGCCGCACTGGAGGGCGGACGGGTCGAGATTCGCGCCGGGCTTGCCTCGGCCGCCGCCTCGCTGATCACACTGGGAACCGGGGGCAGTTCCGGGCGCGAGGGGCCGGTGGTGCATCTGGCGGGTGTCGTCTCGACCGCAGTGGCGAACCGCATCAAGGCCAGCCCGATGACCGGCCGCGATCTTCTGGGCTGCGCAGTGGCCGGGGCCGTCGCCGCCAGCTTTAACGCGCCCATTGCCGGGGCGTTGTTCGCGCACGAGGTGATCCTGCGCCATTTCGCCCTGCACGCCTTTGCCCCTATCGCCATTGCGGCGGTGGCGGGAACGGTGATCAACCGGCTGGAATTTGGCGGCATCACCGAATTTACCCTGCCCGACCAGATGGATCTGGCCTTTTACGTCGAATTGCCGGCCTTCATGCTGCTGGGGCTGGTCTCGGCCCTTGTGGCAACGGCGATGATGGCCGGCGTGTTCCGGGCCGAACGGATCGGCAATCGCGTCATGGGCTGGCTGGGCTGGCCCCGCTGGAGCAGGCCCGCCCTGGCCGGGCTGCTGCTGGGTGCCATCGCCATACCCTTTCCCCATATCATCGGCGTCGGATACGAAACCACCCATGCTGCGCTGACCGGGCAGATCGGGCTGTGGCAAACGATCCTCTTTGCCGCAGTCAAGGCGCTGGCCGTCGCGATCACGCTTGGCGGACGGATGGGGGGCGGAATCTTTTCGCCCGCGCTGGTGATGGGGTCGCTGACCGGGCTGGCCTTCGGCTTTGTCGCGACGGCGCTGGCCCCCCAGATGTCGGGGGCGGTGAATGTCTATGCCTTCGCGGGCATGGGTGCCGTCGCCGCCGCCGTTCTGGGCGCGCCGATTTCCACCGCGCTGATCATCTTTGAACTGACCGGAGACTGGCATACGGGCATCGCGGTGATGACTGCCGTTTCACTGAGTTCGGCCCTGGCATCCCGGCTGGTGCACCGGTCGTTCTTTCTGACCCAGCTTGAAAACCGCGACATCCATATTGCCGAGGGACCGCAGGTCTGGCTGCCGCAAAAGATGCGCATCAATTCGCTTCGCCGCCCGATGGACGCCCCGAACGCCCCCGCCCCGGATCTGGCGCGCAATGTTCTGGCGGCGGGGCAGTTTCTGATCGATGGCATTCCACTGGAGACCGCGCTGCGCGAGTTCGACCGCAGCGGAGCAGCGTTTCTGCCGGTGATCCGCCCGGAGGACTCTGGCGCGGACGATCCCGAAATTCTGGGAGTCGTCTATCACATCGATGCGCTGCGGGCGCTGAACCGGGCCCTGGTCGAAACTGCGGCGGAAGAACATGGTTAGGGGGCTTTCGCGCCTGCCGGGCGGGGCAAGCCCCGCCGCAGCAGGCGCGAAGGGCGGGTTCCCCGCCCGGCCCTCAATCCAGACGTTCGGGCAAGGTCCAGCCGCGCAGCAGGTCATCGGCATCCATCGGTTTCCGGCCCTGACGCTGCGCTTGCAGGATCCGGACCGCCGCCCCGTCGCCGCAGACAATGCGGAAACCGGACAGCACTTGCCCCGGCTGGCCCGTCCCGTCAGCCACGCGGCTGCGCAGCAGTTTCACCCGCTCGGCCGCGATGTCGCACCATGCGCCGGGAAAGGGGGACAGCCCGCGTATCTGCCGATCAATCGTCGCGGCGGGCCGGGTCCAGTCGATCCGCGCCTCGGCCTTGTCGATCTTGGCGGCATAGGTCACGCCCTGCGCCGCCTGCGGTCGGGCGGGCATGGGCAGGCCGTCCAGAACCCGGACGATCAGTTCTGCCCCCATCGCAGCCAACCGGTCATGCAGATCGGCGGTGGTCTCCGTGTCGCCGATGGGCGTGCGCGCCTCGGCAAGGACCGGGCCAGTATCCAGCCCGGCCTCCATCTGCATGATCGCGACGCCGGTTTCGGCATCGCCCGCCATGATTGCCCGGTGGATCGGGGCCGCCCCGCGCCAGCGCGGCAGCAGCGAGGCGTGGATATTCAGGCAGCCCAGGCCCGGGGCATCCAGCAGCGGCTGTGGCAGGATCAGCCCATAGGCGACCACCACCGCGACATCCGCCTGAAGCGCCGCGAATTCCTGCTGCGCCCCAGCATCGCGCAGCGTCAACGGCGTGTGCACCGCGATCCCCAGGGCTTCGGCGGCGGCCTGCACCGGCGAGGGGCGGGGCCTATAGCCGCGCCCGGCGGCGCGCGGCGGCTGCGAATAGACCGCCACGACATCATGCGAGGCGGCCACGGCCCGCAGCGCCGGAACCGAGAAATCGGGCGTTCCCATAAAGATCACACGCATGACACCCCCTGATCCCGGCTAGCCCTTGCGGGCCAGCTTGGCGGATTTCTGGACCAGCATCTTGCGGCGCAGCGGCGACAGGTGGTCCACGTAAAGCCGCCCGTTCAGATGGTCGATCTGATGCTGCACGCTGGTCGCCCATAACCCGACGAAATCGCGATCCTCGGTTTCGCCCTGATCGTTCAGGAATCGCACCGTCACAGCGCGCGGGCGTGTCACCGGGGCAAAGACTCCGGGCAGGTTCGGGCTGGCCTCGTCATGGCTGCGCATCTGCACACTGGCATGCAGCACCTGCGGATTGGCCATGCGTACCACCTGCCCGCGCTTTTCGGATGCGTCCACCACGGCCAGCCGCAGCATGATGCCGATCTGGGGCGCGGCCAGACCGACGCCGGGCATCGCCTCCATCGTGTCGATCATGTCGTCCCAGACCATGCGCACGGTTTCGGTCACGGCTGCGACCGGCTCGGCCGGCATGTGCAGGCGACGGTCGGCATAGGGCAGGAAGGCGCGGACGGTCACAGGAAATCCACGATCAGGCGGCCGTCCAGATGGTCGGCCTCGTGCAGGGCGATCCGCGCGGCGATACCCGTGAAATCGGCGCAGTGATAGGTGCCGGACAGATCGTACCAGCCGATTTCGGCGCTGACGGGGCGCATTACCCCGACCGGCTGGCCGGGGATGGACAGGCACATCTCTTGCCCCGTTTCGTGCCGGTCCGAGGTCCACAGGATTTCGGGATCCAGCATGACCAGAGGCCGCGCCGCGCCCTCTTTCCAGCCCGCATCCATCACGAAAATCCGCCGCAGGATACCAATCTGCGGCGCGGCAAGGCCACGCCCGCCAGCGTCATACATCGTCGCCAGAAGATCGGCGGCAAGGCAGGCCAGTTCCGTGCCGTTCAGATAACCCGCAGGCTGGGATATGCCCCGCAGCACCGGATCGGGGTGGATCAGGATCGCCCGGACCTGCCCGCCCCCAGGAGCGGCAAGGTTGCCGGGCAGAAGCGGAGGCTGCGTTCCGGTGTCAGCCACGTGCGCGCTCTCGTTTCAGCTTGACCATCTTGCGGGTGATCATCTGCCGCTTGATCGCGGACAGGTGGTCGATGAACAGAACCCCGTTCAGGTGATCCAGCTCGTGTTGCGAACAGGTGGCCCACAGGCCGTCGAAATCCTGTTCGTGGGTCTTGCCGTCCAGCCCCAGCCAGCGCATGCGAACCTGAGCGGGGCGCGTCACCTCGGCATATTGGTCGGGCAGCGACAGGCAGCCTTCGTCAAATGTATGCTGTTCTTCCGATGTCCAGGTGATCTCGGGGTTGATCAGGACGGTGGGCCGTGGCTCGGCCTCGGGGTCGCGGGTCGCGTCCATGACGAACAGGCGTTTCAACACGCCGACCTGCGGCGCGGCCAGTCCTACACCGGGCGCGTCATACATGGTGGCAAGCATGTCAGCGGCCAGCGCCTCGATCTCGGGCGTGACGCGGGCGACGGGTTCCGCCATTTTCTTCAGGCGGGGATCGGGATGAATCAGGATCGGAAGCAGGTTCATGGGCAGGCATTTAGGCGATGCCTTCACCTGACGCAACAAGCAGCGTATGCATATCATGCAAAAGGAAAACCACAGGAGGCCCGCAATGACCCAGCCCGATTTCGACGAGGTGATCGATCGCGTCGGCACACATTGTGCAAAATGGGACGACATGCAGGCCGGCTATGGCGTCTCTGCCGCGGATGGCGGACTGGCGATGTGGGTCGCGGATATGGACTTTCGCCCCCCCGCCGCCGTGCAGCGCGCGGCAGAGGCAGCGGTGGCACATGGCATCTATGGCTATCCCGGCGCGCATGCCCCCTATCTTGAGGCGATCCGCTGGTGGATGGCCAATCGCCACGGCTGGCAGATCGAAACCGGCTGGATCCTGACCGCCGCCGGGCTGGTCAATGGCGTGGCGATGGCGCTGGACGCCTATACGCAGCCGGGCGACGGGGTGATCGTGATGTCGCCGGTCTATCACGCCTTTGGGCGGGTGATCCGCGCGGCGGGGCGCGAGCTGGTGGAACTGCCGCTGGCAGTGGCGGATGGCCAGTACCGGAAGGACTGGACCCGGTGGGAAACCATGCTGACGGGTCGCGAAAAGCTGCTGATCCTGTGTTCGCCCCATAATCCCGGCGGCCGCGTCTGGACCGGGGCCGAACTGCGCGAGGTCGCGGCATTCTGCACGCGGCACAACCTGATTCTGGTTTCCGACGACATTCACGCCGATCTGGTCATGCCGGGCCACCAGCACCGGATGATCGCGACCGAGGTGCCGGAAATTCGCGACCGGCTGGTGACGCTGACCGCCGCGACCAAGACCTTCAACATCGCGGGTGCCCATATCGGTAACGCGATCATCGCCGATGACGGCCTGCGCGCGCGGTTTCGCGACGCGCTGGCGGCACGCGGCGTCTCTCCTGCCTTCTTCGGCATGGACATGGTCGCCGCCGCCTATTCCCCCGAGGGCGCGGGATGGGTGGACGCGCTGGTCGCCTATCTGGACGGCAACCGCCGCCTGTTCGACGCGGGCGTGAACGCGATTCCCGGCCTGCGGTCAATGCCGTTGCAGGCGACCTATCTGTCTTGGGTCGATTGTTCCGGTACGGGCATGAGCACGGCGGAATTCACCGCACGGGTGGAAAAGCAGGCCCGTATCGCCGCCAATCACGGCACCACCTTCGGGCGCGGAGGCGAGGACTATCTGCGCTTCAACATCGCCACCCCCCGCGCCCGCGTGGCCGAGGCGGTGCGGCGCCTTCAGGACGCGTTTGCCGACCTGCAATGAGACGGTTTGCGGCGCTGTTTTCCCTGCTGACACTGGTCCTGCTGCTGGTCGCGGCGGGGCTGCTGATGATGCCCCGGCACGACGCGCCGCTGCCCGGAACGGCACTGACCGGCCCGGTGGATCGCATCCTGATCGAGAAATCGGTCCGCCGGATGACGGCCTTCCGCGAGGGGCAGGCCCTGAAAACCTGGCGCATCGCACTTGGTTTCTCGCCGCAGGGCGACAAGCGGATGCAGGGCGACGGCAAGACCCCCGAAGGGGTGTTTCACATCAACCGCCGCAATGCCTCCAGCGCCTATCACCTGTCGCTGGGGATCGACTATCCCCGCCCGAAGGACCGCGCCCGTGCCGCCGCGCAGGGCGTCGATCCGGGGGGCGACATCTTTATCCACGGCCAGCCGAACCAGTTGCCCGACGCGATCACCCTGCCCCATGACTGGACGGCGGGCTGCATCGCCGTCTCGAACGCCGAAATCCGCGAATTGTTCGCCGCCACCGCCACGGGCACCGAGGTCGAGATCCGCCCGTGACATTGCCGCGCAGGCAGCGCGTTGCAATCCGCAGCGCGGGCGATCATATAAGGCCGCAGGACGAACCTGCTGGGACTTGCCGCATATGGTCTATCTTGACTTCGAAAAACCGCTTGCCGATATCGAGGGCAAGGCCGAAGAACTGCGTACCATGGCCCGCAAGGCCGAAAACGCCGTCGATGTCGAGAAAGAGGCCGCCGCGCTGGACAAGAAGGCGGGCGATCTGCTGAAAGATCTGTACAAGGCCCTTGATCCGTGGCGCAAGACACAGGTCGCGCGCCACCCCGACCGGCCGCATTGCCGCGCCTATATCGACGCTTTGTTCAGCGAATACACCCCACTGGCGGGCGACCGGACCTTTGGCGACGATCACGCGGTGATGGGGGGGCTGGCACGGTTCAATGACGCGCCCTGCGTGGTCATCGGCCACGAAAAGGGCGACGACACCCGAACCCGCATCCACCACAATTTCGGCATGGCCCGCCCCGAAGGCTATCGCAAGGCGATCCGCCTGATGGACATGGCGCATCGTTTCGGCCTGCCGGTGATCACCATCGTCGATACGCCCGGCGCCTATCCCGGCAAGGGGGCCGAAGAGCGCGGCCAGTCCGAGGCGATCGCCCGCTGCACCCAGAAATGCCTGGAAATCGGCGTGCCGCTGGTCAGCGTCATTGTCGGCGAGGGCGGATCGGGCGGCGCGGTGGCCTTTGCAACGGCGAATCGCATCGCCATGCTGGAACATTCGATCTATTCCGTCATCTCGCCCGAGGGCTGCGCCTCGATCCTGTGGAAGGATTCCGAACGGATGCGGGACGCCGCCGCCGCCCTGCGCCTGACCGCGCAGGATCTGCAAAAACTGGCCGTGATCGACCGGATCATCGCCGAACCCGTGGGCGGCGCGCAGCGCGACCCTGCCGCTACGGTCAAGGCAGTGGGCAAGGAAATCGCCGCGATGCTGAAGGATCTGGCGGGCAAGAAGCCCGCCGATCTGATCACGGATCGCCGCCAGAAGTTCCTGTCGATGGGGTCGAAATCGCTGGTCTAAGCGAAATTTCCGCCAGACCAACATCAATTTGTGATAATTTTGCCACAAACAGGCGGCAATCCCGCCCGCTGATCCCGGCAGAGTTGCCCCGCACCGCAACCCTGCGGCAAAAAGAACTCCTTGTCACTGGCTGCTTCCAAGGAGGGCTGAACATGGATATTTTCATCAATACAGCAATCCTCCGGCCATGCCGGGCCGATTTTGCCGTCGCAAGACGACCATCGTCCCGAAAGGCCTGATTTCACCTTAAAATTCCTGGATAAGCCGCTGTTTTTAGCGGATCAGTCCTGAATTTTCAGTCGCCGGCGGGCATGGCTGTGGCCGTGTCGCGCATGGGCCAGCCATTTGAGAACCACATGCTTGCACAATTTCCCTCGCGCGGTCGCACGCCGCGCCGCGTCATCGAACGACTGATGTGCCGCCATGGCAGATGGGCGGTCCTTTGGGCCACCCTGCGGGCCTTGCCGATGCCCCGACGGGGCAGGCCACGGCCCTGTCCCCAGGCACTCAGTCCGCATCTACGCCGCGACATCGGCCTGCCACCCGAGCCGCCGCAAGCGCCGAAATATAGCCTGACGACTTTCTTCTGATTATGTTGTCAGGCCGTAACCATTTGATTTTACGCTGATGCTGCGCCAATTTGATGATCAAATTGGCTTCCGTGAGCTATATCGTAGCTGAAGCGCTGCCTCCGGAGGCGCGGGGAAAGCCGCAGGAGGTGTGGTTCCAGGATGAAGCCCAAGTCGGCCAGCAGGGCACGCTCCCCCGCAAATGGGCAAGGACCGGCAGCCGCCTGCGGGCGCCTCGCGATGCGCGGTACAAATGGAGCTATAGCCAAGCGATATTAAACTGATTATTTGTGTGTCATGACCTATTCACTTGATTTCCGCCGCCAGGTTTTATCCGTTCAGGAGAAGGAAGGGCTGACTTTTGCCCGGACTGCGGCGCGTTTTTCTGTCGGGGTTGCCAGTTTGACGCGATGGGCGAAGTCGCCTGAGCCCAAGGCCACGCGCGAGGGGCGCCCCCGAAAGGTCGATCTGGAAAAGCTGGCGCGGGACGTTCGGGACCACCCCGACACTCTGATGTCTTTTTTCAAGTATTTTCCCACGCGATCGGTGACGCCGGGGCGTTTATCGTGATCTGGACACCCAAAGGTGGGCACGAGGTCTGAAGACGTCGGTGAACAAGCTCTGATACGCGGGCTGGATACCGCATGACCGATTGTGCGTCTCGGGGCTGTTCCTGTCTTACAACGGGCATCGGCACGAAGCTGGCCACAAAGCGATTGTCGGATATTCCCTTGGCATCGACCTCGCGCCCGCCATTGGGCGCATGTGGACGCGCATTCAGTGCGCAGGCATGGTGCGGCGTGCGATATCCCACATGAATGCTGCCATTTCCCGCGCAATGGCGGTTGTCACCAGGCACACGCCTATAAATGGCGGCATCTGATCGAGAACTTCTTCGCAAAGATAAAGGAATTCAGAGCTATAGCCACGCGTTACGAAAAGACGGCCTGCAGTTACACCGCCAATTGGCATCTCGCCGCAACCGTCATCGCCGCAAAGTGAATGTCTGCGGACTCTAGCACATTTTGGGGTCAGTTCACAAACATGGAACAGCATCTATGCCCGCAAGCCATTGTTCGGACTCACATCCGCTCTCTCGCCGATTCACGAAACCTGGGAAAGCGACAACAGCGCCGAATATCGGCTTTTCATCTTCTGAACCCGCGCTGCGACGCATGCGGCGCGGGTTTTGAATCCGGTTGTGCCCGCCGCACGGAAATCGCTGTTTCGTCGCAGGCGGCAGATCGCGAACAAAAGTCCCGAAGGGCTACAAAAACCGAAATACTTGGGCTGCAATTGCCGG
>NZ_JBKEBL010000211.1:0-8941 GCF_047973135.1 Paracoccus sp. (in: a-proteobacteria)
AATTGGCACCGATCCGGCCCAGGATCACGGCGACACCGCCGGTCATGTATTCGCAGCCATTGGTGCCACAGCCCTCGATCACCACCGTCGCGCCCGAGTTGCGGACCGCGAAGCGTTCCCCCGCGCGGCCGGCGGCGAACAGGAAGCCGTCAGTCGCGCCGTAAAGCACGGTATTGCCGATGATGACGTTATCCGCCGCGACCAGCGGGCTGACCATGGGCGGACGCACCACGATGGTGCCGCCCGACAGGCCCTTGCCGACATAGTCATTCGCGTCGCCCGAAACCTCGATCTTCAGACCCGGCGCGGCGAAGGCCCCCAGCGACTGCCCGGCGCTGCCGGTCAGGCGCACCGTCAGGGGATCGGGCTGAAGCTTGTTCTTCATCCCGATAGTCTGGACTATCATGCTCGACGTGCGGGTGCCAATGGTGCGCAGCGTGTTGCGAACCGCATAGTGAAGCTGCATCTTCTCGCCGGCGCTGAAGAAGCGCTCGGCATCGCGGATGATTTCCGCATCCAGCGTATCCAGCACCGCATTGCGCGGCTTCGAGCGGTCATAGACGATCTTGTCCGCACCATCGACGGTGATCAGAAGCGGGTTCAAATCGAGATCGTCCAGATGCGCCGAGCCACGGCTGACCTGGGTCAGCAGATCGGCCCGCCCGATCACCTCGTCCAAAGACCGCGCCCCGATCGAGGCCAGCACTTCGCGCACCTCGGTCGCATAGAAGGTAATCAGGTTCACCACCTTGTCGGCGCTGCCGTTGAACATCGCGCGCAGTTTTTCATCCTGCGTGCAGACACCCACCGGGCAGGTGTTCGACTGGCACTGACGCACCATGATGCAGCCCATGGCGATCAGCGCCGCGGTGCCGATACCGTATTCCTCGGCGCCCATCATCGCCGCCATGACGATGTCGCGCCCGGTGCGCAGGCCGCCATCGGTGCGCAGCGTCACCCGGTCGCGCAGCTTGTTCATGGCCAGAACCTGATGCGCCTCGGTCAGGCCCATTTCCCAAGGCAGGCCAGCGAATTTGATACTGGTCGCCGGCGACGCGCCGGTTCCGCCGTTATGGCCGGAAATCAGGATCACATCGGCCTTGGCCTTGGCCACGCCCGCCGCGATGGTGCCGACGCCGGATGACGCGACCAGCTTGACGGTGATCTTGGCGCGGGGGTTGATCTGTTTCAGGTCATAGATCAACTGCGCCAGATCCTCGATACTGTAGATATCGTGATGCGGTGGCGGGCTGATCAGCGTCACCCCCTGAGTCGAGTGGCGCAGCCGTGCGATCAGTTTCGTGACCTTCATGCCGGGCAATTGCCCGCCCTCGCCGGGCTTGGCACCCTGCGCGACCTTGATTTCCAGTTCCTCGCAGGCGTTCAGATATTCCGCTGTCACGCCGAACCGCCCCGATGCCACCTGCTTGATCTTGGCGCATGGATTGTCACCATTGGACAGCGGATGGGAATGCGCCGGATCCTCGCCGCCCTCGCCGCTGTCGGATTTCGCACCGATGCGGTTCATGGCGATGTTCAGCGTCATATGCGCCTCGGGTGACAGGGCACCAAGGCTCATGCCCGGCGTCACAAAGCGCTTGCGGATCGAGGTGATCGATTCGACCTCTTCGATGGGCACCGGCTTGCCCAGAGGCTTGATGTCCAGCAAATCGCGGATATGGATCGGTGGATTGGCCCGCATCGCCGCGCTGAACTGTTTCCAGACGTCGAAGGACGCCTTGTCGCAGGCGATCTGCAACAGCTTCATGGTATTGGCTTCCCATGCGTGCTTTTCGCCGCTGCGGCGCAGCTTGTAGAACCCGCCCACGGGCAGCAATTCCACGTTATCCGCGTGCCAGCCCTTCTGGTGAATATCGTCAAGCTTGTCCTGCAGGCCATGCAGGCCGATACCGCTGATGCGGCTGTGCATGCCGGGGAAATATTCTGCGACCATGGCGCGGGACAGGCCCACCGCCTCGAAATTCAGGCCGCCACGATAAGATGACAGAACCGAGATCCCCATCTTGGCCATGATCTTCAGCAGGCCCGCGTCGATGGCATCGCGATAGCGGCGCATGTTCTCGATCAGGCTGCCGGTCAGCAAGCCGCGTTCGATCCGGTCGTTGATCGTGTCCTGTGCCAGATAGGGGTTCACCGTGGTCGCGCCGCAGCCGATCAGCACCGCGAAATAATGCGGGTCGATGCATGCGGCGCTGCGCACGTTGATGGAACAGAAGGTTCGCAGCCCCTTGCGGGTCAGCCAGGAATGGATGGCGCTGGTCGCCAGGATCATCGGCATGGCGATCCGGTCGGGGCCCTGATGTTCATCGGTCAGCACCAGATGCCCGGCGCCGCTGCGCACGGCATCTTCGGCCTCGGCGCGGATCCGGGCCAGGGCCTCGGCCAGCGCGTCCTGACCCGCACCATCGGCAAAGGTACAGTCGATATGGGTGACGGCCTCGCCGAACATCTTGCACAGCTCGCCGAATTCGAAATTGGCGATGAACGGGCTTTCCAGCAGCAGGATCTCGGCCTGCGCGCTGCTTTCGTCCAGCACGTTCTTGAGGTTGCCAAAGCGCGTCTTGAGGCTCATGACCCGCGTTTCGCGCAGGCTGTCGATGGGCGGATTCGTCACCTGGCTGAAGTTCTGGCGGAAGAAATGGCTGAGCGGGCGGTATTGCCGCGACAGGACGGCGGGCGGCGTGTCGTCGCCCATCGAGGCCAGCGCCTCTTTTCCGTCCTCGGCCATCGGCGACAGCACGTTTTCCAGTTCCTCCAGCGTATAGCCCGCAGCGGTCTGGCGGCGGCGCAATTCGTCGCCGGTATAGATCGCGGTTTCCGGGTATTCGCGCATCATGTCGTTCAGATCGACAACCTTTTCGATCCACTCGCCAAAGGGCTGGCTGCCGGAAAGGCGGTTCTTGATGTCGGTGTCGTGATACAGCCTCCCGTCCCACATATCGACGGCGATCATCTGGCCCGGCCCAAGCGCGCCCTTTTCGCGGACATTGCTTTCATTGACCGGCACCATGCCGACCTCGGATCCGGCGATCAGCAGGTTGTCGCCGGTCACGACATAGCGCATCGGCCGCAGCCCGTTACGGTCCAGCCCGCCACAGACCCAACGGCCATCGGTCATGGCCAGCGCGGCGGGGCCGTCCCATGGTTCCATCACGGCGTTGCAATAGGCATACATGTCGGCCCATGCCTTCGGCATGTCCGTCGTCGCCTTGGACCAGCTTTCCGGCACCAGCATGGTCTTGGTCATCGGTGCGCTGCGGCCTGACCGGACCAGCACCTCGAACACCGCATCCAGCGCGGCGGAATCCGAAGATCCGCCCGGCACGATCGGCTTTATATCGCCCGCCATTTCGCCAAAAGCGTTGCTGGCCATGCGAATCTCATGGCTTTTCAGCCAGTTGAGATTGCCCCTCAGCGTGTTGATCTCGCCGTTATGGGCCAGCATGCGAAACGGCTGGGCCAGCCACCATTGCGGGAAGGTGTTGGTCGAATAGCGCTGGTGATACAGCGCAAAGGCGCTTTCGAACCTTTCATCCTTCAGGTCGGGATAGAACTCGGCCACCTGCTCGGCCAGCATCATCCCCTTATAGATGATCGACCGGCAGGACAGCGAACAAAAGTAAAGCTGGGTAATCTGTGCCGCGATCGCCGCTTTTTCGATGCGGCGGCGGATGATATACAATTCGCGCTCGAACTGAACCTGATCGATTTCCTTTTCACAGCGGATCAGGATCTGTTCGATCTCGGGGCGGGTGGCATTGGCCTTGTCGCCCAGAACGGCGGTGTTCACCGGCACATGCCGCCAGCCATAGATGTAATGGCCCATGCGCAGAACTTCGGATTCCACGATGGTCCGGCAGGTTTCCTGCTGGGTGAAATTGGTGCGTGGCAGAAACACCTGCCCGACGGCGATCAGCTTGTCCTTGTCGGGCTCATGCCCGGTACGGCGAACCTGATCATAGAAGAACGGCACCGGGATCTGCACGTGGATGCCCGCACCGTCGCCGGTCTTGCCATCGGCATCCACAGCGCCGCGATGCCAGATCGCTTTCAGTGCGTCGATGCCGTTCTGCACGACCTTGCGGCTGGGCTTGCCGCGAATATCGACGACAAAGCCCACACCGCAGGACGAATGCTCGTCCTCGGTGCGGTACAGGCTGTGCTCGGCCATGAAATTGCGGCGGGCTTCCTCGGCCGTAACCCAGTTTTCGTCAAAAGCAGTCATGGCTTGCTCCTTTTCATCGTCGCTGCGCGCGGCAGCGGAAAATCGTCGGTGCCCGGACGGGCCGGGCTGTCGGGGTCACGGTCGGGTTGTCGGGTGCTGCCGGGGCCGGTCGCGGCGGGCATCATGCCGGCTGGTCCTGCTGCAAGCGGCGGATCCGCGCCAACAGCTCGTCACAGTCGAATTTCGGCTCGGTCTCGCCAAAGCCGTCCTCGCCCGGAAAGCTGAACAGCACCGGCGTGTCGTTTGTCGTGATATCGGCGCCGGTCCAGTCGGTCTGCGCCTCGATCCCGCCATAGAACCGGCCCATGCTGCGGCTGATATATTGCTGGCCGGTGCGATGGATCAGTTCCTGTCCGTTCTCGTCATAGGTCCGCAGATCAAAGCGGGTTTCCTCAAGCTCGACCCCGTCGATGGTCATCGTGTTGCCGGTCAGTTCGTCAAAGCCGACATGACGCAGCCTTTCGCCGGTATTCGATTCGGTCAGAAAGTCGAAATCGTCGCGCCCGGACTGAATCAGGGTGCTGAAGCTGGCGTGATCCGCCGAATCCTCGATCAGTTGATCCTCGATCCCCGATTGCGGGTCGCGGCTGTTCAGCCATCGGGTTTCGGCGTCGATATGGGCCTGATAGGTCAGCCCCTCGCGGGTAAACACGGCGCTGTGCTGGTCGCCCTGCGGATCGGCATCGCAGCGGAAATACTGCGCGACCGAACAGCCGCGATTTTGCGCCGTCACCTCTAGCCTGCATCCCTGCGGGGGCTTGAAATTCGTCGCATGGCCCGCCGTCGCGATCAGCATCAGGGACGCGGCCACCGTCAAAATGGTCAGCATCCCTGATGCTTTTTCCGGGACACGATCCGGGCACGCAATGGCCGGTCCGCGTCGCCTGTATCCGCCCTGTGTCTGTCCTGTGATCGCCGTCTGCATGGTCAGCGTCCCCTATTCGGCGGCGACGCGGGCATCGCCGGCCAGAAACCCGGCAATCGCCTCGGCCGCCTCGCGCCCGTCGCGAATTGCCCAGACCACAAGGCTTGCGCCGCGCACGATGTCGCCCACCGCATAAACGCCCGGCAGGCTGGTCCGGTGCGTGTTGAAATCGGCCTTGATCGTGCCCCAGCGGGTGACTTCCAGCCCGTCCACGCCCCACAGTTTCGGCAGATCCTCGGGTTCGAAGCCCAACGCCTTGATGACCAGTTCGGCCGGTTCGTCGTAATCCGCGCCCTCGATCAGTTCGGGGCTTTGGCGACCGCTGACATCGGGCGCGCCAAGCCGCATCTTCTGCACCCGGACCGAGGCGATCTGTCCCAGCCCGTCAACATCGCGTTCCTGCGCCTCGGCGGCCACGCCGGTGATGTGGCCGGCAAAGGCCCCCGGCGCAGAAAGCCAAACGAACTCGACGCCTTCTTCTTCGGCATTCTGCACTTCGCGTTGCGATCCCGGCATGTTCGCCCGGTCGCGGCGATAGAGGCATTTCACCGATTGCGCGCCCTGGCGGATGGCCGTGCGCACGCAATCCATGGCCGTATCGCCGCCGCCGATGACCACCACGCGCTTGCCCTGCGCGTTCAGTTCGCCATCCTCGAAATCGGGAACATCGTCGCCGAAATCGACCTTGTTGCTTGCCGTCAGATAATCGATGGCCCGCACGACCCCGCCCGCATCGGCATTGTCGATGTCCAGATCGCGGGTCTTGTAGACGCCGGTTGCGATCAGCACCGCGTCATGTTTGCCCCGAATGGCGTCAAAGCTGATATCCTCGCCGATATTGCAGTTCAGCACGAACTCGACCCCGCCTTCCTCAAGCTGGCGGTTGCGGCGCAGGACCACGTCCTTTTCCAGCTTGAAGCCCGGAATGCCATAGGTCAGCAGCCCGCCCGCACGGTCGTGCCGGTCATAGACCGTCACCTGAAATCCCAGCCTCCGCAGCGAATCCGCCGCCGCCAGACCGCCCGGCCCCGCGCCGATGATGCCGACGCTTTCGGCCCGTTCCTGCCGTGGCGCAATGGGCCGGACCCAGCCGTTTTCCCAGGCCGTATCGGTCAGATATTTCTCGACCGCGCCGATGGTGACGGTGCCATGGCCCGATTGTTCGATCACGCAATTGCCTTCGCACAGCCGGTCCTGAGGGCAGATGCGGCCACAGATTTCGGTGAAGGTGTTGGTGGACTGGCTGAGAAGATAGGCCTCTTCCAGCCGCCCCTCGGCGGTCAGGCGCAGCCAGTCGGGGATGTTGTTGTGCAGCGGGCAATGTGACTGGCAATAGGGCACGCCGCACTGGCTGCACCGGCCTGCCTGTTCAGCCGCACGGGCCGCAGCAAATTCCTGATAAATCTCGCGGAAATCTTCGCTCCGCTCAGCCGCGCTGCGTTTTTCCGGCATTTGCCGCGGGGTAGAGACGAATTTCAGCATTTTCTGCGTGGCCATAGCTGCGCAACCTTCCACCTGTCAGGAACTCCCAAAGCCGCAATAAACCAAGGTGGCGGCAATGAAAAGTCAGCAATACTGACCTAAAGGCGGGTTTTTAAGGCCGACGGCAACAAAAAGCCGCCTGATTTGCCGAAATTAAGTCATAATAACTTACCTACCTGCCATCAGAGCCAGCAAAACAAGCCCCCCGGCAACGATTCGCCACCATCCGAACAGGGAATATCCCTTTTCCGAGACGTAACCCAACAGCCAGCGCACCACGATCACCGCCGAGATAAAGGCGCAGACGAACCCGACCGCAATGTCGCCAAGTGCCGAGGCGTCCAGAATATTGCGGTTCTTGTACAGGTCAAAGGTGAATGCGCCCAGCATGGTCGGCATGGACAGAAAGAACGAAAATTCGGCAGCGGACCGCTTGTCTGCCCCCAAAAACAGCGCCCCCACGATGGTCGCGCCCGAGCGCGAGACTCCGGGGATCATGGCAAGGCACTGGATCACGCCGATCTTGAAGGCCATGGGCAGCGGAAAATCCTCGGCCCGATGATAGGCGGGGTTTTTGGCCCAACGGTCCACGAACAGGATGACGATCCCGCCCAGAATCAGCATGGTCGCGATCAGGGCCGGGGTTTCGAACAGCACGCGCTTGATGAAATCATGCGCCAGAACGCCGATGATCACAGAGGGCAGAAAGGCCAGCAATACTGCCATGATGAACCGGCGCGAGCGCGGGTCATGCGGCGCCGAGGAAAAAATCTGCCACAGCCGCGCCGAATAGACCCCCAGAATCGCCAGCACGGCACCAAGCTGGATCACCACCTCGAATGTGTGGCCCGGCGACTGGAAGCCCAGAAAATGCCCCGCCAGCAGCACATGCGCGGTTGAAGAGACCGGAATGAACTCGGTCAGGCCCTCGATCACGCCGAGAACCGCCGAAATAATCGTGTCAGTCGTCATTCTTAAAGAGTCCGCAGATCCTTGGCAGATTCTTTCATTGCCTGATATTGCCCCGACGGGCGGAAGCGCCAAAGATAGTCGTTGATGACGGCCTCGGGTGCGGTCGGCTGAATGTCGATCTGCGCAAAGCCCTTGCTGTCCTTGCCGACGACATTGTCATGGCGCAGCAATTCGATCTGGTCGTAGTTCAGGATCGTGTTCGTGAACAGCCCGCCCGTCGCGTATTGCGCCAGGTTCAGTGCACCGGCACCCATGCGCGCAATCCAGAACGGCATGTTCAGAACCAGCCTGCGGCGATCGGTCGCGATCAGCATCTGGGCGACGATTTCGCGCAGGGTCATGACCTCGGGGCCGCCCAGTTCATAGATGCCGCCGCCAATCCCGCCCTCGGCACCCTTGACGGCGGCCAGCGCGACATCATCGACAAAGACCGGCTGCATCCGGGTATTGGCACCCGCCAGCGGCATGACCAGCCCAAAGCGGGCCATGCTGGCCAGCCGGTTATAAAGGCTGTCGCCCTGCCCGAAAATCACCGAGGGGCGCAGGATGACCGCATCGGGGCGATGCCGCAGCACCGCCGCCTCGCCGCGCGCCTTGGCCGCGACATATTTGCTGGGCGATTCGGCATCGACGCCGATCCCTGACAGATGAACGATTCGCGCGACGCCCAGTTCGGCGGAAATGCGCGCGATATGGTCGCTGCCTTCCTCGAACACGTTCTGAAAGGTGCTTTTGCCCTTGCGCGCCGTGATGTTCACGCAGTTCACGACGGCATCCGCATCGGCCATCACCGCGCGCACAGATGCCTCGTCCCGGACATTGCACAATACCGGAATGATCTGCCCCACCGCGCCATAGGTTCGGGTGAACAGCGCCTCGTCCGGGCGGCGCACGGCAATCCGCACCCGCCAGCCGTTCCGTGCCATCAGCCGCGCGACCTGTCGCCCGACAAAGCCCGAGCCGCCATAGATCGTGACCAGTTTCGCCATGGGCTTCCCGCCTCCTTCGTACCGCGTCATCTGCCTGAATACTCAAGCGCGCGCGGCGCGACAAGCCGAACTGCGGCTTCCGGCACCGCAGACACGAAAATCAGCGCATGCCACAAATTCGGGGCTTTGCTGCTTTTTTGCGCGAATCCCATTGACGCCCCCCAAGACTGCCTTTAGAGACCCCGCTCACCACCTGCCCAGATGGCGGAATTGGTAGACGCGCACGGTTCAGGTCCGTGTGCCGCAAGGCGTGGAGGTTCGAGTCCTCTTCTGGGCACCAAAAGCCCCCGGAAACATCAGGTTTCCGGGGGCTTTTGCTTTTCCGGA
>NZ_JBKEBL010000092.1:0-46614 GCF_047973135.1 Paracoccus sp. (in: a-proteobacteria)
CCCAGCAGATCGGCGGCTTCGGGCAGGTTTGGCGTGATCACTGCCGCACGGGGCAGCAGAATATCGCGCAGCGCCGCGACCGCCTGAACCTGCAACAGCCGGTCGCCGCCCTTGGCGACCATGACAGGGTCCAGAACGACGGGGCAGGCCAGCCCCTGCAGCGACCGGGCCACCGTCTTGATGATTGCAGCGTCGCCCAACATGCCGATCTTGATCGCGTCGATCCGGATATCGTCGCGGATCGCCTGAATCTGCGCGGCGATCATGGGCAGCGGCGTCAGCCCGACAAGGGCCACGCCGCGGGTATTCTGCGCCGTCAGTGCGGTGATGGCCGTCATGGCATAGCCGCCATTGGCGCTGATCGCCTTGATATCGGCCTGAATCCCCGCTCCTCCGCTGCTGTCGGATCCGGCGATGGACAGGATGTTCGGGATCATGCCACCCTCCATGCCTGCAACAGCGCCCGTGCCGCGCCAGCCGGGTCGGCTGCGCGCGAGATGGCCGAAACGACGGCAAGCCCCGCTCCGCCTGCTGCCCGGACCGGATCGGCATCGCGCGGGCCAAGTCCGCCGATGGCCAGGCAGGGCAGGGGGGTCAGCCGGACGATCCGGGCAAAGCCGGTATGTCCGATTGGTGCCGCGTGATCGGGTTTCGAGGCAGTGGCGCGGATCGGCCCCACGCCAAGATAGTCGATGCAATCGGGCACCGCGCGGGCCTGATCTTCGGTCGAGACCGAAAGGCCAAGAACCATGTCCGGGCCGATTCGGTCGCGGATCTCTGCCGGATCGCCATCGTCCTGCCCGATATGCACACCAAAGGCCCCGATTGCGGCCGCGATCCCGACCCGGTCGTTCACGATCAGCCGCGCCCCCAGTGCGGCCAGCAGCGGTTGCAGCGTCCGGGCCAGCAGGGCAAAATCGCGATCCGGCAGGGTCTTGTGTCGCAACTGGACCCATTCGGCACCGCCCGACGCGGCAGCGGTGGCCTGATCCAGGATCGAACGCGGCGCGTCGGCATCGGTGACGAAACACAGCGGCGGGATCATGACGCCCGAACCCTTGCGCGTGCTGCCAGTTGATCGGGTTGCAACGCGTGCAGCGCATCCAGAAAGGCCACCTGAAACGACCCCGGCCCCCGCGCGGTTTCCGCCGCGACCTCGCCCGCGACGCCGAAACAGACCAGCGCGGCGACAGTCGCATCAAAGGGATCCTGTCCGACAGCGAAGGCCGCCACCAGCCCGGTCAGCGAACAGCCCAATGCCGTGACCCTTGGCATCATCGCATCGCCATTGGCCACTCTCGCGATCCGCCTGCCATCGGTCACGTAATCGACCGGTCCGGTGACTGCGACGACCATGCCGTGTTCGCGGGCGATGCGCAGCGCCGCATCCTCGGCCGCAGCCACGGGATCCGAGGTGTCGGCCCCCCTGCCGCTGGCCGCCTCACCCGCAACCGCCAGAATTTCCGAGGCATTGCCGCGCAGGATCGTCGGCGATTGCTGCATCAGTCTTGCACAAAGCTGGCGGCGAAAGCCGGTTGCCCCCGCCGCCACCGGATCCAGAACCCAGGGCTTGCCATGCCCGCGCGCCGCCCGCGCCGCGCCCTCCATGGCATCCACCCAGTCGCCCGATGCGGTGCCGATATTCACGCTCAGCGCATCGGCAAGGCCCGCGAATTCGGCGGCTTCCTCGTGGCCATGCACCATCGCGGGCGATGCCCCCGCCGCCAGCATGACATTCGCCATGATGTTCATCGCCACGAAATTCGTGATGTTCTGCACCAGCGGCGCGGTCTGTCGCATCTGGGCCAGCAGGGTTCCGGGGGCTGTCATCGCACTCTCCTTTTCGGGCGGAAGAGAGGGCGGGTGCCCGTGACCGGGCAGGGGTCGCGCCTTCCTCCGCCGGCATGATCCGGGTCAGGTTCAAAGGGTGCTTCTCAGCCCGGTTGCCCGGACGCCCCTGTCGCATGGGCAAACCGTGACACAGGCCGGCCAGCGGGTCAACCGGCGGCGGGTGCCTTGAATTTGGCTGCCAAAGCCCCATTTTCAGAAATTGGCGACCCCCGATCTTTCGCCGCGACGACCGGCCTCGCCTGACGAAAGGAACAGCAGCGTTCCAAATTTTCGAACTTGGCTTTCGTCCCGTCCGATCTGGAGACGGCAGCGGCAGGTGCACATAATTCGTACAGACCCAACTGCGGCCGTGCCGCACAGGAAGCGAGGAAGATCATGAGCAAACCGAAAATCGCCGTCATCATCGGCTCGACCCGCAAGGCGCGCTTTGCCGACAAGCCCGCGACGTGGCTGATGCAAAAGCTGGCCGGGCGCGACGACATGGATTTCGAACTGGTCGATCTGCGCGATTTCGACCTGCCGCTTTTCGACGAAAAGGCTTCGAACGCATGGATGCCAAGCGAGGATTCCCGCGCGACCGCCTGGCAGAACAAGATCGGAGAGTTTGACGGCTATATCTTCGTGACCGGCGAATATAATCACTCTGTCACCGGATCGCTGAAAAACGCGCTGGATCAGGCCTATAAGGAATGGAACCGCAAGCCGATGGCGGCCATGGGCTATGGCGGCGTGGGTGCGGCGCGTGCGATCGAACATCTGCGCAATATCGGAGTCGAATTGCAGATGGTGCCGCTGCGCAATGCCGTCCATCTGGGCGGGGGCGAATTTTTCAAGGTCTCGCCTCTTGGCCAGAATGGCGACATGGCCGAGGTCGAACAGACCCTGTTGCCCTCGCTGAATGGCATGCTGGATGAACTGGTCTGGTGGGCGAACGCGACCAAAGCCGCGCGCGCGCAGTCCTGAGTGGCGCAAGTCGCGTTCCCGCCCTATCGTGACGTGATCAGGAGGGTGTTTCGAAATGAGCGAGAATATCCACATCACCAAAGAGGACGGGACGCGCCGGGGCCGCTATGTCGCGCGGATCGACGGCATCGCGGATGAGGGTGAAATCACCTATACGCGGCGCGGTCCCAATGTGATCAGCGCCGACCATACCGGCGTGCCGGATTCGATGGGGGGCAAGGGCGTGGCGAAGGCGCTGCTGGATTTCATGCTACAGGATGCGCGTCAGACCGGCTTTCGCATCGTGCCGGTCTGCCCCTTTATCCGCAAGCAATATGCCCGGCATCCCGAATGGGCAGACCTGTTCACCATCGCCCCCGGCGAGGATCCCTGACGCGCCGCAGGCAGTGGCGCATCAGGCCAGCGGCAGCAGCCCGGCCTCGATTTGTGCGCGACGCGGTTCAAGAAAGGGCGGCAGCGACAGGCGCTGGCCCATGGTATCGAAGGGTTCGTCCACCGCAAAGCCCGGCCCGTCGGTCGCGATCTCGAACAGATTGCCGCCCGGTTCGCGGAAATAGAGCGAGCGGAAATAATACCGTTCGACCTCGCCGGAATTGGGGATGCCCAGTTCCCCAAGCCGCGCGGCCCATGCGCTGATCGTTTCCGGTCCGGGCGTGCGGAAGGCGACGTGATGCACCCCGCCCGCGCCCTGCCGGGCCACCGGAAGGCCGGGCTGAATCGCAACATGCAGTTCTGCCGCTGGCCCGCCCGCCCCCATTTCGAACACATGCACGCGCCCCTGACCATCGGGCGATCCATATTCGCCGATGCGGCGCATGTTCAGCACGCCGGTCAGCAGCGCCCCGGTGGCGGCCAGATCGGGAACCGAGATGGTGATCGGCCCCAGCCCGCGAATCTGATGCGCGGCCTCAATGGGGCTGTGGTCCCAAGGATGGCTTTCGTCGGGCTGCTGATCCACCGTCAGCCGGAACCGCTGCCCCTCGGGGTCCAGAAAATCCAGACTGGCGCGCCCGGCGATTTCCCGGATTTCCCCCATCGTCAGACCGTGATCGCGCAACCGTGCCGCCCAGAAATCCACGCTGTCCCCGGCGATACGCAAGCCGGTCCGGCTGATCGAACGGGTGCCGCGCTGTTCGCGGGCGACCGGCCAGTCGAAAAACGTCAGATCGCTGCCCGCGCTTCCCGCACCATCCGCGAAGTACAGGTGATAGGCCGACGTATCATCCTGATTCACGGTCTTTTTCACCCGCCGCAGCCCCATCACCTCGGTGTAGAAGCGGTTATTGCCGGGCGCGTCGGCAGTGATCGCCGTCAGGTGGTGAATGCCGGTAAGCTGCATTTTCCTGTCCTTTGCTCAAAACACAGGCAAATATCGGTTGCGTACCTGTCCAATGTCAGTACCCCTGTAGCAAATCCCGCGTTCGAAAATACCGAACGCCGGGCAGAGCGGGGCAAGACCATGCGCTATAAGCTGGATGAGATCGAGACATTTCTGACCGTGATGGAGCTTGGCACCGTCTCGGCTGCCGCCGCGCGGCAGAATCTGTCGAAATCGGTGATCTCCAAGCGGATCGCCGATTTCGAGCTGGGTATCGGGGCGGCCTTGTTTCGCCGCAATGCCGGGCGCATCATCCCGACCGAGGCAGCCCTGCGCCTGGCCGAGCGTCTGCGCCCCGCCCTGGCCGAGCTTGTCGCCGCTGCCGAAAGCGCCGCCTGGGGCATGGATGGTCGCGCGCCGCTGACCGGAACGCTGGCCATCGCCGCCCCGATGAGCTTTGGCACCATGCATCTGGCCCCGATCCTTGCGCGCTTTGCTGCGGCGCATCCGGGGCTGAGCCTGCGCGTGGATTTCGACGATTACGCCCATGATCTTGCGCGCGAGGGGTTCGATCTGGGCATCCGCATCGGTGAGGCCCGCGACAGCGCCCTGATCGCGAAAAAGCTGTGCGACGACCGGCAATATGTGGTCGCCAGCCCTGATTATCTTGCCCGTGCCGGAACGCCGACGTCACCCGCCGATCTGGCCGATCACCAGACCATCGGCTATGCGCATCTGCCGGATTCGCGGCTGTGGCAGTTCCGGCTGGGCGGCCGGTTTGTTTCGCCCCGTGTCGGTGGTCGGCTGGTGCTGAACAATGGCGAGGCGATGCGCGACATGGCCGTTGCAGGGCTGGGGCTGGCGATGTTGCCCGGCTTTATCGTCGCGCAGTCCCTGACCGACGGAGACCTGCGGCAGGTCATGCCCGAGGTGGAAACCCGCAACCTGCCGATCATGGTCGTCTGGCCCCCCGTCAGCCCCTTGCCCGCCAAACTGCGCCTGCTGATCGACCACCTGTCTGCGGAACTGGCATCCGGCAAGCCCTGGCAGGCGCTGAAGGCGGCAAGCGGAAGGTGACGCAGATTCCGGGTCGGCGCGCGATGGTCGGGTGCGGGCAGATGTTGCACATGGCGGAAAGGGGGCGCGGGTCGGGCAAAGCCCGACCCGGACGCTGCCGCCCGGCCGGAGGCGCGCTTCGCGCGCGGTCAGCCTGCGGATCAGGTGCCCTACACCGCATCGCCCGGGCACCCGTGACGGCGGATCACTTCAGCGAGATATTGTTCCGTTCGATCACGCCGCCCCAGAACTCTTTGTCCCAGTCAAGCTGGGCCTGCATCGCTTCGGGGCCGCCGACATCGGGCTGCATCCCGGCATTCAGCATGGTTTTCTGAAGATCCGGGTCGCTGACTGCCTTTTGCAGCGCGGCGCTGACCCGATCGATTTCTTCGGGCGCGGTGCCTTTTGGCGCAAGCAGACCAAACCAGAACGAGGATTCAAGTTCGGGATAGCCAAGTTCCGCAGTCGTTGGCAGGTCGGGGAACTGCGGCATCCGTTCCCTGGTCGAGACCGCCAGCATCTTTACATCTCCGGCTTTGGCGTGTTCGACCAGAGAAATGGGCGTGGCAAAGTTAAGGTCGTTCTGTCCCGCGATCAGATCGACGATCTGCGAGGGGTTGTTGCGATAGGCGATGTCCACCATCGGCACGCCGATCTGGTCCTGCAATACGATGCCGAACAGATGCGTCACGCTGCCTGGCCCAAGCGTCGCATAGCGCAGCGGCTTGCCGGTCTTTTCGGCATGGGCCTTCAGTTCGTCCAGATTGTTGACGCCCATCTTGCCCGGCACGGTGATGGTCAGCGGCCCGCTCATCATCGTGCCGACGGGAACGAAGCTGTCCAGATCATAAGTCAGGTTGTCGCGCAGCAGCACGTTCAGCGACAAGGGGCCGGTCGCGCCGACGAAATAGGTCAGCCCATCGGGCTTGGCGGCGGCGGCATAGGTCGCGCCGATGATGCCGTTCGATCCGGGCTTGTTTTCCACGATTACCGGCTGGTCCAGTTCCTGCGACATCGTGTCGGCGATCTGGCGGACCAGCCCGTCGATCAGGCCCCCGCCGCCATATGGAACGATCAGGCTGATCGGGTCACTGGATTTCGCATCTGCACCCGGTGACGGCAGCGTGGCGGCTGCGGCGATGGCGGCTGCCGCCAGGATGGTCCGGCGATTGAACGTCGTCATGATTTTTCCTCCCCAGAATGGCGAGGCGCGGGCCTTGCGCCCGTTCCCCAGATTCAGGCTAAGCACTGACCGGACGGTCAGTCAAGGCCGCAATCCGGCAAAATTCAGTTGCGAAACCGTGGCAGGCTTGGTATTCAGGATCGTGACTGACCGTCCGGTCAGTCGCCGGAGCGAGAGGAGCGCGCCATGTTCGACAAGCAGAATCTGCGGGTAGAGATGCACGGAATGGTGGCTTTGGTCACGCTGGACCGCCCTCCGGTGAATGCGCTGGATCGCCGGACACGATACGAGATGATCGAGGTTTTTGACGAGATTTCGCAGCGCGATGATGTCCGTGCGGCGGTTCTGACCGGCGCGGGCAAGGTCTTTTGCGCGGGGGCCGATCTGAAGGACCGTCCCGATCCCGGCAGGGCCGGCGATTTTCTGGAACATAACCGCGCGACCCGCGAAACCGGCAATGCGATCAAGGAATGCGCCAAGCCGGTGATCGCGGCGGTGAATGGCGCGGCTTTGGGTGCCGGGCTGGGGCTGATGGCAGCCTGCGACATCTTCTATGCCTCGGATAACGCCGTCTTCGGCATGCCCGAAATCAATGTCGGGCTGGCGGGCGGCGCCTCGATGCTGCATTCGCTGTTCGGTCGTTCGACGACGCGGCGAATGTTCTTTACCGGGGTGCGGCTGACTGCGACAGAATTGAAAGAGCGTAATGTGATCGAGGCCGTGACCACGCCCGAAGCGCTGATCCCGACCACGATGGAGATCGCGCAAGAGATCGCGCAAAAGGCACCGCTGGCCATCGCCTATGCCAAGCAGGCCGCAACGATGGTCGAGAACATGCCCCAGCGGGATGCCTATCGACTGGAACAGAATTACACCATGGCGCTGGCCCGGACCCATGACGCGCAAGAGGCGCGGCGCGCCTTTCTGGAAAAGCGCGCCCCGGTATTCACGGGAACCTGAGCGATGTGCGGGCCGTTTGACGCGATCTTCATGCCGCGCTCGATTGCGGTGGTCGGGGCCTCGTCGGATCCGGCCAAGACCGGCGGGCGGCCCGTGCATCTGTTGCTGCGCCACGGCTTTGGCGGTGCAATCTGGCCGGTCAATCTGAAAGCGGACGAAATTCAGGGGCTGCGGGCCTTTCCCTCGGTCGAGGCGCTGCCCGGTGTGCCGGACCTGGTCCTGATCGCGGTGCCCGGTGCCGCCGCCCTTGCCGCTGTCAGGGCTGCTGCCGCGCGCGGCAGCCCTGCCGCGATCATCCTCAGCGCAGGTTTCGCCGAAATCGGCCCAGAGGGCGCTGTCATGCAGGCTGAACTGGTGCAGGCTGCGCGACAGGGCGGCATGCGTATTCTGGGGCCGAACTGTCTGGGCGCGGTCAGCCTGCGCGAACGCGCCATCGGTACATTCTCGGTTGCTTTGGAAAGCAATCTGCCGCGCCACGGCGGCCTGTCCATCGTATCGCAAAGCGGCAATATCGGCAGCGCGGCGCTGCGCATGCTGGGCGATTGCGGTGCGGGGGTGGCGCGGTTCGTTGCCACCGGGAACGAGGCTGACATTCAGGCCGCCGATCTGATCGACTGGCTGGCAGGCGATCCCGAAACCCGCGTTATCCTGACCTGTCTGGAAACCTGCCGCGATGGGCCGCGGCTGACGGCGGCGCTGGCCCGTGCGCGCGCGGCGGGCAAGCCGGTGATCGCGCTGAAGATCGGCACCTCCGAAGCCGGGCGGAAGGCGGCACAGTCGCATACCGGAGGGCTGGCGGGCAGCGACCGGGTGTTCGACGCGGTGTTTCGCCGCTACGGGGCGATCCGGGTGCATTCGCTTGAGGAACTGGTGCAGGTCGGAGCCGCCGCCGAGGCAATTGGCCCGCGCCGCGTTGGTTTTCCCGCTTCGGTGGCGATAATCGCGGCGTCGGGCGGGTTCGGGGTGATGATGGCCGATGCGGCATCCCGGCAGGGGATTGCGGTCAACCCTCTGGGCGAGACCGCGCAGCGGCGCATCCGTGCGGCCCTGCCGCTGGCAGCGACGGCGAACCCGGTTGACGCGACCGCACAGATCTCGTCCAGTCCCAAGCTTCTGGAAACGTTGCTGGACGCCGTGCTGTCCGATGACGCGAACGGTACCGCCTGCCTGATGCTGGCTTTGGGGATGGAGATTCCGCGCCTGCGCCAGGTCTTTACACAGGCGCTGGCCGCCGCTGCCCGAGGGCATCCCGACAAGGCGCTGGTCGTCTGTGTCCCCGGCCCTGCGGACGCCATCGCCGAACTGCATGCCCTTGGCATCGCCTGTTTCCCGACCATTGACGCGACCATGGCCGGCATTGCCGCCCTTGCCCGGCTGGAGGCGCAGCGCGAAGCGCCTGTAGCTTTGCCAGTGCCGGTGGTCCGCCAGCCGCTGCCCGCCAAAGCCGCGCGGAACGAGGCCACCGCAAGGGCCGCGCTGGCCGCTGCTGGTCTGCCCTTCGCGCCTGAAATTGTCGTGACCAGCGCGGTTGAGGCCGCCGGGGCGACGCGACGAATCGGGGCGCCGGTTGCCATGAAAATCCTGTCGCCCGACATCGCGCATAAAAGCGATATGGGCGGGGTAGAGCTGGATGTTCCCGATCCGGATGCTGCCCGCGCTGCCTTTGATCGTATCACCGCCGCCGCCGCGCGCCATGCGCCCGAAGCCCGGATCGACGGGGTACTGGTCGCCCCGATGGTGACGGGCGGAACCGAGATGATTCTGGGTGCCGTCACAGACGACATGTTCGGACCGGCAGTCATGGTCGGGCTTGGCGGTATCTTTGCCGAGGTTTTGCAGGATACTGCGCTGTGCCTTGCCCCCGTCACCGAAGCCGGGGCCGCAGGGATGCTGCGCGATCTTCGCGCCTGGCCCCTGTTGACCGGCGCGCGCGGTCGTCCTCCGGCCGATCTGGGCGCGTTGTGCAAGGCCATCGCGGCGTTGTCCCGTTTTGCTGCGCGGCACGCTGACGACCTGACCGAAATCGACATTAACCCGCTGATCGTCCGCGCCGCTGGACAGGGTGTCACGGCACTGGATGCGCTGATCGTGCCACGGCGAAAAAACCGGCAGGAGGCTGCTGAATGACATCGCAAACCGGCCAAGCGGCCAGTTCCCACCATAGCCATGGCACGCGGGCGCGTCTCTGGCTGGAACAGAACCTGACCGACAGGCTGCGCACCGATCGCAGCCATGACAGCCCCGCCACCCTGGACGAGCTGATCGCCTTCGAGGCGGCGATGCACCGCGCCGGGCTGGCCGGGATCACCTGGCCCACTGCCTATGCGGGGCATGGCCTCAGCCTGCGTGAGCATCTTGAAATCAACAGAGAAATAGGTTTGGCACCGGTCCCGAACGCGGCCAATTCCATCGGAAAAGAGCTTGCCGGGCCGATCATCCTGACGGTGGGCCGCGAGGATCAAAAAATCCGCTATCTGCCCCCGATCCTGACCATGCGGGCGATATGGTGTCAGGGGTTTTCGGAACCTGGCGCGGGCTCGGATCTGGCGGCGCTGCGCACAACGGCAGAGCGGACCGCCGATGGCTGGCGCGTGAACGGCCAGAAAATCTGGACCTCGGGCGCGTCGAAATCGCAGTTCTGTCTGCTGCTGGCCCGCACCGGCAGCCCGCAGGACCGGAACAAGGGGCTGGTCCTGTTCGCCGTGCCGATGGATCTGCCCGGCATCGAGACGCGCGAGATTCGGTCCATCGACGGGCATCGGTCCTTTTGCGAGGTGTTCTTCAAGGATGTGATCGTGGACGAGTCCGACATGCTGGGCGCGCCCGATCAGGGCTGGCAGGCCGCGACGCGGGTTCTGTCCATCGAACGCGCGACCAACCGCATGTATCGCGCCTGGCGCTTTCAAAGCGAGCTGGATCACCTGATCGCCGCCTGTCGCAGCGATCCGCGCGCCCATGCGCTGTTGGTGCCCCATGCCCGCGAACTGGCGCGTATCCGGGTCTGGATCGAAATGCTGAAGGCCCATGTCGAGACGCTGGTTTCGGAACTGGTGCAGGGTGCCGAAATCGGTCCGCGCGGCAGTTTCCCCAAGCTTTACTGGTCCGAGGCGCATCAGTACTTTGCCGCCATCGCGTGGGAGATCGTGTCGCGCTTTCCGCCCGGTGCGGATGGTCCGCTGCGCGATCTGCGGCAGCGGATGGAACAGGTTTATCTGAGCAGCCGGGCCGAGACGATCTATGCCGGTACGACAGAAATCCAGCTTGATATCATCGCCAAGCGTATTCTCAACCTGAAAAAGGCGGCCTGATCCATGTTCGACGATCTCGATCCGGGGGAATTCGAGGATACCGCTGCGGCGGTGATCGCCACCTGTGCCGGGGCGGCAGATACCGGCGAAAGGGCACGGCTTTTGGCCGGGGCCGGGGTGATCGGCGTTCTTGCGCCCGAGGCGGTCGGGGGGCTGGCCCTGCCGGTGCGCTTTGCTGTGCCCGTCGCCACGGCGGCGGGCGCGGGTCTGCTGGCCTTTCCACTGATCGAATCGTTGCTGCTGGCCGATGCGCTGGCCGGTCCCGCCCCGGAAATGGCGCGGGCGATCTGTGCGGGCAGGGCACTGGCCACGATTGCCTGGACGGGCACGACCGAGGCCGGGGTTGCGGGCGGCGCGCCTCTGGCGGGCGATGCCGGGCATGTGCTGGTCTTTCGGCAGGATGGCGCTGCGGTCCTGCTGGCCAACCCCGATGCCGAGACCGCGCCCACGCTGGATCTGGACACGCCCGAGGCGCTGATCCGCCCCTCGCCGGAAGCCGGGGGGATCGTTCTGGATGCGGCGTGCGTGTCCGGGCTGCGCGAGACGGCGCAGGTGCTGCGGGCGGCATTTATGCTGGGCGCCGCGCGGGAATGTCTGACCATGGCAGCGAACTACGCGCAGGACCGCGAGCAGTTCGGCAAACCCCTGTCGGCCAATCAGGTGTTGCGTCACCGGTTGTCCCGCGATGCCCTGACAATCGAGACGATGCGCGCCGGGCTGGCCCGCGCGCTGGCCGAACCCGCCGAGGGGTCTGCCTTCGCGCGTCAGGCGGTCTGGCTCTATGCCGCCGAACACGGCCCGCTGGTCGCCGAAAGCGCCATTCAGGTTTTTGGGGGCATGGGCTTCACATGGGAGGTGCCGCTGCACCGCCATTTGCGGCGTATGCGGGCAATGGCGGCTCAGGGCGGGGCTGCCGAAAGGCTGGACATGCTGGGGGCAGAGCTGCTGCGCGGAACGCAAAATCACTGGTACGAAGAGATTGCTCATGTCGGCTGACCGCAAATCCGTCCTGATCACCGGTGCGGGCCACGGCATCGGGCGCGCCACGGCGCGGCTGATGGCATCGCGGGAATGGGCTGTCGGGGTCAACGACCTGAAAGAGGAATTCGCCGCCGAAACCGTCAGTTTGATCCGCGACGCGGGGGGGCAGGCCTTTCCGGTGGTGATGAACGTGTCCACCCGCGAGGGGGTCGGGTCCGCCGTTGCCGCCGTGACCGAACGGACAGGGCGGCTGGATGCGATGGTGAACAACGCCGCCTGGGTCCGCTATCAGCCCATCCCCGAGATCGCGCCGGAAACGGTGGCGCGCATGGTCGATATCGGCTTTACCGGGATCGTCTGGGCGATTCAGGCCGCAGCCGCCGCGATGGATCCGGTCCGGGGCGGCACCATTGTCAATGTGGCTTCGGCGGCTGGGTTCCGTTCGGCCCCGAATTCGCTGGTCTATAGCGGCATCAAGGCAGGCGTGATGGGCATGACCCGCGCCGCCGCGGTCGAGCTGGGTCCGCGCGGAATCCGGGTCAATGCCGTCGCGCCCTCGGCCGTTCCGACCGAGGGCACCGCAAGGCACCGTTCGGCCGAACGTGACGCAAGGCGCATTGCGGCGACGCCGCTGGGACGGCTGGGCACGGTCGAGGACATCGCCCGCGCCATCGGCTATCTGCTGGATGATGAAAGCGATTTTGTTACCGGTCAGGTACTGTCCGCCGATGGCGGCATCGGCATTGCGATCACCTGATGGCGGGCGGGGCGACATCCCGCGCGCTTGTCACCGGGGCCGCCGGAGGGATCGGCCGGGCCATCTGTCGGCGGCTTGCCGGGGACGGCTGGCGCGTGGCGCTGGCTGACATTGATCAGGCGGCGGTTGCCGCCCTTGCTGCGATGCCTGGCCCCGGTCATGTGGCGCTGGCCGCCGATCTGACCGATGCGCAGGCCGCATCCGCTTTGCCCGCCCGCGCCGCCAAGGCCCTTGGCGGGCTGGACGCTGTGATCAACAACGCAGGTATCACGGACAGTTCCGGCCGGTCGCTGACCGATCTGCCGCAGGACTCGTTCGACCGGCTGGTGGCGCTGAACCTGACCGCTGTACAGCGGATCTGCGCCGCGGCCAGCCCTTTGCTGCCCGATGGTGGGCGGATCGTGAACCTTGCCTCGGGCGCGGCTTTTCGGCCCCTGGTTCTGCGCGGTCCCTATAGCGCGACCAAGGCCGGGGTCGTGGCGCTGACCGGGGTGCTGGCGGAACAGCTTGCGCCGCACGGTATCGCTGTCAGTGCCGTCGCGCCGGGCTATACGTTGACGCCGCTGGTCGAGGAATTGCAGCGGCAGGGTCGTATCGACCTTGAGGCGGTGGCGCGCGGCATTCCGTTGGGGCGGCTGGCCCTGCCCGGTGATATCGCTGCGGCGGTCGCGTTCTGCGCCGGGCCGGATGGCGGGGCGCTGAACGGGCAGACGCTGACGGTTGATGGCGGTGGCCTGGCCGGGCCTCTGCCCAAGGGTCTGGCCCCGCCTTCCGCCGGGCAGGCCGCCACGGGCCACTGTGTCGTGCTGGGGCCCGTGGGTCCGACCGCAATGCTGCCCACGGACGCGGCGCTGTCCGCCGTGATCGCCGATCAGTACCGGCAGGCCCCCCGCAGCCCGGCCGGAACCCTGGCCATGGCGCGCCTGACCGCGCAGGCCATCGTCTCGCATCCCCGGCGCTGCCGGGATTTCGCGCTGCTCTATGTGGCACCTGCCGGGGATGCCGTCGCAAGCGCGGCCCTGGCAATGTTTGCGCGCACGCTTGCGCTGGAATGGGCCGGGGCGGGGATGCGCGTCAATACGCTGATCGCGGGCGATACGGCCCTGCCGCGCGGGCTTTGCGATTTTCTGACCGGCCCGGAGGCGGGCCTTGTCACCGGCCAGACGGTCACGGTCAGCCCGTCAAACCGGGGGCATCCGTCCTGAACGACCGGCGCATCACATCTTGGGGAGGGGATGACATGCGATATATCACGGACAGGCTGGGGGACATCGTTGCAGGTCTTGTGACCGGCGGCATTGGCCTTTTCATCATCGTCGAGGCGCGCCGCTATGACATGGGCAGCCTGCACAGCATGGGACCGGGCTATTTTCCGGTCATGCTGGGTACGATCATGCTGGTGCTGGCGCTGTTCATGCTGGCGACCGCGCAGCCGGGCGATGCGCGGCTTGCCCCCGAAAAGGGCCAGCTTCGCGGCATCGCCTTTCTGACGGCAGCCTTCGGCGCCTTTGCCCTGACCATCGAAAGCCGGGGGATCGTCGTTGCGGTGTCGCTGGCAGTGTTCCTGTCGGCGCTGGCGAACCGCCGGACCCCCGTGCTTGCCGCGCTGGTGCTGGCGCTGGCTACCGCCGCGATCTCGGCGCTGATCTTCCGTGTCGGGCTGGGCCTGCAAATGAAGGCGTTCTGAGATGCCGGGCCTGATTTCCGATATTGCCTTGGGTCTCAGCGTCGCCGCCTCCTGGGGCGGGCTGCTGTATTGTTTCCTTGGGGTCTTTCTGGGCACATTCATTGGCGTCCTGCCCGGCATCGGCATCATGGCCACGCTGGCGATGCTGCTGCCGGTCACATATCATCTGGACCCGAATTTCGCGCTGATCATGCTGGGCGGTATCTATTACGGTGCATCCTACGGAGGCTCGACCGCCGCCATCCTGATGAACCTGCCCGGAACCGCGACCAGCGCCGTGACGGGGCTGGACGGATACCCGATGGCTCGGCAGGGGCGGGGCGGGCAGGCGCTGTTCATGACTGCCATTGCCTCATTCGTGGGCAGCCTGTTCGGAGTGGTCCTGCTGGTCGGCTTTTCGGTGCCGTTGGCGCGGGTGGCGCTGCAATTCGGGCCGCAGGAATATGTGGCGCTGATGGCGCTGGGGCTGATCGCCGCGTCGGTCATCGGGACGGGGCGGGCGGCACGCTCGCTTGCCTCGGTCTCGCTGGGGCTGGCGCTTGGGCTGATCGGGCTGGATCTGAACAGTGGCGTGGCGCGTTTCACCTTCGGGCAGACGGTGCTGTATGACGGGCTGCCGCTGGTTGCGGTCGCCATCGGCCTGTTCGGCCTGCCCGAGATCATCGCCAATGCCGGTCGCACGACCATGCCAAGGGTCAATACAGCCCGCATCCGCCTGCGCGACATGCTGCCCACGGGAAAGGACTGGCGCCGCTCGGCCATGCCGATGTTGCGAGGTTCGGGGATCGGCGGGTTCTTCGGTGCGCTGCCGGGAACGGGCGGACTGGTCGCGACCTTTGTGTCCTATGCGCTTGAACGCAAGTTGAGCCGGCATCCCGAACAGTTCGGCAAGGGAGCGATCGAGGGCGTCGCCGCGCCCGAGGCCGCGAATAACGCTGCGGTGCAATCGGCCTTCATCCCCACGCTGAGCCTGGGCATTCCGGGCGATCCGGTCATGGCGATCATGCTGGGCGTGATGATGGTACATGGCATCCTGCCCGGCCCGAATGTCATCGAATCCTCGCCCGACCTGTTCTGGGGGCTGATCGTCAGCTTTGTCATCGGCAATATCATGCTGCTGGTGCTGAACCTTCCACTGGTGGGCATGTGGGTCAAGCTGCTGCAAATACCGTATAATCTGCTGTTTCCGGTGATCGTCGCCTTTACCTGTATCGGCATCTATAGCGTCAATTACCAGATCGCCGATATCGTCGTGCTGCTGGTTTTCGGGTTCCTGGGACTTGGCATGAGGGCGCTGAACTTCGAAGTCGCGCCGCTTTTGCTGGGCTTTGTCCTCGGGCCGATGATCGAGGAATATTTCCGCCGCTCTCTGCTGGTCTCGGGGGGCGAGCTTGGGACGTTCTTCGAGCGCCCCATCGCCGGCGCGATCATGTCGATCACCGCCGCGATCCTGCTTTGGGCGGTGGGTGCGGGCCTGTGGCGGATGATGGCAGCGCGGGGCAGAGAACGGAATGCCTGAGCGCGTCAGAGGCGCAACAATGAAAGGACGGCAGATCATGCAATGTCAGTGTATCCGCAAATTCGGAACGGCGCTTCGCGCCGAGGAACGTCCCGGCATGACACCCACCGGCAGCGAAGTGATCCTTGAGGTTATCGCCGCCGGGGTTTGCCACACCGACCTGCACCTGCGCGAAGGTGGTGTTGATCTGGGCCGGGGGCAGCGGCTGGAATATGCCGCGCGGGGGATCGGGTTGCCGCTGACGCCCGGCCACGAGGTCGTCGGCCGCGTGATCGCGGCGGGCCCTGACGCGGGCCCGGTGGATCGTGACCTGCTGCATGTCGTCTATCCCTGGTGCGGCTGCGGCACCTGCCCGGCTTGTCTGGCCGGGAACGAACATCAATGCGCCGCGCCGCGCTATCTGGGGGTTTATGCCGATGGTGGCTATGCCACCCGGCTGCGTGTCGCCCATCCGCGCTATCTGTTCGATATCGGCACGCTTGCCCCCGAGGTCGCGGCACCGCTGGCATGCTCGGGGCTGACCACCTGGTCGGCGCTGCGCAAGTTGGGCGATCTGCCCCGGCAGCGCCCGGCCCTGCTGATTGGCGCGGGCGGACTGGGGCTGATGTGTATCGGGTTGATGCAGGCCCTTGACATGCAGCCGCCCGTTGTCGCCGATATCGACCCGGCCAAGCGGGCCGCAGCCTTGCAGGCCGGGGCCTGTGCCGCCATCGACCCACAGGCCCCGGACGCGCATGGGTCTATCGCCAGCGCCTGCGGGGGCGCGCCCCTTGCGGTCCTGGATTTCGTCGGGGCCGAGACCACCGCCGCACTTGGTTTCGACGCGGTGGGCAAGGGCGGCACATTGGTCACTGTTGGCCTGTTCGGCGGCGCGACCCCATGGTCATTGCCGCTGATTGCCATGAAATCGGTGCGGATTCAGGGCAGCTATGTCGGCTCGCTGAGCGAATTCGGGGAACTCATGCAGCTTGCGCGCAAGGGGGCGATCCGGCCGATCCCGACAAGCTGCCATCCGCTGACGCAGGCAAATGCGGTGATGGACCGGCTGGAGGCAGGCGGCATTGTCGGTCGCGCCGTCCTGACACCGGCAACCGCCTGACCGGACGCGGCGCAGCAACGGGAACCGCATGATTCGTGCCGTGGCTGGCCTGACCCGGCGGCGGATGCGCCAACAACGGCAAGCAGCAATTTGCCAAAGCGGCCTCGCTTGCGGGCAGCGGGGGGTCCGGGGGGCGCAGCGCCCCCGGCTGTCGCGGGACGCAAATCTGGCGGCGATGCCGTTACGCAGCGAAGCCTCCGGGAAGCGAATCCTGCGGGACTGGCGGCGGCCTGCCGGCTGGTATGGCTGACGGAAGCCAATTTGATCATCAAATTGGCGCAGCATCAGCGCAAAATCAAATGGCTATATGGCGCTTATGTCCGGGTGCCCTGTTCAGCCGGAAAAATCGGGCAGCAATTCCCGCGTCAGCCTCAGACCGGCCTTCAGCGCGTCCTCGGGCGGGCGGTTGTCGGATGTGACCGAGACGAGGCAGGTATGGGCCGAGCAGCCCTGACCGAAGGCGGAACTGCCGATATCGGGGGTCAATACGTTCGGATTTCCGGATATGTCGCAGCCCATGTCGTCAGGCAGAAAGCGCCCGCCCGTCGGCAGCACGATCACGCCGCGCCTGACCCCGTCGCACAGGGTCGCCGTCGCCCGGCACTGCCCGCGGCTGTTCGACAGGCGGATGGTCTGGCCATCGGCGATGCCATGGGCCCTTGCATCCTCGGGATGCATCCGGGCCTGTTCACGGCCATTGCGACGTTCCGCCACGCTGGCCTTGCCGGTTTCAAGCTGGCTGTGCAGGCGCCCCTGCGGCTGATGCGAGATCAGGTGGAACCGCCCGTCGCCCCCCGCCTTGCCCAGCCATTCGGCCGGTTCGATCCAGGCAGGATGGGCCTTGCAGTCGCCATAATCAAGCAGGGCAAGCTTCTGGCTGTACAGCACGATCCGGCCGCTTTCGGTGGCCAGGCGATGTCCCTCCGGGTCATTGCGGAACTTGCGCAGATGAACGTAATTTTCCTGAACCGGCATGTCGGCATGGCCACGTGCCCAGAACTGGTCAAATTCCGGCATCCGGTGGCCAAGCCGCGTTTCCGCGTCCATGCGGCTGATGTTGTACAGATGGCGTAGCCAGCCCATCTCGTTCCGGCCCTCGTTGAATGCTTCGGCCACGCCCAGATGCGCGGCCAGATCATTCATGATGTCGAAATCCGACCGCGACTGCCCCAGCGGTGCAATCGCCCGGTGCATGGCCAGGATCGCATCGCTGCGCTTGTTTCCGGCGATGTCGTTCCGCTCGATCGAGGTATTCGCGGGCAGGATGATGTCGGCGCGCTGAGCGGTGGCGGTAAAGACCGGATCCTGAACGATGATCGTTTCGGGCCGGGTCCAGGCCCGCGCCAGTCGGTTCAGATCCTGATGGTGGTGGAACGGATTCCCGCCTGCCCAATACACCAGCCGCGTGTCGGGATAGCGGTGTTCGTGCCCTTCATAGGTGAAGCTGCCGCCAGGGTTCAGCAGCAGATCCGAGATGCGGGCCACGGGGATAAAGCTGCGGATCGGCCGCGTCTGCCTTGCGAATTGCGAAAGCCCCACGCTGCGCCCCCGGTTCAGCGGCGCGCCCACGCCCCCCAGAGAGGCATAGCCGAAACCGACCCCGCCCCCCGGCAGGCCGATCTGGCCGATCACGCAGGCCAGCGCCAGCGCTGCCCAATAGGGCTGTTCGCCGTGATGGGCGCGTTGCAGCGACCAGCTTACCGTCATCATCGACCGCGTTTCGACCATCCGCCGCGCCAGCGCCGCAATCTGCCCGGCATCCAGCCCGGTGATTCCGGCAGCCCAGGCCGCGTCCTTGGTCACGCCGTCCGTCGCGCCGCCCAGATAGGCCAGAAAGCCATCCGCGCCGCTGGTGCAGCGCGTCAGGAAATCGCGTGCCTGACGCCCTGCTTTCGCGATCTCGCCTGCAAGGCCCAGCATCAGCGCGGTGTCGGTATTGGGCCGGATCGGCCACCATTCTGCCCCCAGCCAGTCGGGCAGATCGTCGCGCAGGGGCGAAACCAGCACCACCCGCACCCCGCGATCCGCCAGCCTGCGCAGGTGCTGCGCCAGCCGGTGACGGGCGATGCCGCCCGCCTCGTTCTGTTCGGTGCGCGGCGACATGGCACCGAACACGACCAGCGTTTCCGTGTGCCCGGCGATCGTGTCCAACGAGTTTACATCGCCGCCACAGGCGCCGTCATCGCCAAGCGTGTGGCGCAGAATCACCGGCCCGGCCGCCGTGGAATAGGTATCGACATGCCCGGTATAGCCGCCGATCAGATTCAGCAGCCGCTTCAGTTGCGAGGGCGCGTGATGAAAGCGGCCGCAGCTTGTCCAGCCATAGGAACCCGCGAAGATCGAGGCATTGCCGTGATCCCGCGCCACGCGGGTGATTTCGCCCGCGACCAGCGCGTTAACCTCGTCCCAGCCGATTGCCACGAATTTATCGGACCCGCGCGCCGTCCTGTCGCTGCCTTCGCGCGCCCGCAGCCAGCCTTCGCGGACCAGCGGTTGCAGGACGCGGCGTTCGGGATTGGCCCATTCCCGGACCGAGTGAATGATCGGCGAGGGCGCGGGGTCGTCGGCGAAGGGTTCGACGCCAACGATTCGGTCGCCTTGCACCAGCAAGGTATAGGCCCCCCAATGGCTGCAATGGGGCACGCGCCGGATGTTGTCCATCACTGTCTCCTTTTTTGCGCCGGTCTGGATTTGCGCAAGAATCGCAGCTATCAGAACGCTTTGACACCTTTTTCTCAAGAGCCGGCGAATAGCCAGAGACGGGGCTTTTGAAAAAACTGATAAGTTCACTATTAATTTTGGTTCCGGTGATGTAACGAATGTGTGACAGACTGGCGGCGCTGCCGTTGGAACTGGGGTGAATAAGTGGGGAAGTTTTCTGATGTCAGCACGCGACAGGGGCTGCGCAGCCGTCATCCTGCATGATGACGACGATGTGGCCGTGATGGTCGCGCCGGGGATCTCGGGCACGGATTGCCGGATCGAAAGGGCGGATGGAGGTACCGTCATGCTGGATCTGGCAACCGATGTGCCTTTTGGCCACAAGGTTTCGCTGCGCCGGCTGGCCGTCGGTGACACCGTGCGGAAATACGGCATGCCCATCGGTCGGGCGATCATGGCGATTCCGCCAGGGGCGCATGTCCACCGGCACAACCTGATCAGCTTCAATACGCGCCTCAGAACCGTCGGCAGCCCCCGATAGCTCTCTTCGACGATGCGGACCCTCTCTGCATCCGTCCACAGTCGCCCCGGACCCCTGCAAGAGCCTGCGGCGGCGATCCGTATGGTTGCTGGCCATGGTTGAGCGGGCGGCATGTCGAATTGTGGCAGGATTTGCCACTTCGCCGCCCGGACCGGATCAGCAGAACAACCGGCTGCGGGGCGCAGAAGACCAGGGTAAGCGCAGGCAATTGGCCTTCGCCCTCGGCGAACAGGACCAATGGCACGGGATACATTACCGGGCCAGAGCCGCCTTCGCCAGTCTGGCACCATCTGCGTCAGACTGGCATGAACCTCGTGCTCAGGCGGTTGATCGCCGCTGGACGCGGTACTGATTCACCAACGCAGATGCCGCCCCGTTCAGTCGTCGTCGCCGTCCGTCAATGAGGCCAGAAAATCCTCCCAGCTTTCGGCAACGGGAAAGATTGAATTTTCTACGTCATAGAGTGCAGTTTCGAGATCAAGGAACGCGACTGCGGGGTTCGAGCCTTTTCGATAGTCGAAGGCGTATATTCCATGAGAACTATTCGAGGCAAAGGGCACAAACTTTCCTGCCGTATCGCTGTCATAATACCCCTCTGTTTCTTTATACCCCTCTGTTTCTTTATACCCCTCTATTTCTTTGATCCAGTACCACATGTTCAAAATGGGTCGCGGACCCTGATAATCATATCTCACAAAAAACAGGGCAGAGACTGGCGTACTGCCTATGCCGACCCTTGCAACTCCAAGCACAGGTATGTCGCCACAATGCTGCTTGACGGTTTCGCGATAACCCTTTGGTAGATTTACCCTGCGCTTCGCTTCAACGAAATCCAGATCAGCATCTGAAACAGATGGCAAATCGGTTTGATATTTTTCCCATTCAAATGTCATCTCTTGGCTTCACCTTACTCTAGACCAAATAATATGTCGTAGGCACGGTCCCGATTATTATCCAGCGGTTGCCCAAAAACATCGGGGATCTGAGGTGACTTCTTGCTAGTAGGATAACCGCCGCCCCAGATCGACATTCCTCCAAGGTGAGTAAGTTCATGAGCGCCGATTTGATCGACAAGCTGCATCCTACCCAAGTCCTGATGATGGTGCCAAGTAAGGTCCGGCGGGGAAACAGGTGACGACGGCTCTTTCATCAGGAAATTAAATTGCTTATCCGTCAGCCCCATTTTATCTTTGAGGCCAGGGTTGTTCTTAAGCTGCTCGCGAACAGCCTCGTTGGCGGCTCTAAAGTGCTCCGAATCTTTTCCTGAACCGATGTGCTTGGCATTCAGATAAACATCTGCCTTGGAATCAAGGATCGGGAAGCCATTGGAATCATAAGTGACCTCATACTTGCCCTTCTGATAGGTCACGGTGCCATCCTGGTTTACAACCTCATTATCATGATTTCTCACTTTGGGGATTGTCACTGTCGAGCCATCCGGCCTCACCACTACAGGCTTACCATTTGGCCCGGTCTTGACAGTAGGCGGGTCGCCCACGTGCCCGATCTGGCCATTCGCCAGCCTTACCGAATCACCGAAGTTTTTCGGGGTACCGTTTCCGCCGGAACCAGGTGACCCGCCGACACCGCCGTTTCCGCCGGAACCCGGGATACCGTTTCCGCCGGAACCAGATGACCCGCCGACACCGCCGTTTCCGCCGGAACCCGGGATACTGTTGCTTCCGGAACCAGATGACGCGCTGCCACCGCCGTTCGCGCCAAAGGCATTAGCATTATTACTCACCCCGCCAGCATTACTCACCCCGCCAGCATTGCTCATCACCAATTCGCGCTGATCAGCCGCATTGCTGCCGGTTCCAGAAAGTGCCCACTGATCAATGCTCGATATATCATCGGGGACAACAATTTTATCCAAGTCTGTAATACTCGATATATCATCGGGGACAACAAAGTTATTTGGCTCGCCTGCGTCATTGGCAACACCGTTGTTTCTCGCGGCATCGGCTGACTTGCCATCACCTGCCGCCTGGCCCGCGCCGTTTCCGCTGCCAGGGCGCTTGCCATCGCCTGCCGCCCCGGTCGCCTGGCCCGCGCCGTTTCCGCTGCCAGGCCGCTTGGGATCACCTGCCGCCCCGGCCGCCTGACCCGTGCCGTTTCCGCTGCCAGGCCGCTTGGGATCACCTGCCGCCCCGGCCACCTGACCCGTGCCGCTTCCGGCACCGGCTGACTTGCCATCACCTGCCGCCCCGGCCGCCTGGCCCGCGCCGTTTCCGCTGCCAGGCCGCTTGCCATCGCCTGCCGCGCCGGCCACCTGACCCGTGCCGTTTCCGGCACCGGCTGACTTGCCATCGCCTGCCGCCCCGGCCGCCTGGCCCGCGCCGTTTCCGCTGCCAGGCCGCTTGCCATCGCCTGCCGCGCCGGCCACCTGACCCGTGCCGTTTCCGGCACCGGCTGACTTGGCATCACCTGCTGTGCCCAGTGCCCGACCGCCAGCTTTCCCCAGATCGGCAACGTCATCGGCCTTCCCAGCGCCCTTTGCAGTGCCCGCCAGCGCTTTGCCCCCCTTGGCGACCCCTTTGGCGACACCCAAGACCGCGCCCGCGCCGGGGACGGGGATACCCACGACCTCGCCGACGGCCGAACCAATGGCTTCGGCACGATTATTCTTATCGACCTCGAACTTTGGTATGTCCGGGATCATGTTCTCCGGAGCAAGGCCCAGACCAGTAGCCACCATGCCGATAGGGCTGGATTTGACCGCGAATTCTGCGGCCATATCAATCATATCGGTTGTCCCGTTGACCATGCCCTTTCCAAGGCCCTTCAAAGCAGAGACGGGATCGTCCTTGATCACGTTCCCGGTTTCCACGGCTGCCTTGGCCAAATCACCCGCGCCGTCGGCAACTGCGCTTCCGGCTTTCTTCAAGGTGCCGCCGGGATCGCGTGCCAAGGCTTCTGCGCCTTCCTTCGCCTTGCCAAACAGCTTGGCGCCAGTCTTGAAAAGCCCTCCAGCGGTGTCCTTGGCGTTCTCCAACATCTCGGTGTTGCGTTTTACCTGACGATCAACAAGAGACTTGGCACCGTCCTGGACCTTGTCAGCAACGTCCCCGGCCTTTCCGGCAATGTCTTTGGCCTTGCCGGCAACGTCTTTGGCCTTTCCGGCAACGTCCCCGGCCTTTCCGGCAATGTCTTTGGCCTTGCCGGCCGTGTCGCGAACGGCATCTTTGGCCTTGTTGGCACCTTCCTGGACCTTGTTGCCGACCGCAGCACCGACACCCGATGCCTTCGCGGTTGACACCTGATTGACCACACGGTCTCTGGCCGCCTGACCGAAATTGCGCAACGCCTCTTGACTTTTGTTGAGGGCTTCGGTCGCGGTGTTCTTGGCTGGCTTGCTTTGCGATGCCTTGGCTGCGGAGGCTTGCGCGGTGGAAGCCTTTGCAGCAGAAGCCTTGGCCGCTGGCGCCTGGGTTGCTGTAGATTGCGCCGATTGGGTTGCGACAGGCTTGGGTTTGGGTTTGGGTTTGGCCGCCAGCGCCTGCGCGGCGGTCTTGGAAATCAACTTTGCTGCGGATTCTGCTGCTGATTTCTTGGCAGCATTATTTGTGGCATTAACGGAAGCCATAATAAAACCTCGTTAAAAAAACTTTTGAAAAACTTAACTTCAATTGAAAAACTTAACTTCAATAGGTTTACGATGACGGCAAATCCTGCGTCTGGCAAGCGGGCGGATTCTGCCCTAGCGGAAGTCCGCGACCCGGCGGCAGATGGGGTGGCCGAATTTCGCCAGTCCGAATTTCGCCAGTCCGTGTTTCGCCGGTCCATGCGGCGGCGTGATGCGTCGTGATTCCGGGGCGGTTGTCCGATTGTCGGGAAGAACCAGTCCGGCCTTGTTGCCATCCCGGCCAAGGCCTGCGATTTTCGGTCGTTACGATGCCGTCCCTGCCGACAGGCAGCATACGGCACAATCCGGACGGCGTGAGGTGGTGATCATCCGGGTTTCACCATAAAGCCCGTCAAAGATCAGCATCCGGCCCCGCAGCCCTTGTCCCGCGCCGGTCAGCAGCTTGATCGCCTCCAGCGCCATCAGGCTGCCAATCACGCCTGGCAGCGCGCCGACCACGCCTGCCTCGGCGCAGGACGGGGCAAGGCCCGGCTTGGGGGCCGTCGGGAACAGGCAGGCAAGGCAGGGGCCGCCGCGGGAGGGGTCGTAAAGCGTCACCTGCCCCTCCCACTGGCCGATCGCCCCGGCGATCAGCGGCACCCCGGCGGCCACACAGGCGCGATTGATCGCCTCGCGGCCCGGAAAACTGTCGGTCCCGTCCAGCACCAGATCAAAGCCCGCGATCAGCCCGGTATCGGCATCAGAGATTCGGCGGGGAAGGGGCGTCACCGTGACATGCGGGTTCAGCGCGGTCATGGCGGCGGCGGCGGCGTGCGTCTTGGCCTCGCCCCGCTGATCGCTGCGAAAGATCACCTGCCGTTGCAGGTTCGACAGGTTGACCGTGTCGTCATCGGCAACCGTGATACGCCCGACTCCGGCCGCCGCCAGATACAGGCACAGCGGTGCCCCCAGCCCCCCTGCACCGATCACCAGCACCCGCGCCTCGCGCAGGCGCATCTGGCCCGGGCCGCCGATCTCGCGCAGGACCAGATGGCGGGCATAGCGGTCCAGTTCGGCATCTGTGATAGCGCCATCGTCAGGGGCGGCGGGGGGCCGGATCGCGCGAGCGCGCAGCCGTGACAGCAGCGCTGCATAGCCAAGGATCAGCGCAACGATGCCGCCGCCCAGCAGCCAGTGATGCACCGTGCCGCCAAGGGCGCGGGCAGGGCCGCTGTCGGGAACCAGCGCCTTCAGCAGCACCACGGCAAGCCACAGGCCCGCACAGGCCGCTTGCGCCGCGCGCCACCACATCAGCCCGCCCCCGTGGACCCAAAGCCTCCGGTTCCGCGGGCGGTATCGGTGACGGAATCGACGGAAACGAACCGGGCCTGCGGGGCCGGGGCAACGACCATCTGGGCGATGCGGTCGCCATGGGCGATGCGATGCGGTTCCTGCCCCAGATTGACCAGGATCACCCCAAGCGGGCCGCGATAGTCGCTGTCGATGGTGCCCGGTGCGTTGGCCAGTGTCAGCCCGTATTTCAGGGCCAGACCGGAACGCGGGCGGATCTGTACCTCCCACCCGGCGGGAATATCGAGGATCAGCCCGGTCGGCACCAGTGCGCGCTGACCGGGCAGCAGCTCGATTCCACTGCGCTCATTCTCGGGGAAATTCGCTCGCAGGTCGGCACCCGCCGCGCCCGCCGTCTCGTAAGAGGGCAGGGGCAGCGCCGGATCCGCCGTCCCGGTCCGCTTGATTCCGATCTGTGGTGCCTGTGCCATCGGTGCCTGTGCCATCGCGTCCCCCAAAGCAAAGGCCGCGCGGCGATGCCTGCGCGGCCTGTCATCCGTGATCGCGCGCCCGGTCAGCGGGGCGAGATCATCATCACCATCTGCCGGCCTTCCAGCTTGGGCATGGCCTCGATCTTGCCCATCTCGCCGACATCGTCCCTGACGCGGTTCAGCAGGTCCAGACCCAGTTCCTGATGCGCCATTTCGCGACCGCGAAAGCGCAGGGTGATCTTGACCTTGTCGCCCGATTCAAGAAATTTCATCACGTTGCGCATCTTGACATCGTAATCATGGGTGTCGGTTCCCGGACGGAACTTGACTTCCTTGATGTCGATGACCTTCTGCTTCTTGCGGGCCTCGGCCTCGCGTTTCTGCTGTTCGTACTTGTATTTGCCGAGGTCCATGACCTTGCAGACCGGAGGGGTCGCGTTCGGCGAAATCTCGACCAGATCCAGCCCGGCATCCCTTGCCATGTCAAGGCCAACCGAAGGCGGCACGACGCCGACATTTTCTCCTTCAGGGCCGATCAGGCGGATTTCGGACACGCGAATGCGTTCATTGACGCGGGGGCCGGTGTCGCGGGTGGGCGGTGCGTTATGCGGTCGACGGGCTATGGCGTTACTCCTTATATGGCCACGACGGAACGTGAGACAGAAATAAGGCCGCACGCGTGTCTGTTCAACCGGATTTGCCGCCCCACCGGCTGCTTTGGGCCGGTTTTTCCGCAGTTGCAACAGACTTGCCGCGCTACCAGCGGCTTTTCGCGCGGCAAGCCATGTGGCATAGAGAAACTGCCGAAGCCAAAGCCCAAGGGCCCAAGATGCGCAGACTGTTGCCCCTGATCGTGATTCTCGCCGTCGCGGCGGTGGGATGGCAGTGGTCTGACCGGCTGTCGGATGCCGCCCGGACGATGCTGGCGGGTGATGCCGCGACCGAGGCCGAGGCGGCGGCCGAATCTGCGCTGGCGGCGATGCGGCGCGGCGGAACCACGTTTTCGGTCGGGCAAGGCAGGGCTGCGCCCGCCCCGCAGACAGCGGCGGTGCTGGCCGGGGCAATCTCGGACGAACTGACACCGAACGGTCTGGACCGGAATCGTGCCAATGCCCTGATCGACGCCGCCACGATCCCGGACCTGCAAAAGGCGGTGCTGCGGCGGCTGGTCGAAACGGCGGGCGACAATCCCGATCTGCTGCGCGCGGCGCTGGCCCATGCCGAATCGGTGATGGAATGAACGGCGTCGTTCCGACTTTGGGTCAGTTCATCCAGACGCGCCCCCGCGCGCTTGCCAAAGGCCCCATCGCCATCATCCTGATCGAGGATGGTGCCGCCATCCCCGAGACACTGCGCCACCATTTGCGGCTGGGGTTCCGGCACATTCTGGCCCTGTCACCCGAACCCGTTCCCCTGCCCGAGGATCACGGCGGACGGATCAGCAACCTGATCTGGCAGACCCGCCGGCCCGCCGCCCATGTCGATGCGGTCAATACGGTTATTCAGGCGGTTCCTGAAGGAACTTGGTTATATTATTGTTTCAATGCAGAGTTTTTATTCTATCCGTTTTCTGAAAGCCGCAGCGTGGGCGAGATGCTGGCCTTTCACCTGGAAGAACGCCGCAATGCCATGCTGAGCTATGTCATCGACATCTATGCCGCTGACCTGAAACGCTTTCCGAATGCCGTCAGCCTGGACGAAGCGATGTTCGACCGGATCGGATATTATGCGCTGGCCCGGAAGGACGCGAAAGGGGGGTTTGAGGAACGGCAACTGAATTTTCATGGCGGGCTGCGCTGGCGTTTCGAGGAACATTTGCCCGCCGACCGTGTTCGCATCGACCGGATTGCGCTGTTTCGTGCGACGCAGGGGCTGAAAATCGGCGGGGATCATCTGTTCAACATTCAGGAATACAACACATATTCATGCCCTTGGCACCATAATCTGACCGCCGCGATCGCCTCGTTCCGGGTCGCGAAGGCGCTGGCGACCAACCCCGGTTCGCGCGATTCCGTTCACGGCTTTATCTGGCACAACTCCTGCCCGTTCACCTGGAGGGCACAGCAATTCATGGACCACGGGTTAATGGAACCCGGACAGTGGTTCTGACTGCGATAACCCTTTCTGTCCCAATACATCCCGCCGCGCGGCTTGCGCTTGCGTGTGCTTTGCTGTGGATGCTAGACGGAACGTCAATTTCAACTTCGGCACTGCGCGGCAGCGCGGCAAGACAGAAGGCAAGACCGCATGGCAATGACGCAAACCAGCTTTGACCGCGACGAGCTTCTGGCCTGCGCAAGGGGCGAGCTTTTCGGCCCCGGCAATGCGCAACTGCCCGAACCGCCGATGCTGATGATGGACCGGATCAGCGAAATCTCGGCCGATGGTGGCGCGCATGGCAAGGGCCATGTGATCGCCGAATTCGACATCAAACCCGATCTGTGGTTCTTTTCCTGCCACTTTCCGGGCAACCCGATCATGCCCGGTTGTCTGGGGCTTGACGGGTTGTGGCAATTGACAGGGTTCAATCTGGGGTGGCGCGGATGGCAAGGTCGCGGTTATGCTCTGGGTGTGGGCGAGGTCAAGCTGACCGGCATGGTCCGCCCCGACCGCAGGATGTTGCGTTACCACGTGGATTTTACAAAGGCCGTGCAAACCCGGCGCTTGACCATGGGCGTGGCCGATGGCCGCGTCGAGGCCGACGGAGAGCTGATCTATCAGGTCAGGGACATGAAGGTCGCCCTGTCGGCAAACTGAACCAGATTCGAAGGAGGGCGTGATGCGCCGCGTTGTAATCACCGGGCTTGGGATCGTGTCCCCCATCGGCAACAATGCCGCCGAGGTGACGGAAAGCCTGCGCGCAGGGCGTTCGGGTATCGTCTTTGCGCCCGAATATGCCGAACACGGGTTCCGCAGCCAGGTTCACGGCATGCCGCAGATCGTGCTTGAGGATCATATCGACAAGCGCAACCTGCGCTTCATGGGTCCGGGCGCGGCCTACAACTTTCTTGCCATGGAACAGGCCATCGCCGACAGCGGGCTTGAGGAAGGCGATGTCTCGAACCCGCGCACCGGTCTGATCATGGGGTCCGGCGGGCCGTCCACCTCTAATTTCTTCGAGGCGCACCGGACCGTTATCGAAAAGGGCGCACCCAAGCGGATGTGCCCGTTCATGGTGACGCGCTGCATGTCCTCGACCAACTCGGCCTGTCTGGCGACGCCGTTCAGGATCAAGGGCGTCAACTATTCGATCACCTCGGCCTGTTCGACATCCGCGCATTGCATCGGCAACGGCGTGGAACAGATCCAGCTTGGCAAGCAGGACATCGTCTTTGCCGGCGGGGGCGAGGAACTGGACTGGACGCTGTCCTGCCTGTTCGACGCGATGGGGGCCATGTCGTCGAAATACAACGACACGCCCGAAACTGCCTCGCGCCCCTATGACGCCACCCGTGACGGCTTTGTCATCGCGGGCGGCGGCGGCGTGGTTGTGCTGGAAGAACTGGAACATGCCCGTGCGCGCGGCGCGAAAATCTATGCCGAAGTGACCGGCTATGGCGCGACCAGCGACGGCTATGACATGGTGGCCCCCTCGGGCGAGGGCGGCGAAAGGTCGATGCGTCTGGCGCTGGCGACCCTGCCCGAAGGCCGCAAGGTCAGCTATATCAACGCGCATGGTACCTCGACCCCGGTGGGCGATCTGGGCGAGATCAAGGCGATCCGCCGCATCTTTGGCGAGGGCAGCACCCCGCCCGTCAGCTCGACCAAATCCCTGACCGGCCACAGCCTTGGCGCCACCGGCGTACACGAGGCGATCTATTCGATCCTGATGTTGCAAAATGACTTCATTGCAGCATCTGCAAATGTTACAACTCTGGACCCGGAGCTGAATCCGGGCGAGATTGCAACAAACCGTGTGGATCATGCGGGGCTGGACTCGGTGATGTCGAACAGTTTCGGCTTTGGCGGTACCAATGCCACACTGATGCTGTCCCGCTTTCACGATTGACAGAGACGAATTCTGAGGTAACGCATGGGCGAGCTTCTTAAGGGCAAGCGCGGGCTTGTGATGGGGGTGGCGAACGACCGGTCGATCGCCTGGGGTATTGCGCGCGCAGCGGCGGCCGAGGGTGCGGAACTTGCCTTCAGTTATCAGGGCGAAGCATTCGGCAGGCGGGTTCAACCGCTGGCCGCCTCGGTCGGGTCAGACCTTCTGCTGGATGTGGATGTGACCGACGATGCCTCGCTTGACGCGGCCTTTGGCACGTTGGCGGATCGGTGGGGCAGGCTGGATTTCCTGATCCACGCCATCGCCTTTTCCAACAAGGACGAGCTGACCGGCCGCTTTCTTGACACAAGTCGCGCGAATTTCAAGCACAGCCTTGAAATTTCGTGCTATTCCCTGATCGAGACCGCCCGTCGCGCCCATCCGCTGATGTCGGCGGGCGGGTCGATCATTACGCTGACCTATGGTGGATCGAATCGGGTGACGCCTTTCTATAACGTCATGGGCGTGGCCAAGGCGGCGCTGGAATCCTCGGTCAGGTATCTGGCCAACGATCTTGGACCCGACGGCATCCGCGTCAACGCCATCTCGCCCGGCCCGATGAAAACGCTGGCCGGTGCGGCCATCGGCGGCGCGCGCAAGACCTTTCGCCACACCGAAGCCAACGCCCCGATGCGCGCCAATGCTACGCTTGAGGCAATCGGCGGCACGGCGGTCTGGCTTTTGTCGGACTGGGGGGCCTGCACCACGGGCGAGATCGTCATGGTTGACGGTGGCTATCACGTTCTGGGCATGCCACAATCCGAGAACCTGTAGGACCGGAGGGGCAGATGGACACCGCATTTTTCACCACCGATGACGGCGCGCGCCTTGCCTATTCCGACAGCGGCACCGGCCTGCCGGTCCTTTGCCTTGCCGGGCTGACCCGCAACATGGCCGATTTCGACTATGTCGCGCCGCATCTGTCCGGTGTCAGACTGATCCGCATGGATTACCGCGGCCGTGGTCAGTCGCAGCATACCGGTGCCGCGACCTATACCGTCCCGCAAGAAGGTAAGGACGCGCTGGCCCTGCTGAACCATCTGGGCATCGACAAGGCGGCGGTTCTGGGCACCTCGCGCGGGGGGCTGATCGCGATGCTGCTGGCGGCGATGGCCCGTGACCGGCTGTTGGGCCTGTGCCTGAACGATGTCGGCCCGGTGATCGAGCGCGCCGGGCTGGAGCGCATCTTCGATTACGTCGGCCGCAACCCGAATGCGAAAACCTGGGCCGAGGTCGCGGCGAAAATGCCCGCCTTCAATCCGGGTTTTTCGGATGTGCCCGAGGGTCGCTGGCTGGCCGACGCGCAAAAGCACTATGACCAGACGCCCGAGGGGCTGAGCGTCAGATACGATCCCGCCCTGCGCGACGCGTTCCTTGCCGCGTTCGAGGGTGATCAGCCCGACCTCTGGCCGCTGTGGCAGGCGACGGCGGGCCTGCCCGTCGCCCTGATCCGTGGCGCGAATTCCGACCTGCTGTCAGCGGAAACCGCCACCGAAATGCGCCGCCTCTGCCCTGATACCATCTTCGCCAGCGTCCCCGGACGCGCCCATGTCCCCTGGCTGGACGAGACCGAAAGCCTTGCCGCCCTTGATGCGTGGGTCGGGGCGATGGGCGCGGTCAGGTAAACGGACCCTCGGCGGAACAAGGCCGATTCGGGCGCGGCAGAAATGCAATTTCCCGCCGGTTCCCGTCAGGACATGCGCGCCCCGCTTGCCAGATTGAGGACGTAGGGTAATCTTAACGGTGTCTATTCAGACATTTTTTAAATTTTATACCCGGAGTCCCTGAAGATCCGAGATTTGATGGGTTGGTGCCGATATAGCTGACGACTAGCCTTGCCGGGTCATGGTCAGCGTGACCCATTCACCCAGATCGTCGCGGCGGTCCAGCGTAAAGCCTGCGCGCTGATAGGCCGCGATCACCTCGGTGCCCTGATCGGTCAGGATGCCTGACAGTACGATCCTGCCGCCCGCGCCGACATGGCGGGCCATGTCCGGGGACAGGTCGATCAGCGGCTGCTTCAGGATATTGGCCAGCACCAGATCGAAGGGCGCGGCTTCGTCCAGCATCGGGTGATCGAACCCCATGGCCTCGATACAGATGACACGGCCATCCAGACCGTTCGCGATGACATTCGCCGCCGCCGTGTCCACCGCGACCGGGTCGATGTCGCTGGCCAGCACCGTCACCGGCCAGACCCGTGCCGCCCCCATCGCCAGAACCGCCGTACCGCAGCCGATATCGGCGATGCGGCGCGGCTGAAAGCCGTCATTGGCCAGCCGGTCTACGGCCTCCAGACAGCCCTTGGTGGTGCCGTGATGCCCGGTGCCAAAGGCCATCGCCGCCTCAATGCACAGCGCCTCGGCCCCCTCGGGGATACGGTCGGCGTCGTGGCTGCCATGGACAAAGAACCGCCCGGCCACAACCGGGGTCAGTTCGCGGCGGACATGAGCGACCCAATCCACCTCGGGCAGTTCGGAAATCGCGAAAGGCTGGGCACCGAAGGCGGCGGCCAGCAATGCCAGCGCGACCTCATCGGGCTGCTCCAGAAAATAGATCCCCACCTCCCACCGGTCGGACCCGTCCTCGATCTCGAACACGCCGCTGCCGACGGGTTCGGGGGTCAGATCCTCGCAGGCTTCGGCCAGGGCCTCGGCGGGGGCGCGTCCGACAAGATGGGTCAGGGCGGTGAATGTGGGCATCGGGCTGCATCCGGGTTGGGAATGCCTGCTGTAACCCGCCCCCGCCCGACCCGCAACATCCATCATCCTCGCTTGCCGATGCCCGTTTCTGACCCGACCCGGAAGTATGGCACCTCGCCGGGCCAATCTGATGATCAAATTTGCTTCTGTCAGGCTGTATCTGCTTAGCGGCGCGGATGGGCGGCGCGATAGACGTCGATCAGATGCGCGTCGTCCACGCCGGTATAGACCTGCGTGGTGGACAGGCTGGCATGGCCCAGAAGTTTCTGAATGGTGCGCAGATCGCCTCCGGCGGCCAGAAGATGCGTGGCGAAGGAATGGCGCAGCGCGTGAGGCGTGGCCGTGGGCGGCAGGCCGAGGGCGGCGCGGGCCTTGCGCAGCGCCGCAGCAATCTGTCCTCCGTCCAGCCGCCCGCCGCGCATCCCCCGGAACAGCCCTTCCTCCGGCACCAGCCGCCAGGGGCAAAGCCGCAGATATTCGGCCACCGCCGCACGCGCGACGGGCAGGACGGGGACATGACGTTCCTTGCCGCCCTTGCCGCGAATGGTCAGGCTGTCGCGAAAGGGCCAGTCCGTGCCGTTCAGCCCCATCGCCTCGGAGATGCGTAACCCGCAGCCCCACAGCAGCGTCATCACCGCCACATCGCGCGCCGCGACCCATGGCTTGTCATGGCCGATGGCCACCATGTCCAGCGCATCCCTCGCCTGATCGGGTGACAGCGGGCGGGGCAGGGACCGGGCGTATTTTGGGCTGCGCGTGGACAGGGCCGCCGACAGGTCGAACCCGTCGCGATCTGACATCCAGCGCAGAAAGCTGCGTACCGCCGATTGCCGCCGTGCCAGCGAACGCGCGCCCAGACCCCGCGCCCGTTCCGCCGCCGCAAAGGCGCGCATGTCGGATTGTTTCAGCAGGGCCAGCGATGCAGGCGTCGCGGGCGCGCCGTGATGCCCCCCCAGAAACCCCAGAAAGGCCAACAGATCGGCGCGATAGGCGGTGATCGTGTGGCGGGACCGGTCGCGTGTGGCGGCCTCTACCTCCAGCCAGCGGGCCAGCGCATCCGCCGTGGCGGGTGCAAGGGCCAGCGGGCCGGGCGCGGCGGTCATGTGCGCAGCCGCGCCAGCAGTACCAGCCGGAAAACCTGACCGAAAAAGCGCAGCAGGTCGGTGCCATGCGCGGGGGCGAATCGCTGCGGATCGGCACTGCCGATCAGCAACAGCGCGCGTGGCCGTTTCGCGCCCAGATCCAGCGGCAGCAGCGCCTCGGAGCCGACGGCGCGGCCATGGATCGGCCGGGTGACAGGTGAGGCCGGGCGCAGCACGATGTCGTCGCCGCGCGGTGCGCGCCGACCCGCGCTGACGATGCGGGCAATGGCACCTTCCGGGGCAACCACCACATCCTCGGGCAGGTTGGGAATGACCGGATCGGCCTCGATCAGCAGGCGCATCGTCTCGATCCGCAACAGCGGCGCGATCTCGGCCTGAAGGCTGTCGATGAAATCGGCCAGATCCGCCGATTCCAGCAGCCCGATTACCGCGCGATGCACCACCGCCGTGCCCGACTGGTTGTCAAAGGCGGCGGCGATCACGCTTTCATGCTGTGCCTCAAGACGGTCCAGACGGTATTCCAGAACCTCCATCGCACGACCGCGGATGTCGATCACATTATCGCCGATTTCCGCATCCCGCGCCTCGACCAGCGCGCGCATCAGATCGCGGTCAGCCAGAATGACGCCGGGATCGGCCAGCAATTTCTCGCGTGTTTTCTGATCCAGTGCCGAGGTCATGCCCGCCCCCTTTTCAGCCGATTTTCTGACCGGTCTTTGCCCAGTCGGTATTGAACTGCGCCAGACCCTTGTCGGTCAGGACGTGGTTCGCCATGGATTTGATGACCGAGGGCGGTGCGGTGATCACATCGGTGCCGATTTTGCCCACCTCGATGATATGGTTGACCGAACGGATCGAGGCCGCGAGGATCTGCGTCTCATACCCGTAATTGTCATAGATTTCGCGAATGTCGGCAATCAGGTCGCAGCCGTCCAGATGAATATCGTCCAGACGCCCGATAAAGGGGCTGATGAAGGTCGCTCCGGCCTTGGCCGCCAGAATGGCCTGCGCCGGCGAAAAGCACAGGGTCACATTGACCATGTGCCCGTCATCCGACAGCGCGCGGCAGGCTTTCAGCCCGTCCCATGTCAGCGGCACCTTGACGGCAATGTTATCGGCGATCCGTGCCAGAATCTTGCCCTCGCGGACCATGTCATCGGCCTTTTCGGCCACCACCTCGGCGCTGACCGGGCCTGCGACGATGCCGCAGATCTCGCGCGTGACTTCGGTGATGTCGCGGCCCGATTTCAGGATCAGCGAGGGATTGGTGGTCACGCCGTCCACCATGCCCAGATCGTTCAGTTCGCGGATGGCATCGACATCAGCGGTATCGACAAAGAATTTCATGGCCGGGTTCCTCTGCACGGTTTTGCGGGCGGTGATAGCGCAAAAGGGGGGGCGCGGAAAGGGCGCATCGCCGGGCTTGCAACCCGTCGCAAGGATCGGCTTTATCGCGGGTGATGCGTGACACCTTGCCAACCTTCTTTCCCGCCCGTTCCCGGATCGCGGTTCTGACGACCGAGATTGTGGGCGTGCTGGACTATCTGGCCCCCGAGGGCGGAGTCCGGCAGGGACAGCTTGTGCTGGTGCCTCTGGGACCGCGCCGGGTGCCGGGGCTGGTCCAGGGCGCGGGGTGCGGCGACTTTGACCTTGCCAAGCTGCGCCCTGTCGCGCGGGTGCTGGAGGCGCAGCCCTTCACGCCCGGTTTCATCGATTTTCTGACCCGCGCTGCCGATTATACCCTGACGTCTCTGCCATTGATGCTGCGCATGGCAACCCGCGCCCCCGATCTGGACAAGCCGCCCGCCGCGCGCCGGGTGATCGTGCCCGCAGGCAATCCCCCCGACCGCATGACCGAGGCGCGGCAGCGCGTGCTGGACGTCATGGCCGATCATGGCGGGGCCAGCCTTGCGCCGTCCGAGCTGGCGCATCTGGCGGGGGTGGGGGCATCGGTCGTCAAGGGGCTGGTCGCGCAGGGCTCGTTGGCCGAGATTCAGGCACCGCGCGATCTGCCCTATCCCCGGCTGGACCCGGCGCTGCCCGGCAAGCCGCTGGCCCAGGATCAGCAGGCGGCTGCCGATACCCTGCGCGCGGCGATCCGGGCAGGCGGCTATGGCACCACGCTGCTGCGCGGCGTCACCGGATCGGGCAAGACCGAGGTTTATCTTGAGGCGGTTGCGGAATGTCTGGCGCGGGGACGGCAGGCGCTGGTGCTGCTGCCCGAAATCGCCCTGTCGGCAGAGTTTCTGGACCGGGTCGAGGCACGGTTCGGTGCGCGCCCCGGCGAATGGCACAGCGGCATCACCCGGACCGAGCGCCGCCGCCTGTGGCACATGACGGGCCGCGGCGAGGTCGGGCTGGTGGTCGGCGCGCGATCAGCGCTGTTCCTGCCCTTCAGCGATCTGGGCCTGATCGTCGTCGATGAGGAACATGACAGCAGTTACAAGCAAGAGGACGTGGTTTACTATAACGCCCGCGACATGGCGGTGCTGCGCGCTTCGATCTGTGGGGCGCAGGTGGTGCTGGCCTCGGCCACGCCATCGCTGGAAAGCTGGGTGAACGCGGCGGGGGGCAAATACAGGCGGCTGGATCTGCGCGCCCGCTATGGCGAGGCGGAACTGCCCGACATGTCCGCCATTGACCTGCGCGCCGAGGATATGCCCTCGGGGCGCTGGATTTCCCCCACTCTGGCCCGCGCGGTCGAGGCGAGATTGGCGCAGGGCCAGCAATCGCTGCTGTTCCTGAACCGCCGGGGCTTTGCGCCGGTCACGGTCTGCCGCGCCTGCGGCGAACAGATCGGCTGCCACCAATGCGATGCGCGGATGGTCGAACACCGGTTCCAGAACCGCCTCGTCTGTCACCAATGCGGCGAGACGCGCCCCATCCCCACGGCCTGCCCCTCTTGCGGGGCCGAGGGCAAGCTGGCCCCCATCGGACCCGGTGTCGAACGGATCGCCGAAGAGGTCGCGGCGCGATTCCCGGATGCGAAGGCGACGGTACTGTCCTCGGATCTGTTCCATTCGGCCCGCGCGCTGAAGGAAACCATCGCCGAAATCGCCTCGGGCGATACCGACATCATCATTGGCACCCAGATTGTCGCCAAGGGCCACAATTTCCCGCGCCTGACGCTGGTGGGGGTGATCGACGCCGATCTGGGCCTGCAAGGGGCGGATCTGCGCGCGGCGGAGCGGTCGTTCCAACTGATGCGGCAGGTCGCGGGCCGGGCCGGGCGGCTGCCGGGGGATGCGCCGGGCGTGGCGCTGCTGCAAACCCATCAGCCCGACCATGCGGTGATCCGCGCCATCCTGTCCGGCGAGGACGAGGCGTTCTGGAACGCCGAGGCGGCGGCCCGGCAGGCCGCCGCGATGCCGCCCTTTGGACGGCTGGCGGGCATCATCCTGTCACATCCCGATCTGGCCGTGGTCGCGGATTTCGCCCGCCACCTTGCGGCACATGCCGCGCCCCTGCGCGAGGCGGGGGCCGAACTCTGGGGCCCGGCTCCCGCCCCGATTGCCCGCATAAGGGGGCGTCACCGCATGCGCATGCTGATCCATGCCCCCCGTCAGGCCCCGCTGCAAGTGGCCATCACGGACTGGCTGGCCCCGCACAAACCGCCGGTGAACCTGCGGCTTGCGGTAGACATAGATCCGCAGAGCTTTCTCTAGCGCCGGAGCTTACGCCTTTTTCCTCAGCTTGCGCCCAAGCCCCAGAACGCCCATCGCGCCAAGCAACAAAGGCAAACCGCCAGGCAGGGGGATGATCGAAGGTTTACCATTATAAGCGACGTCGGACAGGTTGAAACGTACGTTGCTGTAATAGAAGTGACCGACAGAATTGCCACTGGGAAGGGACAGATAGTCGGTAACGTAGCCATAGGTTCCAGTCTGGAAATTGAAAACCGAGCTGACCACAGAGTTCTCGCTGAAATCCAGCACGGGGCGCGGGCCAAAAGGGGCACTGTTCAGCAAATCAGTATTGAACAGGCAGTTTTTCCCGCCCAGATCACAGGTGATCCCGACAATGCGGTCATTCACATCGTCAATGTCAATATTGATTGCGCCCGTAAAGACCGCGCCAACAGCCATGTCAAAGGGCAAGAGGGAACGTGTCGCGTCGGCGTACTGGGGATCGGCATCGTTGCAAAGTTCGTAGTCACCAGTGGCGATATCAGGCTGGCAAGTGAACTCTTTGGTTACAAGTTCGGCGTTGAAGGTGTAGCTTTCGCTATAGGTGGCGGCCTGCACGGGGGTGGCGGGCAGCACCGCCCAGCCAAGGGCCAGAACGGCCATGCTTGATTTGATAGACATCTCACAAATTCCCTATTTTTAATACAGTTAATTTTGCATTTGATATTAATCAATTTATAATGAGTGTATATAAGATCATACCGGGGATCGGGGAACAATTCAACTTTTTCCGACAGGGTCTGCCTGAAAAATCGCCAACCCGTTAAAGCGATACGAAATTTATTCGCCCGAACAACGCGCTTGGTGCATGGGGCGGGCCGCAAGGCAAAAGTAAAGGGCCAACGAAATAACGTGGGGGGCCGATGGCGCGTTGTCCATCGACCCATGACTATTTTGTTTTTGCGATGATCACCGAAATGGCGTCAGGCTTTTCGCATAAAGCGACGCCCAAGCCCAAGAACCGACACCGCCCCAAGCAACAGGGGTAATCCACCCGGAAGCGGGACCGCAGGCACGGGGACGCCGTTAATGACGATGTCCGAAAGGGCGAAGCTCACCGGGCCATAATTAGATCTTTCACCATTCACTGGGTGAATTAAATAATCTGTCATGAGAAAATAACGTCCGGTGGAAATATTAAATGAGGACGAAACTTCGCTGTTTATGCCGAAATCCAAAAGCGATGGACCGCCATACATGAACAGAAAGCCATCGCCAAAGAAGCAGTTTTTTCCGCCCAAGGTACAGACTATCTGCGTGGTGTCGAGCCGAATTTCTCCGTCAACAACGTCGCCGACCTTCAGGCCATAGGACGGAAACGAGTTTGTCACGGCGTTGTAGTGGGGATCGGTGTCGACACAAGGCGCGGCAGCAGCCGGATCAGGTGGATAGCATGTGAAATTCTTTTCCACAAGCTCAGCGGTGAAGGTGATAGTATCGCCATAGGTGACGGCCTGCGAGGGCGCAGCGGACAAGGCAAAGGCACCAAGGGCCGTGGCGGCCAGGGCGAGTCTTGTATGCATAATCGCAACTCCTTAAGACATTGGGATATGTAATTTATCAATTTAAAAAGTGGCGCTTTCTACTATAAAGATTGGTGGGCGGATTACAATAGGTTTGTGCCGCGACAACGGCCAATTCTTCAAAAACAGGCTCGAAACAATGAGCGGGGACCGGTTTAGGCCTGAACGGCGGGTCGCCGGATACGAGAAGCATCGGGGGCAGATTCATTCCTAAGGAGATTTCGAGGAAAAAAAGATCATACAAATAAACAGGCTTTTGTTGAAATTTATCATATTACCGGGTGTCATGAACCTGTTGTCATACGAGTTCGATCTGGCAGGCTTTCCGGTCGCATTGTGCCCTGTAAAAGCTCTGACCCGGCTTGACGCCGACCCGGCTTGCGTGCGAGTTCGGCCCATGTTCCTGCGCGCTCTTTTCCGCTCTCCCTCGCCTGAAACGGTGCATGACGACGCCGCGCAGCCGGGGCGCGCGCGCTGGCGGCCTTTGCGGCGGGTGGTGATCTGGGGGCGGTGGCTGGCGCTGCGGTTGCTGTTGCTGATGGCGGTTCAGGTCGGGATTTACGGGCTGATCAATCCGCCCACCACGCTGACCATGCTTGCCGCCGCACGCGAACATCCGCAAAAGCCGCGCGACTGGGTGGAAATTGAGAAGATCGCGCCGGTGCTGCGCCGCTCGGTCGTGGCGGCCGAGGATGCGAATTTTTGTCGGCACTGGGGGTTCGACATGACCGAAATCCGCAAGGTGATCCGTTCGGGGTCGGGTCGGGGGGCCTCGACCATTTCGCAACAGACGGCGAAGAACGTGTTCCTGTGGCAGGGGCGAAGCTGGCCGCGCAAGGTGCTGGAAACCCTTTATACCCCGATGATCGAGGCGTTGTGGTCCAAGCGGCGGATCCTTGAGATTTATCTGAACGTGGCGGAATTCGGGCCGGGGATTTTCGGCGTAGGCGCGGCCGCGCGCGAATATTTCGGCACCACGCCGGACCGGCTGACCGGGGTGCAGGCGGCGCGGCTGGCCGCAGTCCTGCCCGCGCCCCTGTCGCGCAGCCCCGCGCGCGGCTCGGACCGGTCGCGGGCGATTGCCGATGGCGCGGCGACCATTGCGCAGGATGGGCGGGCGGATTGTTTCTGAACCGCCGCACCGGTTGAATCGCGCGGGCGGCGGTCTTATCAAGGTGCCGTTGCGCAATATCGGGGTCTCGATCAGTCCATGAATACCAACACGCAGACCACGCGGCTGTATCATTCGATGCTGTCGCCCTTTTGCCGCAAGGTGCGGCTGGTGCTGGCCGAAAAGAAGATCGAGGTCGAACTGGTCGAGGAGCGCTATTGGGAAAGCCCACCTGACCTGCGACGTCGCAACCCGGCCGGCAAGCTGCCGGTTCTTCGACTGAATGGTCACACGCTGGCAGAAAGTCAGGCCATTGTCGAATATCTGGACGAGATCGCGCCCGATCCGCGCCTGATGCCGCACAACCCGCTGGAACGGCACGAGGTCCGGCGGCTGTGCGCCTGGTTCGACGACAAGTTCAACGCCGAGGTGACGCAGCCGATCATGGGCGAGAGGGTGTGGAAAAAAATCATGCGCTCGGGCTATCCTGACAGCCGGGCGGTCAAGGACGGGCTGCGCGCGATCAAGGAACATATCGACTATCTGACGACCCTGCTTGAGGAACGCCGCTGGCTGGCCGGAAACACGCTGTCTTTGGCCGATTTTACGGCGGCGGCGCATTTTTCCTGCCTGGACTATATTTCCGACGTGGACTGGGACCGGTCCGAGGCGCTGCGCGACTGGTATGCGACGATCAAGTCGCGTCCGGCCTTTCGCGGCGTGCTGGCCGATCAGGTGCCGGGCATCCATCCGGCCCCGCATTATGCCGAGCTTGACTTCGGATAGGCCGGGGGCCGGACTGAAAGCCGCGCTTGGGGCCATGGCGACCGAGGCGGGTTTTGCGCAGATGCGCGTGACCCGGCCCGAGGCGGTGCCCGAGATCGCGGCGCGCTTGCAGGCGTTTCTGGCGGCGGGGCATCACGGCCAGATGGGCTGGATGGCCGAGCGGACAGCATGGCGCGGCGATCCGGCGGCCCTGTGGCCCGAGGCGAAATCGGTGATCATGCTGGCCGAACTGTACACCCCCGATCACGACCCGCTGGCGGTGCTGAAGGCACGCGACCGGGCGGCGATCAGCGTCTATGCGCAGGGGCGCGACTATCATGACCTGGTCAAGAAACGGCTCAAGCGCGTCGGCCGCTGGTTGCTGGAACAGGTGCCGGGCGAGGCGATCAAGGTCTTTGTCGATACCGCTCCGGTGATGGAAAAGCCGCTGGCGCAGGCGGCTGGCCTGGGCTGGCAGGGCAAGCATACCAACCTTCTGTCGCGCGATCTGGGAAGCTGGTTCTTTCTGGGCGCGATCTTCACCACCATCGCGCTGCCCCCTGACGCGCCAGAGGTCTCGCATTGCGGGACATGCCGCGCCTGTCTGGACATCTGCCCCACCGGGGCCTTTCCAGCGCCATATCGGCTGGACGCGCGGCGTTGCATTTCCTATCTGACGATTGAACATAAGGGGCCTGTCGATCCCGATCTGCGCCCGTTGCTGGGTAATCGGGTTTATGGCTGTGACGATTGCCTTGCGGTCTGTCCCTGGAACAAGTTCGCGCAGGCGGGGACCGAGATGCGCTATCGCGGGGTTGTCTCGGCCCCGGCGCTGGCGGAACTGGCGGGGTTGGACGATGCAGGCTTTCGGCAGCGTTTCGCAGGCAGTCCGGTCAAGCGGATCGGGCGCGACCGGCTGGTGCGCAACGTGCTGTATGCCATCGGAAATTCGGGCGATCCGGGATTGCGAGGGGTGGCGCAGAGGCTGACCGGCGATCCTGATCCGGTAGTGGCCGAGGCGGCGCGTTGGGCAGTGGCGCGGCTGACGGGCTAAAGCAGGAAATCGTCCCGGTCCAGATCGACATATCCGGCAACACGGATCAGCATGTCATGGCCTTGCCCCGGAGAGATGTCGATATAGATATGGGTCTGCCCGCCGGCATGATCCCATCGCAACTGATCGTCGCCGCTGAGCCCCACATTGCCGATATGGCTCAGGTCCAGCGCGGCCAGATTGATCCGGTCGATGCCGTGGCGGAAATCGGTGATCAGGTCGCCACCGTGATCCGGGCTGTCGGATCTGTGGCGAAAGACGAATGTGTCGCGCCCCGGCCCCCCTGTCAGAATGTCGGCCCCGTGCCCGCCGAACAGCACATCCGTGCCCGCCCCGCCCGACAGGCGGTCATTTCCCGCCCCGCCGTCCAGCCGGTCGTTCTGGCCGTTGCCAAACAGCCGATCCTTGCCCGCACCTCCCCAGATCCGGTCGGCCCCGATTCCTCCCCAGATCCGGTCATTGCCCTGATCGCCGAAAATCCGGTCCCGCCCGGCATGGCCGCGCAGGTTGTCATTACCCTTGCCGCTGCGGATCAGGTCATTGCCCTGATCGCCGAAAATCCAGTCGTTTCCCGTGTTTCCGAACAGCCGGTCATTGCCTCCGTCGCCGTGGATGGCGTCGCGCCCGTCGCCGCCATAGACGGTATCGGCCCCGGCCCCGGCCAGAATCCGGTCATTGCCCGCATCGCCCGACAGGCGGTCGTAGTCGGCCCCGCCAGCCAGAAAATCGCGGCCTGCGCCGCCCCGGATGCTGTCACGGCCGGATCCGCCCGTGACAGTGTCGTCGCCATCCTGCCCCTCGAACCGGTTAAAGCCCGCGCTGTCCGCCAGATAATCGTTCCCGCGCCCGCCGATCATCGTGTCATGACCATTGTCGCCGAACAGCCGGTCGTTGCCATCCCCGGCATTCAGCCGGTCATGGCCTTCGCCGCCATACAGCAGGTCATTGCCCGCGCCCGTCGTCAGGACATCGTCGCCAGCCCCGCCGCTTAGCGTGTTGTGCCCGCTTCGGTCGTCAAGCAGGTCGTTGCCGTTATCGCCGGACAGCCAGTCATTGCCTTCGCCGCCGAACAAAAAATCGTTGCCGCCCTCGCCGGACAGGCGGTCGTTCCCGGCATGGCCCCACAGGCTGTCGGACCCGTCGCCCGCGCGCATCAGGTCGGCCCCGTCATCGCCGCGCAACTGGTCCTGCCCCATCCCCGAGATCAGCGTGTCATTTCCGGTTCCGCCGATCAGCAGGTTGTCGCCGCGGTCGTCGGTCAGCAGGTCATGCCCGCCATCGCCGCTGAGCGTGTCGTTTTCGGCCCCGCCCGTCAGCCGGTCATTGTCGCTTCCGCCCCAGATGCGGTCGTTCCCCGCGCCCCCGTCAAGCTGATCGTGCCCCGTATCCCCCCACAGGGAATCGTTCCCGTCCTGTCCTGACAGGCGATCCGCGCCCGCGTCGCCGAACAGGTTGTCATTCCCCGCACCGGCATAGATAAGATCGTTGCCGGTCTGGCCGCGCAGGGTATCGTGCCCGGCCTCGCCGTGGATCGTGTCATCGCCATATTGCCCCGCGACGACATCGTTCCCGCCCCCCGCATGGATCGAGTCGCTGCCGCTGCCGCCAAGCAGCGTGTCGGCGTTCGCGGAACCGAACAGGTATTTCCCGATGGTCGAGGGGATCGGGCTGATCCGGGTCGGATCTACCGCCGCGACCTTGTAATGCGCGATCGGGAACATCTCGTTCGAGAAGTAACCGGCGCTCAGGCTGCGGCCATCCCTGATCAGGATGTCAAGGGTCGTATCCTGATAGCGGATGCGAATGCCGCCAGCGAGCACCGAATATTTCAGTTGCCAGGTACTGCGGATCATGCCCAGTTGCGACAGGTCCAGCCGGTCGTAACCGGGCTCGAAATCGGCGATGGTGATCTTGCCGTTGAAATTCGAAGGCACAAATGTGTCCGCGCCCGGCCCGCCCTCCATGGTGATGGCGCGGTTGGTGGCGATCAGGATGTCGTCGCCCGCGCCGCCGATCAGCCGCGACGTGCCCGCCTGTGCCAGCAGCAGATCGTCATCGCCGCTGCCCGTGGCGGTGCGGATTGCGGCCATTCCGGTCAGGCCCGGATGGCCGGGATCAAGGGAAAGCTGGGTGATCCCCGTTTCGCGCCCCGAGGCCACGAACAGCGCGATCCTGCCGCCGACGACCTGCGCCTCGATATCGGTCACATCGGCCAGCGTCATCGCGTTGTTGTCGGCGATGGTTTGCAGATGCAGCAGCCGCCCGTCCGGTTGCAGGGCAAAGATGCTGATGCCGTCATCCGTGCCCCCGGCAAAGACAAGCACGCGGTTGCCGATCTGGACGGTTTCCAGCGCGCGGATGTTCTGAAAGCGGGTGGTCAGCTCGTCGAGGATGTGGTCGGTCGGGGTCAGCGTGCCATCCGTGGACAGCCGGAACACTGTCAGCGAGGATGTGCCCGCCGCCGCGACAATGACAAAGCTGCGGCCGCCGGTCTGGACGGCCTCGACCGCCGTGGGTGTTCCATAACCGGCCCCCATTGCGCCCAGATGCACGATGCTGGTGCCCAACTGGCCGGTATCGGACAGCGGATGCGTCGAGATGAAATCGCCAAGGCCTGAAACCGCGACCAGAAAGCGTTTTCCCCCGGCCTCGGTCTGGACGATCTGATCGACCGAGGCGCCGCTGGCCGTGCCGCTGGCGGTGATCGCGATTTCCGAGGTCTTGACCGGGACGCCATTCGCCCCGATCCTGTAGACTGTGAAACCCTGATCGCCCTTTCCGGCGGCATGGATCAGGCTGCCCGCGCCGCTGCCCGTCTGTCCCATGGCGGTGATCGCCGTCCCCAGGCTGCCAGAGGCGAACAACGTGGCAAAGCCCGTCAGCGCGCCAGACGGGGAAAGGCCGATGCCCAGATGATCTGCCTTTCCGGCACCCGACAGATGAACGAAATTACCACCGTCAAGGCTTAGCGGGGTCAGATGCAGATCGCCCTGATAGACAAGCCCGCCGCGAAAGGGCTGCGTGTCGATCCGCTTCAGCGGCGTATCGGGGTCGCTGAAGCTGTAGGAGCTGACCCCGCCGCCGCGCAATTGCGTCGTCGCGATCAGCAGGTTCTGCCCGCGGATCTGCGCGCTTGTCAAATCTGACAAACCAGACAGCCATGTCTGATCCGTGGCCCCATAGGTGGCCACGTGCCGGCAGGTCAGCATTTTTCACCCGGAAGGCGGGAATCGCCACTGCCGCCCTATATTGGCGACGAAGGTTAGGATGTGTTCAACAGGGCCGGATTTCAGCCTTTATGTCGGCAGTATTTTATGTAAATACACTTTGTTAACCAGAATTTCAGGTGCCCTGCCGGTCGTGGAAGGCCAGCGGACCGTAAAGGATCAGCCCCGGCTGCATGACCTTGGCCTGCCGCAGAACACGCGCCAGTTGTGCCACGGTGCTGTGCAGCAGGCGCTGATGCGGATGGCCCACGGCCTCGGCGAAAAGGGCGGGGGTGGAGCCGGGAAGCCCATGTTCCTGCAACCGTTCCGCCAGCGCGGGAAAGCTGCGCTGGCCCATGAACACCACCGTCGTGACCGCCGGATCGGCGATAGCCGACCAGTTCAGATCTTCGGGCAGGCGGCCGGTCACATCGGCCCCGGTGATGAACTGTACCCGGCGCGAGGTCAGGCGACGCGTCAGCGGAATGCCCGCCGCCGCCGCCGCCGCGCTGGCCGAGGTGACGCCGGGCACGATCTCGAACGGGATGCCTGCGGCGGTCAGGGCGGTCAGTTCCTCTTCCAGGCGGCCGAAGATGCCCGCATCGCCGGATTTCAGCCGCACGACGCGGCGGCCTGCCTGTGCGTGGCTGACCAGCAATTCGTTCACATGTTCCTGCCGGGCCGAAGGGCGGCCCGCGCGTTTGCCCACGGGGATCAGTTCGGCTTCAGGTCCGGCATGGTCCAGAACCGGCCCCGAGGCCAGATCGTCATACAGCACCACCTGCGCCTGTTGCAGGCGCTTCGCGGCTTTCAGGGTCAGCAATTCGGGATCGCCGGGTCCGGCGGATACCAGCGAGACGAAACCGGCAGGGCGGGCTGGATCGGACATTTTGGCGGGCCTTGACGTTTCAACGGGACGAAAACCAGCTATATCACCCGCGTGCGGGGTGACAATGCCCTGCCCTCCATCGGATAGGAGACGCCGATGACCGTCATCTGCTGGTTCCGGCGCGTCCTGCGGCTGGACGATCATCCGGCGCTGGTCGCGTCGGAAGGGGTGGGGGCTGTGATCCCGCTGGTGATCCTCGATCCGGCCGAGGCGCGTGCCCACCCGGCCAGCGCGCAGCGTCAGGCGATGTCCCTGCCGTTGCTGGATGCCAGCCTGCGACGGCAGGGCAGCCGGCTGATTGTGCGCAGGGGTGATCCGGCGGCGGTGATCGAGGCCATCGTGCGCGAGACCGGTGCAAGGCGGATCGACGCGACCGCAGGCTTCCCCTTTGCCAGCGATGCTGGGCTGGTGCAGGCGGCGGAACGGGGCGGAGCGCGGCTGGTGATGCATCATCAGGCCGATCTGGTGCCGCGCGGCGCGGTGCGGACGGGGCAGGACGGGGCCTACAAGGTCTTTACGCCCTTCTGGCGGGCGCTGCGCGCCCATCCCGTCGCCCCGCCGCTGGACGCCCCGCGCCTGACGCCGCCCGCGACATGGCCCGCCAGCGACGGCGCCGACTGGCCCGAGGCGCGGCTGGCCATGCGCCACGGATGGGACGTTGTGGCCCGGCATGTCGAGGCGGGCGAGGATGCGGCCCGTGACCGGCTGCGGGCCTTTCTGGATGGCCCGGTCGGAACCTATCGCGAGCAGCGCGACCTGCCCTGGCGCGCGGGGACGTCGGGCCTGTCGGATGCGCTGGCGGTGGGCGAGATCAGCGCCCGCCGCATCTGGCACCTGTGCCAGGCGGCATGGCACGAAGGCCGTCAGGGCACCGAGGATTTTCTGCGCGAACTGGGCTGGCGCGAATTTGCCCGTGACCTGTTCCATGACGATCCCCGGATGGACCGCGATTGCTGGCGGCGGGAATGGAACGGCTTTCCGTGGAAACCCGGCAACGATCAGGCTGAAAACTGGAGGCGCGCCCGGACCGGCATTCCCATCGTCGATGCAGGGCTGCGCGAATTGTTCGTGACGGGCCGGATGCACAACCGTGTGCGGATGATCGCCGCCAGCTATCTGACCAAGCATCTGCTGACCGACTGGAGGGTCGGGCTGGACTGGTTCGCGCAAACGCTAACCCGAATTATGCATGAGGAGTTGGTGAGACTGGCTTAACTACTTGAAGAGCTGTAGTTTTATGGTTCCTACACCCAAAGCCGCAGTTCTTCAGGATGCCGAGCCTCACCATGGATGTTTC
>NZ_JBKEBL010000090.1:0-12706 GCF_047973135.1 Paracoccus sp. (in: a-proteobacteria)
AGCGCAAAGCGATCATCGAAGCGGATCGGAGCCTCGGTCTGCGCTGGAATGTCGTGGAGAGCCTGCCGATCCATGAGAGCGTCAAGATCGGCGAAGGCGATCTCGAAACGATCTTCGAGAACTACCGGCAATCGTTGAGAAACCTCGCCGCCTGCGGGCTGGAGGTGGTGTGCTACAACTTCATGCCGGTGCTGGACTGGACCCGGACCGATCTGGCATGGCGCCGCCCCACCGGCGCGACCTGCATGCGGTTCGATCTGATCGACTTTGCGGCCTTTGACATCCACATCCTGCAACGCAAGGGCGCGGCAGAGGATTTTTCCGAATCCGTCCGCGATCAGGCCGCCCGCCGCTTTGCCGCCATGGACGAGGCGCGGCGCGAGGGGCTGGTCCGCAATGTGGTGTTCGGCCTGCCGGGCGCAGCCGAAAGCTTCAGCCTGCAGGATGTGCGCGATCTGCTGGAAAGCTATGCGCCCGTGACCGATGCGGTGCTGCGCCGGAATTTTCACGATTTTCTGGAACAGGTCGCCCCCGTCGCACAGGAACTGGGCCTGCGCCTGTGCTGCCATCCCGACGATCCGCCCTTTGGTCTGCTGGGTCTGCCCCGGATCATGTCCACCGAGGCGGATTACGCCGAACGAGTCGCCGCCGTCGATCTGCCCGCGAACGGGATCACGCTGTGTTCCGGCTCGCTTGGGGCGCGTCCCGACAATGACCTGCCCGGCATGATGGACCGTCTGGGCGACCGCGTGCATTTCCTGCATCTGCGCAATGTCCGCCGTGAGGCCGAGGCCGTGCCTGTCTCGTTCTTCGAGGACGAACATCTGGGCGGTCAGACCGACATGGTGGCGCTGATCGCAGCCATCCTGCGACAAGAGGAGCGGCGGCGCGAGGCGGGGCGCAGCGATGCCGAAATCCCCATGCGTCCCGATCACGGGCAGGACATTCTGGACGATCTTGGCCGGGGCGGGCAGCCCGGCTATCCGGCCATCGGCCGCCTGAAAGGGCTGGCCGAGCTGCGCGGGGTCGAGACCGCGCTAAGCCATCCGGTCGCCGGGTAAGTCGCGTTGCGGGGGCCGGGCAGGCCCCCGAACAACCTGCGCTGGCAGGTTTGCCCGATTCTTGATCAGGACCGTTCTGCCATCCCCTGTCCCGGTACGGTGGCGTGCCGGGATATGGCATCCGTCTGGAAAACGGCGCGAAAAGGGGCACGGCTTTTGGATTTGGGTGCACATAATATCCATCAAGACTAACTTATGTTAATTAACTGGATTTTCGAAATCATTTCTGAACGGAATTGTCTAAATAAACTTTTTTTGGGGAATGGTTTTTGTTCCGGAATCGGATGAATCTATTTTCATATAAAAAAATTTAGCGACCGGTAAAAAAAATCGGATTCCTGTGTTAACGTCATGTCTGAAGGCGCTTGATGTCGGTTCCAGACGGGATGATGCCATGTTTAACAATTTTGCCGCAAAAACCTTTTCATTCATGTTCCTTTCCGTCGCTGTGATGGTTCTGGCCGATACAGGCACGGCCCGCGCGCAGGGCATGGAAAACTGCGTGCCGGTTCACGATGCGGTCAACAAGGCCGATGGCCGAACCTCCGCAAACGGCTATGGCCGTACCCTTTGCGCGGATGTGGTCGCGCTGGATCAGATGCTGGTCTATAACCGCTTTGGCAGCTTCAACCCATACGGCATGATCTACGCCCTGCGCCGCGATGTGGTCAGGGTCGATCAGGCGCCTTCGGCGATCACTGCGGATGCCTGCGACGAGGATCCGGGCATTGCCCTTCCCGTCGCCGACATGAAGCCGGGTCAGGTCCGGCTGCGCGACTGCAAGCGTGCGCGCCCCATGGTGCTGCGCGCGAATGCTGGCGACATCCTGCATCTGCGGCTGCAAAACCTGCTGCGTGAACAGGCCCCCGACATGTCCGCGACCTATTGCCCGGCAGGCAAGGACGAGGCCGTGGCCACGGGCAATTTCGGCTCGCTTTATCACCGCATTCGCAACTGGGTGTCGGAAGGCAGCGAAAGTCAGGTGGCGCACGGCGAGAGGCTGTGCCAGAGCAGGCCGGCCGGTTCCCCCGGAAATGCTGCGGAAGCAAGCGACTGGCCCGCAAGCCGTGGCCTGAATTTCGGCATTCAGGGGCTGACGGCCTTCGGGATGGACAGGGCGGGGAATACGACCTCGCCGGATCGCGCCTGCCTTGGTCTGCGCGCCATCGCGCCGGGCGACAGCGTTGATTGCTATTACCGCGCCGATCAGGAGGGACCGTTCTTCATGGCCTCGACCGCCGCGCCGTCAGGCGGAGAAGGCGATGGCGGGTCGATCACGCACGGATTGTTCGGCGCGGTGGTGGTCGAACCCGCCGGGTCGAAATGGTACCGCAGTCAGGTTTCGAAAAAAACGTTCGACACCGTCTGGAGCGCGGCGCGGCTCCGCCATTCGCGTACCGATCTGGGTGCGCTGGACAGCTATGACCTGACAGATAACGGCCAGCCCACCGGGCTGCCCTATCTGAACATGCTGCAATTGCACGTCACGAATGCGCATGAGATCGTTCATTCCGATCTGAACGCGATCATTTATGAACCCGCCTCGGAAAAGGAAAAGAAACAGGACGCGGCGTTTCGTGAATTTTCTGTATTTTTCCATGATGAACTGAAAAGCTTCTATACCCGTAACTACGAGGAACTGGGCGATTTTGCCGCCGGTCAGCTTTCCGGGGTTCGCGACGGGTTTGCCATCAATTACGGCGCAAGCGGCATGGGCGACATGCTGCTGGCCAATCGCAAGGGGATCGGCCCGGCGGCGAATTGCGCCGAATGCCTGTACGAGGAATTTTTTCTGACCTCATGGGCGAATGGCGATCCGGCGCTGCTGGAACAGTTCAGCGACGATCCCTCGAATGTGCATCATTCCTATCTGAACGACCCGGTGGTGTTCCGCAATTTCCATGCCGGACCCAAGGAAACCCATGTGTTCCACCTGCATGCGCATCAGTGGTTCGCCGGTAATGACGCCAATCGCGGGGCCTATCTGGACAGCCAGACCGTCGCGCCGCAGCAGGGCTTTTCCTATAACATCTATGGCGGCGGGCTTGAGGTCTATCACAAGGGCCAGCCCGGCGAGGGCGGCTGGTACGAACAGCTTGGCTCGGGCAACCGCAACCGCACGCCGGGGGATTCGATCTTTCATTGCCACCTCTACCCGCATTTCGCGCAAGGCATGTGGGAATTGTGGCGCGTCCATGACGTGCTGGAGGATGGCACCCGCAAGCTGCCCGATGGCCAATGGGAGGCGAATCTGTCTCTGGCCGAGATGGACGCGGATACCCGCAAGAAAAAGCGCCCCGGTTCCGTCGATCAGCAAACCGGCCGCTGGATCAGTTCCGAGAATGGCGTCGCCAGTCAGGTCGGCACGCCGGTTCCCGCGCTGGTCCCGCTGCCGGGTCAGCCCTGGCCGCTGCTGCCCACCTATCCCGATGAGGACGCGGTGCTGCTGGCCGATGGCACGGTCAAGGCCACCGGCAACGCCCTGATAGACACGTTTGCGGGCTATCCGTTTTATATCGACGGCGATCCGGGCCACCGCCCGCCGCAGGCGCCGATGGATATTGCGCGGCAATTGAACGGCGACGATGTGACGGATGAATATCTGGATGGCGGCCTGCCGCGCCATGTCGTGACCGACAATGCCACGCGCGCCTTCCCGTTCACGGTTCCCGCGCTGCCGCCGCTGGCCTCGCCGGTCACGTCGCTGGCCGATGCCCTGGCCCCCACCGCGCGCGAGGCGCAGCAGGCGCAGATTGTCGCCAAGGCGCTGGCGCTTGGCGATCTGACGATGAAGCTGAAAACAGCGGAAATCAAGCTGCTGGATTACAACGGCTCGCCCATCGAGCGGACGGGCATGGGGTTCCATCACAACGGCAAGGTCTATGACGACGCCAACAACAGCACGACCGATTTGCGGTTGTTCTCGGCCACTGGCGCGCCGACCAAGTATCAGCCCGGCAAGGGCGGCTATGGCAGTCCGGGCGGCAGTACCCTGCTGGCGGATCCGCTGGTTCTGGTTAATTCATCGGCCCCCAAGCCCGGCGCGCCCTTCGCCGATCCCTGCGGCGCGCCCAAGGGCATGGGCACGGTACAGCGTCAGCCAGGTGGCGATTATGTTTTTCGCGTTGGCGTGACGGCCTATCCGCTGTGGGCCTCGGATGCGGCGGGTCTGCCGGGTTCGGTCAATCCGTTGACGGCGGGCGACAGCGATGTGGCCAACTGGGTGCATTGGCGGCGCGACGACAAGAACCCGCATGGCCGCAAGCACCTGTATTACAAGAAGGGCGGATCGGTGGTCCCCATCGCGCTGCCGCCCCTGACCGTCGAACAGGAACCCTTTCTGTCGGGCCTGACCGGAACCGATCTGGAATTTGTCGCCGATCCCGGTGTCATCGGCTATCGCCGCTATGAGGGGTCGGCGGTGCAGGTTGATCTGGTGACGAACCGGGCGGGCTGGCACGATCCGCAGGGCCGCATCAATGTTCTCAGCGTCAATTCGGGCAATTACAAGGACGGGAACGGCCGCATCTCGCCCAAGGTTTCGGCCAGCGAAGAGCCGTTCTTCTTCCGCGCCCTTTCCGGCGAATGCATCGAGTTCCGGCACACGAACGAATTGCCCAAGGATCTGGAGCTGGACGATTTTCAGGTCCGCACGCCCACCGACACGATCGGCCAGCATATCCATCTGGTGAAATTCGACGTGACTTCGTCGGACGGGTCGGGCAACGGCTTCAACTATGAGGATGGCACGCTTGCCGCCGATGAAATCGCGGCCCGGATCTGCGCCGCGAAGAACGTGCCCTCCAGCGCCGCCGATATTGTCGGTGCCCGCCCTCCCGGAGCGCTGAGAATCCGCGAAAGCGCCATCGTGGATGGCGTGTCAAGCACACCGCTTTGCGAATTGCGCCCGCCCGACGACGATCCTTCGGGCAAGGAGTATTGGCAGGTCGCGAAGCAATACTATGGCCAGATCTGGCGGCTGAAGATGCAGGCCCACCGCGAGCTGTTCCAGACCACCACGCAACGCTGGTTTGCCGATCCGATCCTGTCGGCAACCCGCGCCGATGGCGATCCGGCCGGTATCGGCAGCGCCGACCGCACCTTGCGCACCGTATTCAGCCACGACCATTTCGGCCCCTCGTCGATCCAGCAGCACGGGTTCTACACCGCGCTGGTGATCGAGGCGCAAGAGGCCCAGTTCTGCGGGGCGGACAATCTGAACTGCACCCCGCCGCGTCTGGACCGGTCGCTGGTGAACGCGACGGATCAGGATGTCGGCGCGCGCAAGATCATCATCGACCGCCTGCCGCTGACAGATCCGACGCATCTGCATCCCGATGCCTATTCGATTGCGGAATTTCGTGAATATGCGCTGGCCATTGCCGATTTCGCAACGCTCTATGATCCCCGGCGCAGCATGACGCCCGAGCAGGTGGATAAAATTCTGACGACCGAAGCTTTGGCCGATGCCGATCTGGTCAGGATGAAGGGCATGATGACCCTGCTGTGCGAGGCGCAACACGCAACCGATCCCCTGCGCCTGAAGGATCTGTGCGGCTCGGCCATGGAAACCGACAGCAGCGGCAACTGGTACGGCGCGCCCGGCGATGTTGCGCCCGCTTGGGTCGCGGCGGGGATGGCGGGCGACGATCCCGCGCATTCCGCCGATCTGGCCGGCAACCTGCTGACAGATGCCGAAATCGCCGAATTGAAGGAACATCTGATCCATTGGCGTCAGATGGCCGCCGGTCACGCGGCAGGCAGCGGGGGCCAGATGGCCGGCCCCGTCGCGCCGCCCGCCCGACCCGAATCTATCTCGGTCGATCATCACGATCCCTATCTGGTCAATTACCGGGGCGAGCCCCTGCCTCTCAGGCTGGGCAAAGGGTCGTCGGGTGCCGGTCAATGTGCGCCGCGGTCGCTGACCGATTGGGAAGGCATGCTGCAAACCGGTGTCACCGAGGATTGCGAGATCAGCCAGCAGCGCGTCTCGCTGGCGGGGGATATGGCGAATGTGTTCCTGTCGCCCGTGCATGGCGATCCGGTCACGCCGATTCTGGACGCGTTCGACGGCGATCCGGTGATGATCCGGCTGATCCAGGGCGCGCAAGAGGTGCAGCACACCTTCAGTCTGGACGGCTATCACTGGACCCGGAACATGGACCAGAGCTATCCGATGAACACGCCGGCGCGCGACGATGTGACGCCGCGCGAAACGCTGGCCCGCGTCTGCCGCAGCTCGCCCTCGATCGCGGGCGGGCTGGCGGTTGCCCGCGCCGGACGGCCCGAACAATATCGCCGCTGGCTGGAACGGGGTCCGTCGCATTTCACCGATCCGGCGGATCTGGATTACTGGACCAAATTCGAGGAATTGCTGGGCGATTGCTTTGACATCGAGGGCCGCAAGACCGCGCAGGAAATCGGCATCTCGGAACATTTCGAATTTGCCGCATCCTATCTGCATGACAGCAATCTGATGACGGTGCAGAACGGCAAGGTTCCGAATGCCGATCCAAGGATCAGGACTTATCTGACCAACGCCAACCGCCAGTTGATGATCGCGCGCGCGCGTCTGCTGAAAAAGGTGCCTGCGGATACGCTGTATCATTTTGGTTCGCAGGATGCGATCTGGAACGGCGCATGGGGTCTGCTGCGCGTCCACAAGGACAGCGTCTTTACGCCCGAACTGCGCTTTCCCAAGGAAAACGAGGATGCGCTGGACAGGCTGTTCAGGCAGCTTGAAGAGGTCAACGCGCGCTTGCTGGAACTGGCCGAGAAAAGCCTGATCGAGGGTCCGACACCTGACGATCTTGCCCTTGCGCGGCGTCTGTCGGATCAGGCGATCGCGACCGGGCGCGAAATGGATGCGCTGATCGGCAATACCGGCGGGCCGCTGCGCACGCCCGTGGCCGAGGGCACGAATCCCGGCCTGTCCGGCCTGATCCGCCCCGATCCCGAAAAAGGGGATATGGAGCCTCCGCCGAATTTCCGCATTCCCGATCAACTGCCCGTGCCACCGCGTCCCGATCTGAATGATCTGATCACGCCGATCAACTTTCCGGGCGACCGCCAGCCGGGCGATCTGATCCGGGGCGGCGGGCTGATCAGGACCAACCCGCTGGACAGCCTGGTGCCGGGTGCGGGTACCCCGGCGGTGCGCGACCTTTCCGCGCCGCGCCTGACCCTGCGCGACGGGATCGTGAATGCGCAGCTTGATCCGCGCTTGCTTTCGCCCGATGATCTCGACGTCACCCCGCGCCGTCCGCTGCCGGGCCGGATCACCGCCGATCGACTGGTCGAAACCCCGGTTCTGCGCTTTATCCTGCCCGAACCGCCAATCGGGGCAGAGCCGCCGGACAGCGCCGAAGCCGACGGGATTGCCGCGTCACCGGCATTGCTGAATGATCAGGACCGGCTGATCCCTCTGGCCGATGCCCGCCGCGAGGCGGATGCTGTGGCCGACCGCGCGGCGCGCGACAAGGGGGATGACCAGAACATCGCGCGCAAGGTGTTCAGGATGCTTCAGTACAAGCTGGTGCCTCCGAAATACGAACTGGTCGCCGAATGCGACCCGCTGGCGCCCTATGTCCATACCGCCATCGTCGCCATCGAATCCGACAAGGTCTTTGGCCCCGACGCGCGGACCGGCCAGACCGGCACCTCTTATTCCGACAAGCTGTATGACGAAAACGGCCTGTTCTTCGCCATCGTCGATCCCCGGCGGCTGATCAATCCGGCCGACATCAAATCGGTGACGCCCGAGATGATCGACGACCCTTCATCATGGGCCAATATCTCTCTGAAAACGATCATCGATGCCATCCAGTCCGCCTATGGCCGGCCCGAACCTCTGGTGCTGACGGTCAATGCGGGCGATTGCGTCAAGGTCACATGGCTGAACGCGATGCAGCGCAATCTGAATGCCCGTCAGGGACATCGCGGGCTGGCCGATGCGCCGGGCGATGCGCCGATGCCGGGCATCACCTCGCTGAATGTCGATCTGGCCTGGTCCGGTCCCGAGGCCGACGGCAACAACCCGGTTCAGCGCAAGGCCATGAATACGCAGCGCGATCTGGTGCCCTCGGCGCGGCTGGCGGTCAATATTCCGCTGCCCGTCATGAACAAGTCCTACAGCTATGGACGCCCCATTGGCGGCAACCCGATCTGGGCTGCGGACGGCGTGGCGAAATGCAGTGCCGCCGGCCATATCGAATGCGACGGCGTTCTTCCGCAGCCATTTCAGGACGACAATACCTATCTCAGCGTCAACGATCACCCCTGGCGCTTTTTCCGAACCCGCGCAGCCGAGATCGAACAGTTCGAGTTTTATGCAGGCTTCGCGGTCGCACGGACCGAAAAGACATTGCCCTGGCTGGTCTCGGGGTTGAATCCGCAATTGGTCTTTCAGCTTGCCGATCTGCGGCAGGATCTGCCCGAGGGCATGGAAAAACTGATCATCGACCCCGAAAACAGGGCCAGCATCGGCGATTACCTGAACAAGATCGCCGAGGTCGCGACCGGGTACACGCAGGAATATGCCAGACTGTCCACAAGCCTGCGGTCGAAAGGCGCGTCCTTCCAGTTGACGCCGCCGCTGGCCACCGGCAATTTCGGCGATCTGGAATATGTTCCGCGGCAACTGCCGCCCGATCTGGTCAATGGCGACATCGGCAGGCTTGCCCGGTCGCGCATCAGCTATGGCGGATCCGAGTTCGCGCATGGCATCAGGATGACCGAGGCGCTGGACGGAGGCGTGTATCGCGATCAGCTTGTCGATCTTGAAACCGCCATCTCCAGCGGGCTGACCAGCGGTGCCCTGGGTGTCGAACAGGTCCGGACCCTGCAAGAGGTTCTGCCGCAGATCGACAACAGGTTGTTGCAGCAACTGGACGATCTGTCGGCATTGCCGGGCATGGATGACCTGCTGGCGCTGTTGCGCAGGGTCAAGGTCAACTTCATCCCCTATGCCTTTGGCGCGCTGCCGGTAAAGTCGCATGCCGACATGATCGGCCATCCGACCCACGGGCTGATCGGGGCCATCGTTGTCGTGCCTCAGGATGCCGATATCGGCGATGTGCGGGCACCCAAGATGCGCTTTGACCTGGGCACCGACAAGAATGACATCTCGATCCGTCGCCGCTATTGCATGTTGTTCCCGGTCGTGTCCGGCGATGTCGCGCCCCTTGACACGCCGCTGGCGCTGCCCCGTGCCTGCACCGAGCGCGTGGTCGTTCCGGAAAAATCGGATACACCGTTCTGGAATGCTGCCATGGTTGTCTTTGATGCGGAAAAGCAGCCGCATAACCTGCGCCAGTTCACGCTGTTCTGGCAGGACGGGCTGAACCTGCGCGACATCGATACGAAGGACGTGCATGACGCCGGTTCGGGCAATGAAAAGCTGGTCGCCGACTGCCTGATCTGCGACGATACCTATGATTTCGGCGATAAGGGCATCAGCTACCGGGCCGAGCCGTTCAACGTGCGACTGCGCCGGGATCTGAACCCTTCGGGCGGAAGTGAAAGCCATTATAACCAGAACCAGTTCGACTTTGGCCCGAATTTCTTTACCCTGACGCCGCAGGATCTGGCCGGACTGCCGCCAATGCCCGTTCTGCGCGCGCAAGTGAACGAAGAGGTGGTGGTCCATGTCGTCCATCCCGGCGGGCGTGCGCGGCAAAGGGCCCTTGTCACGCTGGGGCAGGATTATGACGACCTGTTCCCCGGCTTTGGCTTTCCGCATTCGGCGTTGGTGGCACCGGGCAAGGCGGTTCCCGCATCCTTCAGCCGCAGGGTCAGGGAAGGATGCTATCTGTGGTTCGACGGGCCGGTGCAGCTTCGGGCGGGCGGAGCCTGGGGGCTGCTGGATGTCGTCAAGCCAGATCAGTTCGGCGACAGGAGCGTCACGTCATGCGCGCGGCCCTAGCCTTGTTCGCCCTTCTGATGCCGGGCTTCGGCCTGGCTCAGGGGGCGCAATCCAGCCTGCAAGCCGAATTGCTGTTGCAGGATCCCGCCTCGGGCCGGACCGTCCGCCCCGATGATGGTCAGCCGGTGCGCCTGCAGGTGCGGCTGCGCGATCCTGTCACCGGGCAGGCTCCGCGCGGCATGGACCTGCGCGGCTGGGTCCGGCCGGTGTCGGATGACAACAGCTCTTGCAGCAGCGCCGCGCAGGCGTTCCGGGCGACGCAGCGGATCCCGTTCGGTTCGGTCGATCTGAACGGGGTGCTGCTGGTGACGCTGAACCGCGATGCCAGCGTGGGCGTCGTCGATCCCAAGCTTGACCTGCGTTCGTCCAACATGATTGCCGCATCCACCCTTGACAGCCCGCCCGCCGCGATGGCTGCGGATCAGGGCCGGATGCGCGCCTTTTTTTCCTTTCCGCGGCGGGGGCGTATCGCCGCCATGTCGCTGCTGGACGGCAAGGTCCAGAGCTTTGCGCGGGCCGGTACCCCCGCCGATCTGGCGGTGTTCGAGAATGGCCCCCTTTGGGCGGCGGTCAAGGGCGGGGTGGCGCGGTTCAGCCCCGAGGGCCGGCTGTCCGAGATGATCCCGCTGCCGGGCGGCGCCGTCCATCTGCGCCGTCAGCCCGACCCCGAAAGCGAGGTGCTGGGGGCCTTTACCGATGGCGGTGCGGTACTGATGGCCGATGGCCAGACCGGCGCGGTGCTGATGCGGCAGGATCTGGGGGTGGCGCTGTCGGATGCGGTGTTTGTCGGGCGCGATTCGGTGCTGGCGCTGCCGCGCGACGGAGACGAGGCGTTGCTGCGCTATGCCGACGATCCGCAAACGCCGCACAGCATCCGCCTTGTCCCCGGCTTTACGCGGCTGGCGGTCGGTCCCGATCAGCGCATCGCGGTGGCCTATGCCCCCGGTTCGGGGCTGGCGGGGTTGATCGACCTGGCGCTTGGCAAGCTGGTGCAGCCGGTCGAGCTGACCGATGCGACGATTTCCGAAGTCGCCTTCACCGATAACGCCGCCTTCCTTCTCAGTCATGATGGCGGTTTTCTTGGCGCGGTCGATCTGGCGACCGTGGCGCTTGGCCGGTCCGCCGTGATCCGCAAGATCAATCTGGGCGCGCGCAATGAAAACCCGCCCGCCGATTCCAGTCTGCTGGTGCCGCTGTTCCCCTCGCCGCAGATCCTGGCGGTCGAACCGGCCAACCAGACCGGCTGGATCGTCGGGGAACTGGCCTCGACGGTCGAGATGCCGCCCATGCATACCACCCGGCTGCGCGGCGGCATCACCCGCGCCGTCGCGGTCGTGGATCGCAGCTTTTCCGAAACCGCGCCGGGCGTATTCGAGACCGTCTGGGCCTTTCCGGCGGGCGAACAGGAACTGGTGCTGACCACTGGCATCGGCGGGCTGACAAGCTGCATCCGCTTTTCCGTGCGCGGCGAGATCGAGCGCAGCGGGCGCATCCCTGTCGCACTTCAGGCCATCCCGGAAGCGGGCAGGCTGATCGCCGGAAAGCCGGGGCGCGTTGCGATCCGCTTTCAGGATGACAAGGGCAATGCCGTCCGCTTTGCGCGGCTGGATTTTCTGGTGCCCAGCATGCGTTCGAACTGGCAGACCGTGGTGACGGCCGAGGCCGGAGAGGATGGCGTGCTGCGGGCCGATCTGACCCTGCCGCATCCCGGCCCCTTCGTGCTGCAACCCCTGGGCCTGCCGCCCGCAATCGTGCCTCGTTCCGCCGTGGTGATCGAGGCCTCGGAAACAGGAGAATGATGACATGTCAGGCCCCGGAAGGATCGCCCTTATTGCTGCAATTGTCTGCCTTCCGCTTGCCGGGGTGGCGGTGGTCCGGGCGTCGGGTGGCGCAAGCCCGGTCATTGGCGATTTCAACGAAGAACGGATCCGCCTGCCGGACATCACCCTGACCGATCACACCGGCCATTCCCGCGACCTGCGGGGCGAATTGACCGACGGGCATATCGTTGTGGTGAATTTCAACTATTCCACCTGCGAATCTATCTGCCCGATGGGAAACGACATCATGGCGCTGCTGGATTCGGAACCCGATCTGGCCGCCGATCCCGGCATTCGCCTGCTGTCGATCACCATCGACCCGACGACCGACACCCCCGCCATCCTGAACCGCGTGGCATCCGAGTTCGGGGCCAGCGACCGCTGGTTCTGGCTGACCGGCGCGCCGGGCGATATCGACCGGCTGCTGGACAGCCTTGATGCCAATGTCGCCGACATCACCTTCCACGACCCGATCTTTCTGGTGGGCGATGTCGCCACGGGGCGGTTCTATCGCTCGGTGACGCTGCCCGGTCCCGAGGAATTGCGCGACCTGACCCGGCAATTCGCGGGATGAAGCCACCCCTCAGGTCCGCGCCGGTCGCCCTGCTGGCGCTGCTGATGGCGGCGGCGATGGCGACGACGACGGGGCTGCGCGCGGAACCGGACCCGGTCGCTGCCGGGCATGCGATCTTTGCCAATGGGCAGGGGCCGGGACCGGCCTGCGCCAATTGTCATGGCCGCGATGGTCTGGGCGGAGGCGAGGGCGAGACGCCGCCGGTGGATTGGCCCGCGCTGTCGGCGGCAACGCCCGCCCGGCCCGCCTATGACGCCGCCGCTTTTGCCCGCGCGTTGCGCGAGGGCCGGGGTGCGGATGGCCGCATCCTCAGCCGCCTGATGCCGCG
>NZ_JBKEBL010000155.1:0-2620 GCF_047973135.1 Paracoccus sp. (in: a-proteobacteria)
CATCATCACCCTTCCGGCCTGCTGCCCGCGCAGGAAACTTCTCACCTTGCTGTTCCGCGCCCTCGAGCCACCGCCTCCGGCCTGAAGCGAAACGCCCCGCTCATCCAGAAACATCAACCTGCACAACCTCACATGACGTCAGCGGCCCGAAAAAAACGGCCGCCGAAGTCCATTGTGTGGGTCAAACCGGAATGGGCGATGCCATGCCTACACGGTGCGATACCGCAGCTTCATGAATTATTGCGGCTAGATCGCAAAGCTGTCATCAGCCTTTCATCCGGGAAACGGCGTCCGGCACGCGAAGGAGCAAGGACATGCGGTTGCTGATCGTCGAGGATGCCGGGGAGGTCGCCGAGGCACTGGCCGTCAGTTTCGAACGCAAGGGTGATGCGGTCGATTGCGCCGCCACCCTGGCCGAGGCACGCGATTCGCTGGCCGGGCCGGATTACGACCTGATCGTGCTGGATATCGAACTGCCCGATGGCGATGCCATGACCCTGCTGCGCGACTTGCGTGCAAAGGGATCGACAGTTCCGGTGATCATTCTGACGGCCCGTGCGGGCGTCGAGGCTCGGGTGCTGGCGCTGGATGCCGGGGCAGACGACTATATCACCAAGCCCTTCGATCTGCGCGAGGTGCAGGCGCGGGCGCGTTCCGTCCTGCGCCGCAGCCATGGCGAGGCCGGTCCCGTGGCCCGCATGGGCAGGCTGACGCTGGACCCCGCCAGCCGCCTTGTTACCGTGGATGGCAAGCCGCTGGTCCTGCCGCGCCGCGAATATGCGCTGCTGGAGATCCTGATCGCGCGCCGGGGCTGGGTCGTGTCCAAGGAACGTCTGTTCGATCACATGTTCGCCTTTCGCGAGGAAGAGATCGGCATGAATGCCATCGAGGTCTATGTTGCCCGCCTGCGCCGACATCTTGCGGGCAGCGGCGTCATGATCCGCACGCTGCGCGGTCTTGGCTATCAGCTTGTCGAGGAGGATCGATGATTCCCGGACCTCCGCAGGGCTATTCGCTGAAGCTGCGGCTGACTTTGATGATGGTCGCGGTGCTGATGGCGGGAGGGCTGTTCGTGTCCGTCGCCTCGGCCAGCTATGGGCGGCGGGCCGCGGACCGGGCATTCGACCGGCTGCTGCACGGCGCGGCGACCCAGATCGTCGAGGCGGTCAGTTTTTCGGACGGCCGGCTGGTCGTCGATATTCCGCTGTCGGCGCTGCAATTGTTGTCGCTGGCCCCGCGTGACCGGGTTTTCTATACCGTGCTTGGTCCCGATGGCGCGCGCCTGACCGGCGATGCACTGCCCCCGCCGCCCGAAGGCGATGACACCTATTACAGCGCCCGGCTGGGCGAGACCCCGGTACGTTTCGCGCGGATCACCCGATCTTTCAGCGAAAGGGGCTTTCAGGGAGGCGTAACTGCCATTGTCGGCCAGACGACCGAGGCGCGGCGCGCGCTGACCGCCGAGATGCGGCGGACCGCATTGATCGGCCTGTTGCTGGGGGCGGCCGTCATGGTTGCCCTGACCGCGCTTGCCACCCGCGCGGCACTGGCCCCGCTGCGGCTGATCGAACAGGCCCTGCTGGCGCGCGCGCCACAGGATCGCCGTGCGCTGGATCTGTCGGTCCCGCGCGAGGTCTGGCGGCTGGTGCAGGCGCTGAACCTGTTCATGGGCCGCGTGGACCGGATCCTGTCCACCAACCGGCGCATGATCGCGGATGCATCGCACCAGTTGCGCACACCCATTGCCGGACTGAGGGCGCAGGCCGAACTGGCTGCGGACGAGCCCGACCCAGACCGCCTGCGCCACATCGTCAACCGGATCCACGGCCGTTCGGTCGATCTCAGCCGCATGACGGATCAGTTCCTCAGCCGGGCCATGATCATTCACCGCGCCGATGCGATGCCGCTGGTTCCGACAGATCTGCGCCGCGTGGCGATGGATGCGGCGCAGGATGTGTGCCGCGATCTGCCACAGGCCGACGGCGCAATCATCCTTGATCTTGACGACGACCCGGTCATCGCGCCGGGTGATGCGCTGTCGTTGGGCGAGGCGGCGAAGAATTTGATCGTGAATGCCCTTCGTCATGGCAAGCCACCCGTACGCGTGGCCGCCGCGCGGGGCGATGGCCGGGCGATACTGACGGTCACCGATGAGGGGCCGGGGCCGCAGGCCGCCTCCGCCGCAGTGGGCCAGCGCGGGTCCGGCGGGCTGGGCCTGTATATCGTCGAGGCCGTGGTCTCTGCCCATGGCGGCCGGTATGTCGCGGACCGTCCTGACCGGGGCGGGTATCGCGCGGTGATCAGTCTGGAGCCGGTCGCCGACCCACCGGAGGGCGCTACATGATGCTGGCGGCCCCGAGGACTGGTTACTCCGGAAAACCGGCTGCAAGGGGCGGGTTTTGTGACGGTGGACCGGCAGACCCGGCCCGGATGCAGGGCGCAATGCGCCGCTGGGCTGCGCCGCACAGGCGGGACGGGATCACTGCGGGTTCCAGGGCGGCTATGGGTCAATTGTCGGGGCCGTCGATATGAGGCGTCTTGCGATCGCATGCGCCGTGATGCTGTGCATGGCTGCGGGCGGCCCTGGCCCGGATGCCGTCGCCCGGTTCGGTGATGCGGG
>NZ_JBKEBL010000075.1:0-1799 GCF_047973135.1 Paracoccus sp. (in: a-proteobacteria)
AGATGGGCATCCCGGTCTATCGGCTGGCAAAGGGCGGCGCGTGAGCGCCGCCCCAATCCTGCAAACTATCGCAGCAACCCCGGCAAATCTCGCGCGCCCTGGATCACCCGCACGATTTGCACTTCATCATCGTTTTCAACGAAAAAGATCAGATAGCGTCCATGCCGCGCGTGGCACAGCCCCTTGTGCAGGTCGTCGCGCTTCTGGAAGCTGCCGTGACATTCGCCTATCTCCATGATCTTCGCTTCGATCTCGGCCACGAAGGATGCGGCGCGGGGCGGATTGTCGAGCGCGATAAAATAGCCAATGTCGATCAGGTCCGCCCGCGCGGCGGGCAGGATAACCAGCTTCGCCACGCTCAGGACTTGTCGGCGTAACGCGCCCGCAACTCGGCGAAGACCTCATCGGCCGGAATGCCCGGACCGCTGCTGAGCCCGGCCTTGATCGCGTCCCGCAAGGTCTCAAGCTCGCGGCGTTCGGTGTCGCGATTGCGCGTCCAGTCGCGCAGAGCCTCGCGGACAACCTCGCTGGTCGAGGCATATTCGCCACCGGCCACGGTCTGACGCAGGGTCTCGGCCATAACCGAGGGCATTGTGAGGGTCATTCGCTCGGCAGAAGCCACGCTATGTCCCCTTTTGGATCACCATACATAAGCATACTTCTGAAGCGCCCGATGTCGAGTCTAATCACGAACATCTGCTTCGCCTCCCAACAAGCATTCCACCCTCTCGCCCAAAGGCGCGAGGGCTGCTATCCTGAAACCCGCGCCCGTGGAGGTGGTGGAAGGCGCGCGTGTTCCATTCCTTGCACGGAGACACCACCATGATCTTTTTCGGAATCCTCATCTCTATCGCGGCTATCGGCACCCTCTGCTGGCTGCTGTTCAACCTTGCGGTCTTTGCGCTACCACTCTTTCTTGGCGTCAACGCGGGTATCTGGGCCTATGGTACGGGCGCGGGCTGGCTGGGGGCCATTGTCACCGGGCTTGTCGGCGCGGGCCTGACGCTGGCGGTTGGTCAGGCGCTGCTGATGCTGGTTCGTCCGGTCTGGGCGCGGCTGCTGATCGCGCTGGCCTTTGTCGCGCCGGCAGGCATGGCCGGTTTCTACGCCACGCTCGGGATCACCCGGCAGATGATGCCATCCGAGACCTGGCAGATCATCTTCGCGGTGATCGGCGCGCTCGCCGTGGGCGTGACAACCTTCCTGCGCATTGCGGGCATGGCGGCCACCGACCCTGCGGAGGGCATCCCCGCGCGGGGGTGATGCCGCAGGCCGATGGCGGCGGATCAGAAGCTGGCAGCGATACCGCCGTTCCCGTCACAAGGTTCGGGGCGATATCGGCGTGGTGACTGCGGATCGTCCTGAGGCCCTGATACGGGCCCGGTCTAGAGCGCGGGACAGTCGGCGACTGGCGTGAGGACCGGACCCTGAACCCGGTGAAGACGTTCTGGCCGAAGCGGGCCGGGAAGGATGGATGCGCAGGGCCTGAACCGGCAGGTGACAGTCCGCCGGTATTGCCGGTCCGATCCGCCTTGACCCGCCTTCCGGTCGCCATCGTCTCCGAAACCCCCGTGTCTCGACCGCTCCAAACGGCCTCTTCAATGGCCTGATCTGGCCGAAGGACAGCGCATGCGCTTCGACGGCTTTGGCGCAACAGCGACGGCGCAAGTTTCTTCCCCTGGGCTGCGCCCATTCCTCGCGCGGACAAGAAACTTCCGCCTCTGCTGTCCAGCCCCGTTCCGGGGTGCGCCAGCCATCGCCTCCGGCCGGTCGATCGCCATCGAGGCCGCAATGGTGCG
>NZ_JBKEBL010000330.1:0-4177 GCF_047973135.1 Paracoccus sp. (in: a-proteobacteria)
CATCAATGGGCAGGACGACATCGCCATCGGCCGTCACCGCATCCTTGATCGGCGCCAGCGGATCGCGGCCGTAGCCGAGCAGTTCCGTGTTCAGCAGCGGCTGGTCCGCCCCGAGCGTGGTGCTGGCGTAGGGCCTCTTCGTGAAGCCGCTCGCAGGCGGCGTGCCATAGACGGTCTCGAACGCAAGCGCCATCTGCGCCCGCGCCCCTTGGGCTCGTGCCATCGTGTTCTCCTCGATTTTAGGGTGATTCAGTCGAGCGGATCGGCGGTGGTATAGTGCAGGATGACCGGGATCACCGCCGCCTTCAGGCTGGCCGCGCCGTCGACCGGCAGATCGACCGGACGAGGCGCCTCGGCTTCGACCCAGTCGCACAGCCCGCCCAGCGTCCGGTCGGCGGCGATTGCTGTTCCGATGCTGGCACAGAGGGCGTCGAAGGAGGCATCACGGTCGGTGCCCTGAACAACCGCCTCGATCTCGGCGCGGTGCTGATAGTGGTAGGCGGGCGGCGAAAGCGTGACTTCGGGCTCACCCGGTTCGCCGTCGCGCAGGATCAGGAGGCCGTCAGCCGGGATGCGTTCGGGCAGGACGTCGCCGCGCAGGGTGGTGGTGGGCAGCGTTGAAAGACGCGCCTGCAGCGCGCTGAGGACGGTTTCGCGAGTGGTAGGCATTTCTATTTTGCGGTCTTTCCAGGAACAGATGGTTTGATCTGTCAGTTGACGAAAGCTTTCCTTCGGGCTTGACATTGACATTAGTGTCAAGGTGCTACGCCAGCGTGGAAAGGGATCGCAATGCAGATCAAGGAAGCTGCCGACAGGCTCGGGATCACGGAGCGTATGTTGCGCCATTACGAGAGGGCGGGTCTCATGGATGCCCGCCGCTCAGAGAATGGTTATCGCAGCTACAGCGAAGCAGACCTGCGCCGGGCGGGACGCATCCGCGATCTCATTGCGACAGGCTTTTCCACACGCGAGGTCCGCGCCATGGCGGCCTGCCTCTCCGACGAGGGTGCGGGACCGTGCGAGGGCGGTATTCCGCAATTGCTGGAGAAGCTGGAGCATATCGACCGGCTCCGAGCCGATCTTGATTCAAAGCGGGAAGCGGTCCTCGACCGCCTCGCCATGTTTCGGGAGTCCCTTTCGACCCATCACGAAAGGAATGACCCACACCATGCTGCGCCTGATACTTCTCTTCCTGATCGCCTTCCTCGTGGGGGCCGACGAATTCCTGTTGGGTCCGATCCTCACGCCGATAGGAACTGACCTTTCGGTTCCGCCCGAGCGCATAGCGCTCTTCATCACGGCCTACAGCCTGCCGTTGGCGATCATGGCCCCGATCCTCGGCGGTGTTTCCGACCGATATGGGCGGCTCGCCGTTCTTATTCCCTCAACGCTCGTATTCGGTCTCGCGTCGATTGCCACATCCTTCGTCCCTACATTCGAGACGGGCATTGCGACCCGCATCCTGACCGGAGCGGCGAGCGGCGGTATGCTCGGTATCGCAATGGCGATGGCGGGCGATCTTGGCGAGAAGGCCGCGCCCAAGGCCATCGCCTTCGTCACCTCCGGCCTTACGCTCGGCATCATCCTCAGCCCCGGCATCGGCGCACTGTCGGCAGAGTTCTGGTCATGGCGCTTTGCCTTTGCGGCGCTCGGCGGACTGGCGCTGATCGTGGTGCTGATCGGCCTGCCGTCTCTACGCACGTCGCGAGCGCCCGAGCTGCAAGCGAAAGCCGATGCTGACAAGGTGACTGGCGCGCTTTTCGTGCCGGGTGCATGGGGAAGCCTGATCGCCATGGCTGCTGGCCTCGGCGGCGCGGTCGGTTGCTTTGCACTGGTGGGCGAGCGACTGCGTTCCCTTTACGAGTGGGACACGGCGACGGTGGGCATGGTCTATGCCGGCTTCGGCATCCTCACACTGGTCGGCAATTTCACCATGCCGATGGCGCTTGCCCGTATCGGCAGCGGCCGCGCCCTGATGCGGATCGCGCTGATCTTTGTGCTGGCTGCAGTTGCCGTCACCTATGTCTTTGACAACCTCCCGCCGACTCTGGCTCTGCTCGCATTGGCGATTTGGGCGGTGCTTGGCGGCATGGGCGCTCCGGGCCTGCAAACCCATATCGCGCAACTCTCGCCGTCCCGCAGGGGTGCGCTGATGGCGCTAGCCGGAAGCAGCATGAACCTCGGTGTCGCAGGCGCGACCGCGCTGGCGTCCAGCGTCTACCCGGCTGGCGCGGCATGGGTTGCGCTTGTGGCGCTTCTACTCATAGCAATTGCTATACTGGCGTTGCGGCCGGTGCAGGCGGGCGCTGAGGAGTAAATTCGGTCGACCAGCCCACACTGGCCCTGACAAACGAAAGGTTGGATTCTCTGCGATCTGTCCTTTCACCTCCCCGTCACCCACTTCCCGACGATCCGCCCCGGCACCGCATCCGCCGCCCTTTCCGCATCCCGCGCCAGATCCAGCCGCTTTTGCAGCCTGACCTGTGGCACCAGCAGGAAGATCGGCACGGTTGCCCGCCCGCGCCCGGTTTTGGACTTTGAGGCCACAGCGCGGCCCTTGGTGTTCAGTCGCCCCTCGGCGACCAGCAGGCTCGGCCCGGGCCTGCGATAGACAAAGCGCAACCTCAACCCGGTCCGACTTTCCCATTCGCCCGGCGCGATGCGCCCACCGCGCAGGGATTTTCCGGCGGCTTCCGTGGGGATCGCCAGCCAGAAGCCGTTGCGAGAGCGGATCAGCGGTCCGGTGTTATGGGCACCGATGATCACCGGGGCCTTGGACCACACGAGCGCGGTGGCGTTCAAGCTGTCGCCCGCTTTCGGATAGGTGGCATTCCGGATCGAATTCGCCAGCCGCCGTCCCAATCCCGCGCCAGTGATCTGCCCGCGCCATGCGGTCTTGAGGCCCATGCCTGCTTCGCGCATGGCGCCGGTCACGGCCTTTTCGCCCGCCTTGATCTCGGCCTGCATCATGGCGACCAGATCGGGATCGATGTCGAGCTTCAATCTCATGCAGGAACCAGCTCCACGGTCCAGATCAGCCGGTCGCGGTCGCGGATGGGCTCGCCCTGGATCGCATAACTGTCGGCGCCGATGACGATCAGATCGCCGGGCCGGGGATCGGGAAGATCGCTGACGCGGATATCGGCGGTCAGGGTTTCCGACAGGATCCGCGCCGATCCGAATTCGGTGGTCCGGTCCGGCGCGCGGCTGATCAGGCGGATCGGGCGTTCCTCTGATGTGCCACCTGCGATCCAGACAGCGGAGCTTGCCATGTCGGGATGCGCGAAGATGCGATCCATCGCGGCGGCAAAGGCGTTCATCAGTTCGAGCTGTGCAGCCGGATCGCGAGACGCGGGCGCTTGTTGACCGGCAGGATCGAGGCCTCGGTCATCAGGTCGATCCACCGGCCCTTGGGGTCGAGATGCTGGCGGGCATAGAGCGGCAGACCGATGGTATTGGCAGTTTCCAAGAGGTTCGCCGGACCGCCATAGGTCGTAAACGTGTCCATGGTCCCGGTCGGGAAGGCGATACCCTCATTGGCCGGGATCAAGCGTTCCGACGCCTTGGTCGAGAGGGTGACGGCGCCCGCATATTCCTCGAACAGAATCCCGGCGAAGGGGAAGTTGCGGCGCACATCCTGCCGCAGAGGCTGGGCGCCGGTCGCGGCGTAGAATTTATAGGCCTCTTCGGTCTTGGGGTGCGAGATCAGCTTGTCGAAGAATTCGCGGCTGACGAGCGCATGGACCCCCGACATGCTTTCACCCAGCAGATTGTCCTCGACGGCGCGCAGCACCTCGCGGACCTTGCCCTGAACGTTGGTCCCGGCGGTGCCGAGTACGAAGTCGACGCTGATCTGCGCGATGCCGAATTCGGTGAAGTAATTGTAGAGCGTGGTCCCGGCCCCGTCCTTCACGATGCCGCGCAGCGCGTTCATCTCCATATATGCGCGGGTCTGCGCGTGTTTGCGGCGCATCAGGGTCAGTTTGCGGGTCATCACCGCCACCAGCGGGTCGGCCTCGTCGCTCGCGCCGATGGCCGGGACGCCCTGAATATCAGCGGGCAGGATCACATCGTCATGCGGGATCCAGGGCAGGGCGAAACTGCGCATGGCGCGGCCCTCGCGGCTGCCGACCGTGGCGGGACCGCCCAGGGGGACCGAGGGCAGGAGGTTCAGCAC
>NZ_JBKEBL010000077.1:0-11014 GCF_047973135.1 Paracoccus sp. (in: a-proteobacteria)
CCCGAATTATGCATGAGGAGTTGGTGAGACTGGCTTAACTACTTGAAGAGCTGTAGTTTTATGGTTCCTACACCCAAAGCCGCAGTTCTTCAGGATGCCGAGCCTCACCATGGATGTTTCTACACCCTCTCGTCTGTGCTTGTCACCCGTCAATGGCAAGCAGGTCCTGCTCGGATTTGACGGTGCCAACATGAGTTCCGACGCTGGGCTGATGCTGTTGCGGGAGATCGAGCGCCGTGAAGGTCTGGCAGGTTGGCTGGCGCCCTGCGTTGACGACCCGCGTGATCCGGGCAAGGTGCAGCACAGCCTCGAGGAGATCATCCGCTTCCGGATCCTGATGATCGCGGCGGGCTACGAGGATGCCAATGATGCCGCCGATCTGCGCCATGATCCGAGCTTCAAGCTCGCCCTGGAACGAGCCCCGGAAAGCGGCGCGGCGCTGTGCTCGCAGCCGACCATCTCGCGAATGGAGACCCATCTCGCCGCGGACCGGACCTCATGCACGAAGGCTAATGCCAATCAGATGCGGCTTATGCTGCACGGTTGCGCCTATTGGATCTGGTGGAGGCTCCGCGCCGCCTGCCCCAAACGGTCCCCGTGGCGGTATGCGCAGTTCGACACGCTGCGCCTGTATCTGCTCAAGCTGGCCGCTACCATCGTCGAAAAGAAGACCCGGATCATCATCACCCTTCCGGCCTGCTGCCCGCGCAGGAAACTTCTCACCTTGCTGTTCCGCGCCCTCGAGCCACCGCCTCCGGCCTGAAGCGAAACGCCCCGCTCATCCAGAAACATCAACCTGCACAACCTCACATGACGTCAGCGGCCCGAAAAAACGGTCGCCGAAGTCCATTGTGTGGGTCAAACCGGAATGGGCCATGCCATGCCTACACGGTGCGATACCGCAGCTTCATGAATTATTGCGGTTAACAAGCTGATGCCATCAAGAACATGACGCAGAGAGAGGACATAGGATGATCACCAGATTTGGCTTGCTGACAAAGCGCAAGGATCTGTCGGACGAGGCGTTCGACACGCACTGGCATCACGGCCATGGCCCCATGGCTGCCCGCTTTCCCGGCCTTCGCGGCTATTGGCAGCATCGCGTTGTCGACAAGGAACAGTTCGGCATCAGTCATGCGCGCGGCAGCGAATGGGATTTGGCAGGCTTTTCCGAACTGCATTTCGACGATGTCCCGGCCATGCTTAACGCGGTCAGCGGCGATATCTTTGCGCCGACGCTGGTCGATGAGCAGGAATTCCTTGAGGATGTAAAGCTGGTCGCCTGCGAAAAGCATGTTGTCGTGCCTTATCAACCCGACGACGGCCCGGTCATCAAGCGGATGACGCTTCTAAAGCGCCTGCCGGGCATCAGTCCGGAAAAGTTCCGCAAGGAATGGCTGGAAACCCATGCGGATTTTGTGCGCCGCTGGCCCAATGTCCTCGGCTACAACCAGAACATCGTGATCGACAGGTATCATGGTTCGCGGACTGAAAGCGTTCCCTATGAGGAGGTTCCGGTAGACGGGATCGTCGAATTCTGGTTCCGAGACAAAGAAACGGCAGCCGAGCTTTACGCAAGCGATATTGTGACCGAAACGCAAGAGCATGCAAAGTTCTTTCTGGACACCATTACCCCCTATTTCGTGGAAACGCGCCGGATCGTTTGACTGGCGCGAATATGGAAGGGCCCGGCGAACACGCCGGGCCCTTCCTGTTTTCGACATGGCGGGCTGGTCAGCCAGTCAGATAGCCGCCGTCTACGACAATGGTTGCGCCAGTGACGTAAGAGGACATGTCAGAGGCCAGAAAGATCACTGGGCCGACGATTTCGGACGGCTCGCCAAAGCGTCCCATCGGAATGCGGGACAGAAAACGCTCGCTGCGCTCCGTGTTATTGCGTGTTGCCTCGGTCATCGGCGTAACCAGCGTGCCCGGCGCAATGGCATTGACGCGTACGCCGTCCTTGCCCAGTTCGGCGGCTAGGTTCTGCGTCAGCATCTTCACAGCCGCCTTCGAAGTCGAATAGGAAATCGACGTCGCCGTCGATACGAAAGACGCGATCGAGGCCATGTTGATGATCCCGCCGCGCGTCTTCCGCAGCACCGGAACGAAGGGCAGAATCATGTTCAGCGTGCCCTCAAGGTTCACGTCCATACCAAGCGCCCAGCTTTCGCGGACATCTGCGCTGTCGATGGTATTTCGGGGGCAAACACCGGCATTGTTAACCAGCAGCGACACATCCCCGTGTTCGCTGGCCTGTCTGGCCAGCTCATCGCATGCAGCCGCATCGGTCACGTCAAGGGCATAGGCCCATGCTTCGCCACCGGCGTCGCGGATTTCCCCGGCGGTCCGCTGGGCGTTTTCAAGGCTCAGGTCCGCCAGGATCACGCGCGCACCCTCGGCCGCCAGACCCTTCGCGATACATGCCCCGACGCCTTGTCCGGCCCCGGTTACCACGGCCAGTCTACTTTCCAGTTTCATTGACATTCCCTCCCAACACGACGATTCAAAAGTGGCCGTGATGAGGGTATCATTACATTTAAGCGAATAAATTCGCAATAGAATAATAATCTTGGTTAAGCCACCGGCAGATAGCCCAGCTCTGACGAAAGCTGTTGCGCCGCGTCGCCAAGTGTCTCCGCTAACGCAGTGTCTGGCGAACTGTCCAGCACACGCGCATCCCCGACCATGGTTAAGACCGCCATGACCTGCCCCAGATGATCGAAAACCGGCGCAGCGATGGCATTAATACCCGGCACGGGAGGCATGGGCACCGAGCCGACGCCATGGGCACGGATCTCAGCCATATCTGTGTCGCCAAAGGATTGGGCCGTGCCGACGTAGCGATCCTGCAAGGATCTCTGCAGGCCTGAGCGGATGGTCTGACGCGAAACCTCAGCCGGCATGTAGGACGCAAAAACACGCCCGGTCGCCGTGCCGGTGACTGAATAGACCGTGCCAACCCTGGTGTTCATGTGAAGCTGGTCTTTCCCCTCGTTCACCACCACGACCGTCGGCCCGAAGGCCCCCCAGACCGAGACCAGCGTGGTCAGGCCGGTGCGCTGCGACAATGCCTCCGCAACCTTGCTGACCAGTTGCATCGGATCGGCGGAGCGCATGCGCGACAGGGCAAGGTCAAGCGCGAAGGGGCCGAGCTGATAGCGGCCTGAGCTTTCGTTCTTTTCGACCATGCCCATGTTGCGAAAACTGACAAGATAGGGATGCGCCTGCGCCGGTGCGATTCCCAGAGAAGCGGCAAGCTCTTTCAGCATCATCGGCTCGCCGCGTGCGATCAGGGCTTCAAGAAGCTGGGTCCCCACCTCGATCGACTGAACGCCTCGACCCTCGGAACTTTGGCTGGTGTCGGACATCTGATATTACCTTTCCTCAGTGCCCGATCAGGCGGTTTTATCAAGGATCAACAGTCGTTCGGACATCCTGGAGACGCCCGAAAGAATGGTCTTTACACAGGCACTGTCTTTCGCAGTGTCCAGCGTATCGGCATGGCCGATACAGGTTAGTGCGCCGGCGAAGGCATTATTTTCATCGAAGATCGGCACGGCGACCGCGTCGATCCCTGGCACTCGGACGCCTTTCACCACGCTGATGCCGTCCTTTCGGATCGTTGCCATCAGCGCCTCATAGCTTTTCAGCGATGTCACGTCCGTCTCGTAATGGGTCGGCTGCGCTCGCGCCACTTCAGAGCTGATCCATGGACCCACCCGCGCAGGGTCATCGAAGGCACCGAAAATACGGCCGGTAGCCGTGTTCAACACCGAAAAGCGCGTGCCCATATGAATATTGAGGTCGCTTCGCTTGTCGCGGGCTTGGACCATCATGGCGACCGATGGCCCCTTGGATGTCCAGACAGCCAGAAGCGACATCACGTTGAGCTCTTCCGACAGTTCCTTCAGCAGGCCGTTCGTTTCGCGGAAAATAGACAGGCTTCGCAACCGGCCAAGACCAAGCCGAAGTGCCAGGGAACCAAGCAGATAGGGGCCCCCGTCAAATTCCTGAACGACCATACCGACGCGCTTGTAGCTGACAAGATAGGCATGCGCCTGCGCCGAGGTGATATCGGTCACCTGCGAAATCTCTCTTAACGTCAGTGGATTCGAGGCGTCGATCAACGCCTGCAAGATGCGCCCGCCGACCGAAATCGACTGAATTCCCCGAGCCGCTTGCCCTTCCCTTGCCATTCTGTCGCCCCGTGACACATATCCGAACCACTTTCTCGCATGTTCGGATTCAAGGCAACAGGATTTTTTATTGACATATATATTCGCAATAAACTAATTTTGATTGATGGGAGGCTGGTGCGGAATCAGCCTCGGGGGAGTGTGAAGTCAAAACGGATTGTCTGGCCGCTCAGGCAACGCGAGCGGCGTCAAGTCGCGTTGATGAAGCTGATCAAGAATCGGAGGAGCACGGTGGAGGAAATAGGGTTCTACGGTTGCGGTGAAGGATTGCCTCATGGTGTGATAATGTCCGCTTTGCAGCTGCGGGGTGTGCGCCATGGCTGATGTCAGGTCGCAGCCTTTGCTTGTCATGTCCAATGTCACCCGGATCTTTCCGGGCGTGAAAGCTCTTGATGACGTTAGTTTCGAGGTGCTGCCCGGCGAGGTGCACGGTCTCGTCGGCGAAAACGGAGCGGGCAAATCGACGCTGATGGCCATCGCATCGGGGGCACTGTCGCCCAGTTCGGGTGTTGTCAGGATCAAGGGGAAGGAAACCAACGGCGACCCGGCCCTTGCGCGTCAGCTGGGCATTGCAATCGTCCGTCAGGAACCGGCGCTTCTGCCGGACCTCACGGTGGCGGAAAACCTCTTCCTCGGGCTGCCACGTGAGATGGCGCCTCCGGTCGCGGATTTACGGAAATGGGCGCGTGGTCTTCTGCGAACCTGGAGCGAGAATGTCGCAATCGATCCGGGCGATCGGGTTGAGACGCTGAATTCCGAACAACGCTTCATTGTAGAGATCGTCAAGGCGCTGGCCAGCGAACCCGCGGTCCTGGTTCTGGACGAACCGACCGAGCACCTTGCCGGCGAAGATGTGCAGCGGCTGTTCAGCCGGGTTCGCGAGGTGACTGCGCGCGGCGCGGCGGTTGTCTATATCTCGCATCGAATCAAGGAAGTTCAAGCTATTGCGGATCGCCTGACGGTGCTGCGCGATGGGCAGGGTCAGGGCACCTATAAGGCGCATGGTCTCAGCGAAGACCAGATCATCGAGTTGATTGTCGGCAAAGAGCTGAGCGAGGAGTTTCCGCCGAAATGCCTCGAATTCGGCAAAGAGGTCATGCGCGTCGAGGGCCTGCGGGGGCACGGTTTCGCCGACGTCTCGCTTTCCCTGCGGCGCGGTGAAATCCTTGGGGTTGGCGGCATCAGTGATAACGGACAGCAGGAATTCGTACGTGCCCTTGCCGGGCTGAATCGCCCACGATCCGGCGCAGTGCGGATCGATGCAGCCCAAGCAAATCTGTCCAGCGCAATAACCTCGATGGCCTCGGGCATTAGTTATCTGCCCGGAGATCGCCACCGAGACGGAATTTTCGCGGATCTTTCGGTGCGCGAGAATTTCTCGTCGCGCAGTCAGTGGCGCGATGCCGTGGCTGGGTTCGTGCGCAAGGGCTCGGAAGAGCGGCGTACGCGTCAGGCCATCCAAGACTACACGGTCAAAACGCCTGATACGGAAACGCGGATCGGGTCGCTCTCAGGCGGTAACCAGCAGAAACTTGTGCTGGCCAGCGTAGTCGCGACCCAACCCAAGGTTCTGGTGGTTGATGAGCCCACACAGGGCGTCGATGTCGGGGCTCGTGCTGAGATCTATCGGATCCTCCGCGGGTTGGCAGAACAGGGGGTCGCGATTACCGTGCTCTCCTCGGATGCGGCTGAGATCGCCGGCCTGTGTGACCGGGTCGTCGTTTTCTCGCGCGGCAAGATCGTTTCCGAGCTTGAAGGAGACGAGGTCGTCGAAAACAACATCGCCGGCGCGGCGCTCCGTTCCACTGAAACGCGCGAAAGCGCCCAGTCGGATACCGCACATTTCTGGAAGTGGGCATCCGGAGACATGGCGCCGATTGTCATGGTAGGCATCGCCATGCTGGTGCTGGCGGGCTATGTCGCCCTCGACAATGATTTTTTCCTGACCGGACGCAATCTGGGTGGGATGATGGCGCTGATCGCTACCATGGCCATCGTTGCCTATGGCCAGCAGATGCTGATGCTTGTCGGTGGCATTGACCTTTCGGTTGGGCCGACGATGGGGCTGCTACAGGTCGTCGCATCGTTCTACATGATCGACGGGGCGGTCGCCTCTGGCTATGTGACCGGCTTCGCGGCGATGGTGGTGGTCGCCATAGCGATCGGGACGCTGAACTGGTTTCTGGTCGAACCCATGCGGTTGCATCCGATGGTGGCCACGCTTGCGACCTATATGGGCGTGCAGGCTGTATCGCTGATCCTGCGACCAGAGCCGGGCGGGATGCTGAGCTTTGGCATGCTGGACATCTTTGGCTACCGCATCGGTTTCGTACCGGTGATGTTCATCGCTGCCGTCATTCTTGCAATCGTGCTGGAATATCTGCTGTTCCGTAGCCGGATCGGCTTTACTTTCCGCGCGCTCGGCTCGCGGCAGGATGCGGCGCGCATGGCCGGGATCTCACCGGCGCGGACGCGGCTGATCGCCTATATCGGCTGTTCCTTGCTGGCGCTGGTGGCGACCTTCGCGATGATGGATCAGGTTGGCATCGGCGATCCGCGCGCCGGGCTGAACTATACGCTTGGCAGTATCGCGGCCGTCGTCATCGGGGGCGGAAGCCTTTTTGGGGGGCGCGGCTCTTTTGTGGGAACGCTGTTCGGTGCTGCCTTCATTGTCCTGATCAACACCGTGACGAACTTCCTTGGTCTGGACGCGGCCTGGCAATCCTATCTGCTTGGCGGAATGATCATCCTCGCCGTCGCGCTGTACTCCAAGAGCCGACAGATGGTCGTCGTGACCTGAGCCCGAACCAGAGGAGAGATGACATGCAAGCACAATCCTTGACCCGAGACACCCAGAAACAGCGACAAGGGTTCACTCTGGTGCCGGGTGAATTCGCCTGGATCTGGATCGCAACCGCTGCGCTGTTTGCGCTCTGCGCGGTGGTCGCGCCGGGTACAATCAGGGCCTCGTCGCTGACGGCAATGCTGCCTTTCGCGGCGATGCTCGCAATCGTCGCCGTCGGGCAAACCATCGTCATTCAACAGCGCGGGTTAGACCTTTCCTGCGCCGCAATGATGAGCCTTGGCGGCGTTTTCATCGCCAAGCTGGGCTACGGCATCGATTCCGTGTGGCTGGCAGCCCTGGGGGCGATTGCGGTCGCGGCATTGGTCGGTTGCATCAACGGGCTTCTGGTGGCGCGGCTGAACATCATGCCTATTGTCGCGACGCTGGCGACGAATGCGATCCTGCTGGGCGCGATCAACAAGATTTCAGGCGGGACGCCAATGTCGGTACCCAAGGCGCTGGAGAGCTTTTCTCATGAAGGCCTGTTCGGTGTGCCTTACACCCTGTTGCTGTCAGGGGCCTTCATCGTCGCGGTGGCCGTCATATCGGCGCACACGGTCATCGGACGACGTTTCATCGCAGTCGGCGCCAATCCGAGGGCCGCGCGTGCGGCGGGCATGCCAGTGCTGACCTATCAGGTCGGCACATATGCGGCGGCGGCGATATGCTTCGCGGTTGCCGGGATGCTCTATGCCGGGTTCATCGGTTCGGCGTCACAGAACGCAGGGGACGATTTCCTGCTGCCCGGAATTGCGGCGGTCGTTGTCGGTGGGACGCCGTTTTCGGGCGGGCGGGGCAGCGTGATCGCATCGGGCATTGCCGCCGTTTTCATGACGCAGTTGGGCATCATGGTGCTGGCGCTAGGGGCGAGCTCGGCAGTTCAGCTTCTGGTTCAGGCCCTGGTCATCGTCCTGGCCGTGGTCATCAAGGAGGTACCGCATCTGCTGCGCCACAGGCCGTAGTACACCCGGAATGCAGGAACTTCGGCATGAAAGGCGGCGGGCAATGGTCCGCCGCCTTTTCGATTTCAGCGGTTCATTTCTCTTCAACAAAATTTGTTATTGACGAAATCATTCGATAAAGAATAATATATGTATAGAGGGAGGCAGCGCCGAATGCGCGAATCGGAAACGGGTTTCAGTCCCTGCCGAACGCCTGGCGTACTCTCTGGACAGATTTAGGAAAGCCATCGCCGCAGGGTGCCATGTGTGACCTGCCGCAGCATGAAACTGCTGCGGTTGCCGGGATTGCTTTCGCTTCTTGATGTGACGTTTCGGGCCTGTTCGGCGCGAGCCAGAAGTAAGGAAAGGTCGAGATGAGGGAATACAACTGTGATGTGCTGGTGGTTGGTTCTGGGGCCGGTGGGCTTTCGGCGGCCGTTGTTGCGGCCCATAGTCACCAGAAGGTTCTCGTGGTCGAGAAAGAGCCGGTGTTCGGCGGCACTACGGCAAGGTCCGGCGGCTGGATGTGGATCCCTGGCAACGCGCCTGCAAAGCGTGCCGGCGTCGACGATAGCGCCGCGAAAGCCAAGACCTATCTCAAGGGTGAGACCGGCGCCTTCTTCGACGAACCGCGCATCGACGCCTTCCTGGAAAATGGCCCAAAGGCGGTCGATTTCTTCGAATCGCAGACTTCGCTACAATTCGACCTCGGTCCAACTTTCGCGGACTATCATCCCGACGAATCCGGCGGGCTGCCCGGTGGCCGGTCAATTGTGGCGAAGCCCTTTGACGGGCGCGAGCTTGGCAGCGAGATTTCGCGTCTGCGCCCGCCCTTGGCCGAGATAACCATGCTTGGCATGATGATCGGTTCGGGCAAAGAGCTGCTGCATTTCTTCAACGTGACGCGCTCGCCTGTGTCTGCGCTGTTTGTCAGCGGGCTGTTCGCGAAATTCCTGCGGGACAAGGCGTTCCACGGCCGCGCAATGCGCCTGATGAATGGCAACGCTTTGGTGGCACGGCTAGCCAAGTCGTGCTTTGACAAGGATGTGCCGATATGGACGCGCTCGCCGGTCGAGCAGCTCGTCAAGGACGAACAGGGTCGCGTCACCGGTGCCATAATCGACACACCCGGCGGCCGCGTTCGCGTAAATGCGGCAAAGGGCGTGGTGATGGCTGCGGGCGGATTCCCGCAGGACCCGGTGCGTCGCAAAAAGCTGTTTCCGCACGCACCCACCGGCTATGAACATGCCTCGCCCGCACCTCCTGGCAATACCGGAGACGGGTTGCGTTTGGGTGAGTCGGTCGGTGCCGCGGTACAGGAAGATCTGCCGAACGCCGCCGCTTGGGTGCCGATCTCGCGCCCCCTTCGGCCGGATGGCACGCTTGGGACTTTTCCGCATTTCGTTGACCGTTCCAAGCCCGGCGTTATTGCCGTTACGCGCTCCGGGCGGCGCTTTGTGAATGAGGCGAATTCCTATCACGATTTCTGCCAGGCGATGTACAAGCGCTGCACCGAGGAGAATGGCGAGGTCTGCGCCTTCTTCATCGCCGATCATCGCACCTTCCGCAAATACGGCCTTGGTTTCGCCAAGCCGACGCCGGTCCCCTACAAACAGCACATCAAAAATGGCTATCTGCTGCGCGGCAACACCTTGCGCGAGCTTGCTGTCCAGATCGGCGCGGATGCGGATCAGCTGGATAAGACCGTGGCCGAGTTCAACAAGCACGCGCAGAACGGCGAGGATCCGGAATTCCACAAGGGAAGCACGGCCTATAACCGCTCGCTCGGCGATCCTGAGCGCAAGCCCAATCCCTGCGTCGCGCCCATCGAGAAAGGACCGTACTACGCCGTGAAGCTGGTGATCGGCGATCTGGGCACCTTCGACGGGTTGCGGACCAACGAGAACGCGCAGGTTCTGGATGGTGATGGAAATGCCATTCCCGGCCTTTATGCGGCGGGAAATGATGCTGCCTCGATCATGGGCGGCAACTATCCGGGTGGAGGCATCACGTTAGGGCCTGCCATCACTTTTGGTTATATCGCCGGTCGCCATCTGGCGGGCGCGAACGAATAGAACCGGCCAGCATACGGCCGGCCACATGATCAAACGAGGAGGAAACGATCATGAAACTTTCGAATATTCTGGCGGGGGCAGTTTCGGTCGCCGCGATACTGGCAACCACCGCCGCATATGCGCAGGACACGCGGAAATTGCGGATGCATGCGGCCTTTCCGACACAGACGCCGGTCATCGGTGAAATTTCTCCATGGATCGCCGAACGCATCGGCAAGCTGAGTGGCGGTACGCTGGAGGTAGAGGTTTTCGAACCCGGTGCTATGGTGCCGGCGACCGAATATTTCGATCCGGTTTCGCAGGGCGCGGTCGACATGGCTTTCGGCACGCCCGGTTACGGCGCGGGGCTTGAACCGGCGATGAACATCTTCACCGCCGTTCCGTTTGGTCCGGATGTGACCGAATACATGGCGTGGATGCAGCAGGGCGGCGGTCAGGAACTACACGATGAGATCATGGCGGGGCTGAACCTAACCCGAATTATGCATGAGGAGTTGGTGAGACTGGCTTAACTACTTGAAGAGCTGTAGTTTTATGGTTCCTACACCCAAAGCCGCAGTTCTTCAGGATGCCGAGCCTCACCATGGATGTTTCTACACCCTCTCGTCTGTGCTTGTCACCCGTCAATGGCAAGCAGGTCCTGCTCGGATTTGACGGTGCCGACATGAGTTCGGACGCCGGGCTGATGCTGTTGCGAGAGATCGAGCGCCGTGAAGGTCTGGCACGTGTTGGGATTGTCAAGGAATGCCCGCCTGCAGGAGCGCGTGCAGACCCTGGAGGCTTCGACGGCGCAGCGGTATGTGCGCAAGGGTCAGAAGCTGCGCCGGTTCAGGACTTTCTCCTATGCGGCCGGGTCCTGGTCGAAAGCGCGCCGGGTGATCGCGCGCATCGAGGTTGGCCCGCAGGGGCGGGACACCCGTTACATCGTCACCAACCTCGAAGGCGGTCGCGGCA
>NZ_JBKEBL010000193.1:0-24394 GCF_047973135.1 Paracoccus sp. (in: a-proteobacteria)
TACCAGGCCGATATGCAAAACTCTCAGTCGTCAAACGACCAAACCGCCCGCATATCCCTTCATCATACTATAATGTCAAAAAGCAACAGAAACAAAATCACGGAAGATGCGCCAATCTCCTGACGCCCCTACCGGTCATCCATTCCCGATTTTCGATGAAAAGCAACTGCAAGCTGCCCTCCAAGCCCGTCCAGCGTTCCCGCCGTCTCGGTGAAGCGGTATCTACGGACCAACAACCAACTCCGCAAGGGCGATTCTGCTAAAATCTTCACAAAATCGCCGAATTTCTTTCAATATATTGATTTAATTGCTATTTTTTATGCACGTACAATTTTTTCGTGGCGCAGCGGGCGCGGAATCACCACCCGCAGCCCCAGAAGCAGCAGAATCACGATCAGCCAGAAGCCCGGAGTCACCGGGAATGTCTTCAGCGCCCATATCCAATGCAGCGCCACCAGAGGCGCGGCAATATAGACCAGCCGGTGCAGCCTTCGCCACGTCACAGCCCCCAGCCGGCGGATCGACAGGTCGTTCGAACTGACGGCAAGCGCCCCCAGCATCATGAAGGCCAGCATCCCGAACAACAGATAGGGCCGCTTGACGATGTCCTTTGCCATCTGCGCCCACAAAAAGCCCATGTCCATCGCCAACCATGACAGCACATGCAGCCCGGCATAGGTAAAGCACAGCAGCCCCAGGGCACGGCGGAACCGGATCAGCCGGATCCCGGTCAGCCGCAACAGCGGCGTCACGGCAAGGCTGGCGATCAGGAAATACAGAGCGGTGCGGCCAAGGCGGTGTTCGATGTCGCGGATCGGATCGACCCCCAGCCCGCCCGTCAACATGTCCACCACCAGCAGCGCCAGTGGACATAAACCGCCCAGCCAGATCGCCCAGACCGGCAGGCGGCGCAATTGTTCGTTCAACTTGCGGATCATCAATAGTTCTTCTTCAAATCCATGCCGGCATAAAGCGAGGCTACCTGATCGGCATAACCATTGAACATCAGCGTGTCCTCGCGCCCGGCAAACAGCCCCGCACCGATGCGCCGTTCGGTTGCCTGGCTCCAGCGGGGGTGGTCCACCCTGGGATTCACATTGGCGTAAAAACCGTATTCATTCGGCTGCAACACATTCCACGCGGTTCTTGGCTGGCGGTCGGTCAGGGCGATCCTGACGATCGACTTGGCCGATTTGAACCCGTATTTCCACGGCACGACCAGCCGGATCGGCGCGCCGTTCTGGTTGGGCAGCGGATCCGAGTAAAGACCGGTCGCCAGAAGCGTCAGCGGGTGCATGGCCTCGTCCAGCCGCAGCCCCTCGCGATAGGGCCAGTCCAGAATCGGATAGCGCAAGCCGGGCATTTCTTCGGGGCGATAGGCGGTCTCGAATTCGACATATTTCGCACCGGGCTGTACACCCGCGCGGTTCAGCACCGGGGCCAGGGGCACGCCGATCCACGGGATCACCATCGACCACGCCTCGACGCAGCGCAGGCGATAGATGCGTTCCTCAAGCGCGTTGTCTGGGGCGATGTCGGTCAGGTCATAACTGCCGGGCCTGTCCACCAGCCCCTCGATCATGACCGACCAGGGATCGGTGGTCAGCGCCCCGGCATGGCGGGCCGGATCCTCTTTGCCGGTGCCAAACTCATAGTAATTGTTGTAATTCGTGATCTCTTCGACGGTGTTGGGTTTTTCATCGGTCGAAAGCTGCGACGGTTTCCCGCCAAGTGCCAGCGCAGGCGATGCGGCCAAAGCCGCACCCGCAGCAATAAGGCCGCGCCGGTTCAGCCAGTTTTCCCGTGGGGTAACGTCGGACCATCCCAGTTTCATCATATGCCTCTTGTAAGCGTTGCACCCTCTGCGACCGCTGCGCCATCATCGCACAAACTGCACGACAGAGGCCAATTTGCGTATCACATTCCCATTACTGTTCGCTGTCAGGGGAATGGTCGTTACCGCACCAGCCGATAACATGCACGTGACCCGTCAGGTCGGCGGGATTTCGACGATATTCCCTGCGCTGACGAAAACACCGTCATCAATGCGGGGCTGGTGGTCGGCCCCGGTCGGTGGCGGCGGAAACCCGCGCCCAAGCCGCACCGCGGGGGTATCGGGCTCAGTCCGTCAGGATTTCCGACAGAAACGCCTCGCCAAAGCGGTCCAGTTTCTGCTCGCCCATGCCAGAGATGCGGGCAAGGCGGTCCAGGTCGGCGGGGCGTTGTTCGGCGATCAGACGCAGGGTGCGAAAGGTGCAGTTCATGTGTTTTCCGGTACCGTCCTCGCCACGCACCAGGCGGTTCTGCACCTCGACAAGACGGTCGAACAATTCGCCCTCGGGGCTGCCCGCCAGCGCGCGGCGATGCGGGTGCATGTCGGGCGGATCGCCTGCGATCACCGACAGGAAATCGCGGCCAAAGCTTTCCAGCTTTTTTGCCCCCACCCCGCTGACCTGCGCCATGTCGTCCAGCGTCTGCGGGCGGCGCTGCGCCATCTCGATCAGGGTGCGGTCGGGAAAGATGACATAGGCGGGCACGCGCGCGGCCTCGGCCAGAACACGGCGTTTCGCCTTGAGCGCCGACAGCAGCGGCTCGTCCTCTTCGGCGACCTGCGTGCGGATCACATTGCCCGTCTTGGCGCGCAGGGTGGTGTCGTGGCGCAGGGTCACGCTGTCCTCGCCGCGCAGGACCGGATGGGCGGCGTCGGTCAGATGCAGCGCACCGTGGCGCTCCGGGTCGGGGCGGCACAGATCCAGCCCCATCATCTGCCGGAAGATCGCCTGCCACTGGCTGCGGCTGTGATCGCGCCCGACGCCAAAGGTCGGCAACTGGTCATGGCCGCGTTCCTGTACCTTGGCGGTGCTGTTGCCGGTCAGGATGTCGATCAGATACCCGCTGCCGAACCACTCGCCCGTGCGCAGCATCGCCGACAGCGCCTTGCGCACCGCCTGAGTGCCGTCGAACAGCCGGGGCGGGTCCAGGCACAGGTCGCAATTGCCGCAATCCTGTGCCAGTTCTTCGCCGAAATAGGCCAGCAAGCGGCGGCGGCGGCACCCGGTCGCCTCGGCCAGCCCCAGCAGGGCGTTCAGCCGCGCGTGATCGGCGGCCTTGCGGGCGGTATCGGCCAGCCCCTCGTCAATCTGGGTGCGGCGCAGGCGGATGTCATCGGGACCGTACAGGGTCAGCGTTTCGGCCGGATCGCCGTCGCGGCCCGCACGACCGATTTCCTGATAATATGATTCGATGCTTTTGGGCAGATCGGCATGCAGCACCCAGCGGATGTCGGGCTTGTCGATGCCCATGCCAAAGGCCACTGTCGCCACCACGATCAGCCCATCCTCGCGCTGAAATCGGGTCTCGACCTCGCGGCGGCGGTCAGCCTCCATCCCGGCGTGATAGGCGACGGCACTGTGCCCGGCCTGATCCAGCGCCTGCGCCAGAGTCTCGGTCCGTGCCCGGCTGCTGCAATAGACGATCCCCGACTGCCCCCGGCGCGCGGCAACGAAGGTCAGCAATTGCTGGCGCGGGCTGTCCTTAGGCTGAAAGGCCAGACGGATGTTCGGGCGGTCGAAACCGCGCAGGAAGGTCGCGGGCGCTGTGCCGTCGAACAGCCGCGTCACGATCTCGGCCCGCGTCTCGGCATCGGCCGTCGCGGTAAAGGCTGCCAGCGGTACCTGCAAATCGCGTTTCAGATCGCCGATGCGCAAGTAGTCGGGGCGGAAATCATGACCCCATTGGCTGACGCAATGCGCCTCGTCCACGGCAATCGCAGTCACGCCCGCGCGGCGCAAGAGGTTCACCGTCCCGCCCGAAGCCAGCCGCTCGGGTGCGATATACAGCAGCTTCAGCCCGCCCCGGCTCAGCGCCTCAAAAACCGCGTCGTTTTCGTCCTGCGTATTGCCGCTGGTCAGCGCCCCCGCCGCAACCCCGGCCTCGCGCAGCGCCCGGACCTGATCGCGCATCAGCGCAATCAACGGCGAAATCACCACCGTGACTCCGCCGCGCAGCAGCGCCGGCAGTTGATAGCACAGCGACTTGCCCCCGCCTGTGGGCATGATCGCCAGCACATCCTGCCCGGCGGCGACGGTCTCGACGATCTCTTGCTGGCCGGGGCGGAAACCGTCGAAGCCCCAGACCTGTCGCAACAGGTCCGCAGGCATCACATGCCGTAGAAGAAGCCGGCGTTATTGGCCAGGGCCCGCTGAAGGATGATGATGATGATGAACACCACCAGCGGCGCCAGATCCAGCCCGCCGGTATGGGGCAGGATATTGCGGATCGGGCGATAGAGCGGTTCCAGCAGGTTACTGAGCCCGTACCAGATTTGCGCCACGATGGGCTGGCGCAGGTTCAGCACCTGAAAATTGATCAGCCAGGACATGATGATGTGGATGATCATGATCGTCCACACCACGTTCAGCAGCAGCATCAGGGCTTGAAACAGCGTTACCATCGGTTCCTCCGGGTCAGGCTTCTATCAGGATGCGCAGCATCCGCCGCAACGGTTCGGCCGCGCCCCACAACAACTGGTCGCCGATAGTGAAGGCACCCAGATAGACGGGGCCCATCGCCAGCTTGCGGATTCGCCCGACCGGAATGGTCAGCGTGCCGGTGACGGCAACAGGCGTCAGGTCGCGCATGGTCGCCTCTTTTTCGTTCGGGACGACCTTGACCCATTCGTTGTCGGCAGCGATCATCGCCTCGATCTCGTCCAGCGGAACGTCGCGGCGCAACTTGAATGTCAGGGCCTGCGAATGGCAGCGCATCGCGCCAACCCGGACGCAGAACCCGTCAACCGGAATCGCCGGCAGGTTCGATCCGCCCGCCGCGTCGGGTCCAAGCCCCAGCACCTTGTTCGTCTCGGCCATGCCCTTCCATTCCTCGCGCGACATGCCATTACCCAGATCCTTGTCGATCCAGGGGATCAGGCTACCGCCCAGAGGCACGCCGAAATGCTGCGCCTCGTCGCCCTGCATGGCGCGCTGACGGGCGATCACGGCACGGTCAATCTCCAGAATGGCGGATTTCGGATCGTCCAACAGCGCCTTTACTTCGGCATTCAGCGTGCCGTACTGGGTCAGCAATTCGCGCATGTGCTGCGCGCCACCGCCCGAAGCCGCCTGATAGGTCTGCGTGGACATCCATTCCACCAGCCCCGCCTTGTACAGCGCGCCGACGCCCATCAGCATGCAACTGACCGTGCAATTGCCTCCGATCCAGTTCCGCCCGCCCCGCGCCATTGCGCTGCGGATGACATTCATGTTCACCGGATCCAGAACGATCACCGCGTCGTCCTGCATCCGCAGGGTCGAGGCCGCGTCAATCCAGTGGCCGTCCCAGCCATCCGCCCGCAGCTTGCCGAACACCTCGCCAGTATAATCGCCGCCCTGGCAGGTGATAATCGCGTCGCAGGTTTTCAGAACGCCAATGTCATGCGCATCGGCCAGCGGCGCATCGCCGAAGGGGGCCTTGCCGCCAGCGTTGGATGTCGAAAAGAACACCGGTTCTATCAGGTCGAAATCACCCTCGGCCCGCATCCGGTCCATCAGGACCGAGCCGACCATGCCGCGCCAGCCAACCAGCCCGACCCGCGGCTTCATCCCGTTCTTCGCCAACATCGCCTCATCTTTCGTCGCAGGAAAACCGCGCCACTGGTAAAACACGGGAAGGCGCGGCGCAATGGGGTGCGGCGGAATGCCGGAATTTCGTGAAGCGCGGCCCGTGACAGCCACGGCAAGGGCCGGATCTGCCGCCCAAAAGCTGGCAAACCGTCTTTTCTTTCCTCGACCTGACCACCACGAACCGTCCACAGACTCGAAAGCAGAGCGGCGAAGATTGGACAGAGGGGGCCTATTCCCCCCAAAGCTCGGCACTGCCAAGCGACGTCAACAGCCGCGCGACATGGGTTTCCGACGGGTCCGCCGACCAGCGCGGGTTGCGATCCTTGTCGATGACCTGCGCCCGCACGCCCTCAAGAAAATCTGTCTCGGCTGTGGCGCGATAGGTGAAGCGGTATTCCCGGCCAAGCGATTCCTGCATCTGCCGGTCCCCCCGCGCTGCGCGCACCATGGTCAGCCCCGCCGCCATCGACAACGGAGAATTGCGGCGGATCGGTTTCAGCGCCTCGTCGTCGCCCGTCTTTTCCAGCGCGGCGATGATCTCGGCCAGGTTGCGTCCGCCAAAGGATGACAGGTCGCGTTCGGCCAGCGTCGCGGGCGGAGGCGTTACACCCCGGATCAGCGCAGGATCGCCGCTTTCTTCAAGCCGGGCGATCAGCGCGGGCCATTCGGCTTCGGGCAGATAGCTGTCGGCAAAACCCGCGTGAATGGCGTCCCCGGCCCCCATCCGCCCGGCCGTCAGCGCCAGATATTCGCCGATCCGCCCCGGCGCGCGGCCCAGCAGCCATGTGCCACCCACATCCGGGATCAGCCCGATCCCCGACTCCGGCATGGCAACCTGCGTGCTCTCGCCCACGATGCGGTGGCTGGCATGACCGCCCACGCCCACGCCCCCGCCCATGACAAAGCCCTGCATGAAGGCTGCGATGGGCTTGGGATAATCGGCGATGGCGGCGTTCATCCGGTATTCGTCGCGGAAAAATTCGCGCCCGATCCGGTGATCTCCGGCAAGCCCCGCGCGATAGACCGCCGCGATGTCTCCCCCTGCGCAAAAGGCGCGCTCGCCCTCGGCATCGATCACGACAAGGGCCACGCCGGAATCGTTGCGCCACGCATCCAACGCAGCATGCAATGCCAGCGCCATTTCGTGACTCAGGGCGTTCAACGCCTTGGGACGGGCAAAGGTGATACGGCCCGCGCGACCGGATTTGCGGATGTTCAGATCTGCCACTCTATACCTCCGTTCGGCCGGCGCGAAGCTGTCAGGGCCCGGCACGAAACCCTTCATACAGCCAGAAACCTGATCCCGCCAAGAGTTGTGCATCCGCCCGCCGTGACGTCACGTCAGTCGCCGATGCACTGGATATCGGGCGAATTTGCCCCCAAATGCCTGTCTCGGTCATGGCGGTCGCTTCATTCCCAGCCTGAAGCGCGCCCTGAAACTACCTCATGCTCAGGGTTGCCGTTACTGGCCGGCGTCGGCCGGAGGGGTGCGCATCTCCGGTCGGCGCGCATGAAAAAACCCCCGGTTGCAGGACCGGAGGTTTTTGAGTGTCGTAAAAAACCGTCTCAGTTCAGGCGATGCGCCACTTCGTCGATGGCTTCATCGATTCCGGCGCTGCGCTGACCGCCCCTGACCTGTGCGGCCAGCAGCTCGGAGGCGGCGGCGATCGCGGTCTGGACGGCCCTGTTGCGCACGGCGCGGATCGCGTCCTGTTCAGCGCTGGCGATCTGATCCTCGGCGGCCTTCAGGCGGCGCTCGATCGAGGCTTTCAGGTCGTTCTTGGCCTTGGCGGCTTGCGCTTCGGATTCACGCTTGGCGTTTGCCACGATCTCATCTGCCTGGGTTTTCACCTCACGCTGGCGGCGCTGATAGCTGGCATAGACCTCTTGCGCCTCGTCGCGCAGGCGGCGCGCCTCATCCAGATCAGCGCGGATCCCGTCGGCACGCTTGTCCAGCATGCCGCCAATGATCGACGGCACCTTGAAGCGGATCAGAATGCCGATGAATACCAGAAAGGCCAGCAACACGATGAAATTCGTGTTGTGCAGCGAAAAGAACGGGCCAGAGGCCGCGGCAGCCGGGCCTGCGGCAAGTGCGGCGACGGCAATGACGGAAAGTTTTTTCATTGCAGAGCCCCCTTGATACGGCTGTCCACGGCCTGATCAATGGCATTCTGATCGGCATTGCCACCAAAATTGCTGACCAGCGCGACGGTGACGTCGCGGGCGACCTCGCGGGCGTCGGCAGCGGCGGAATCGCGGATTTCACCAATGCGCTTTTCCGATTCGGCCGTACGCGCAGCGATTTCGGCATCGGCCTTGGCGATGGCGGCGTCCAGTTCCTTCTGGATTTCGGCGCGGTTGGCCGCGACGATCTTGTTCGCCTCGACACGCGCATCGGCCAGCGCCTGATCATAGGCGGCCTCGGCGTCCCTGGCTTTCTGCTTGAATTCCTCGGCGGCCATCAGATCGCCGGTAATGGCGCCCTGACGGTCGGAAAGGACGGCGGCGATCCGGGGCAGCGCTATCTTCGACAGCACCCAGTACAGCACGCCGATCGACACCACGAGCCAGAAGATCTGGTTCGGAAAGGTGCTGAAATCAAGCTGCGGCATTCCCGCGCCCGTCTCGGCACCATGTGCCGCCCCGGCGGCATCTCCGGTATGTTCGGCCGCAGTCGTGGCGGCCTGTTGCGTCAGGCTGAACATGTCCTACCCCTTGGCCTATCAGGTCACGAAGGGGTGGCAAGGCGACCAGCGCCCCCCACCCCGCCGCAAGGATGGGGTTGGCTCAGACTGCGAACATCAGCAGAAGCGCGACGAGGAATGCAAAGATCCCCAGGGCTTCCGCAAAGGCGATGCCGATGAACAGTGTCGCGGTCTGGCCGGGTGCGGCCGACGGGTTGCGCAGCGCGCCCGACAGGAAGTTGCCAGCGACGTTGCCCACACCGACGGCGGCTGCGCCCGAGCCGATGGCGGCCAGACCGGCACCGATGTACTGACCCAGTTCGGCGATATTCCCTTCCATGATACGTGTCTCCTTGCGGTTGGAAGTGGTGGATTCTGTGTCCCGACCCCTTGGGGCCGCCCCCGGTCAGTGCGCGGGGTGCAGCGCGTCCTTCAGATAGACGCAGGTCAGGATGGTGAAAACATAGGCCTGAATGAAGGCGACCAGGATCTCCAGCCCGTACATGGCGGTAACAGCCAGGATCGAAACGGGGCTGATCAGCGCGATGGCGGCAAAGCCCGCAAAGACCTTCATCACGGCGTGGCCCGCCATCATGTTGCCGGCAAGACGAATCGAGTGGCTGACCGGGCGAACGAAATAGCTGATCACCTCGATCACGGCCAGAACCGGGCGCAGCACCAGCGGCGCCGACGTCACCCAGAACAGGCCCAGGAAATGCGAGCCGTTCTTGACAAAGCCGATGACCGTCACGCTGATGAACACCGTCAGCGCCAGCACGCCGGTCACGGCGATATGCGAGGTGGTGGTAAAGGCCATCGGGATCAGGCCCAGCATGTTCGAGAACACGATGAACATGAACAACGTCATGATATGGGGGAAATATTGCAGCGCGTCCGTGCCCGCCACATCCTCGACCATCTTGTGAACCATGCCCTAGGCCAGCTCGGCACCCGACTGCACACGGCTGGGAACGATGGCGCGGCCGCGGGTGCCGACGACCAGCAGCAGCGTGATGGCGGCAACTGCGATGAACATCCACAGCGTGACATTGGTGGGCGTGTACCAGCGCACGTCACCGCTGCCGAACAGCGGGCTGACGATGAACTGATCCATCGGGTGGAAGGTCAGGCCGGTTGCTTGTTCCGCTTCGACTGCCACGGTCAATCCCTCTTGTCGGTCCCCGGCACCTTGCCGGGGGGGCTGCTGATCTCGGCCGCGCTGCGCATCATCACCCGGATGCCGGCCGCGAGGCCAAGGAATATGAACAGGATCATCAGGAACGGCTTGGTGCCGAACAGATAATCCAGACCGAAACCGATCCCGAAGCCAAGCCCGATGCCGGCCACAAGTTCGGTCACCATGCGCCAGGCGACATGCGCCTGATCATAGCTTGCCATCTGCCCCTCGGGCTTTGGCTTGGGGGTCAGTTTCGCCAGCCGTTCCTCCAGATCGCGCAACCGGGTCGCATGTTCGTCCCTGTCATTGCCGTTCCGGGGCCCTTCGGCCATCTGTCACGCCCCCGTTATCGCCTTGGCCGCTGTCTAGGGTGGATCGCGCCCCGAGTCAAGCAAGCCATCCCGCCTTTTAACCCGCTGTTTGTGAACGTTTTTTATTAAGGCGAGATTCCGCCATGCCCCTTGCATTCGCGGTGCGAAGCGGACATTATTCAACCGCCCGGTTGACCATTGCCGGCCCTTCGCTGTGGGGAAAGCCCGTGCCCGCCACCCATTCCAGTCGGCTGGACCAGATTTTTTCGGCCCTGTCCGACCCGACCCGGCGTCAGGTTCTGGCGATGCTGCTGGAGGATGACATGGCGGTCAGCGATGTGGCCGCGCCTTTCGATGTCAGCCTTGCCGCCATCTCGAAACATCTGGCGGTTCTGGCGGCGGCAGGGCTGATCCGGCAGGAACGCCGGGGCCGGATCACCTGGTGCATGCTGGACCCCGACGGAATGCGCGCCGCCTCGGTCTGGATGCAGGGATTCGGGCAGTTCGATCCGATAGATCTTGACGATTTCGAGCGTTTTCTGGAAACGGAATTGAATGAGGGGGGCGAGGGATGACGACACGGCCAGACATCCTGTGCGTTGGGGCGATGTTATGGGACATCATCGGCCGCGCCCCGCGCCGCATGGCGCCGGGGGCCGATGTGCCGGGCCGCATCACCCATTCCCCTGGCGGTGTGGCGCTGAACGTGGCCCGGACGCTGGCCCGCTGGGGCCTGTCCCCCGCGATCCTCTCGGTCGTGGGTCGCGACCCCGAGGGCGACTCGCTGGTCGCCGAGACGCAGCGTTTTGGCGTGCTGACGGACTGGCTGCTCCGCGACAGCAACCTGCCCACCGACTGCTATATGGGGATCGAGGACAGCGACGCGCTGGTCGCTGCCATTGCCGATGCGCATAGCCTGGAACAGGCGGGGGCGTCGATCCTTGCGCCTCTGGACGGCGATCTGGCGGGATGGACGGGACCGATCGTTCTGGACGGCAACCTGACCGAAGAGGTATTGGCCCATATCGCCCGCGACCCGCGCCTGTCGCGCGCCGATCTGCGGCTGGTACCCGCCAGCTCTGGCAAGGCCGAGCGGCTTGAGCCGCTGATCGCCGCCCGGCGCGGCTGTTTCTATCTGAACCGCCTTGAGGCCGAAATCCTCGCCGGTCAGGCCTGCCCCGACGCGGCCAGCGCCGCCGAAGCCGTGGTTGCGCGCGGTGCCGCGCGGGTGATCGTCACCGACGGCCCGAATCCGGCAGCCGAGGCGGTCACGAACGGCATCACCCTGACCATCTCTCCGCCAAAAGTGGTTGTGACGCGCGTGACCGGCGCGGGCGATTGCTTTCTGGCGGCCCATGTCGCTGCCGATCACAAACGCGTCCCGCGCGAGGCCGCGCTGCGTCAGGCGCTGGAGGCTTCGGCCGCCCATGTCGCGGGCAGGGACGTCCCCTGATCCCGCAATTCGCCTTTCCTGGACATATAGCCTGACGACTTTATTTTGATTATATTTTCAGGCTATAACCATTTGATTTTACGCTGATGTTGCAGCCGATCCCGCCAGCGCGATACCCTCGGGCGTGCGCCGGGACGACGGCGCCGGATATACTCATCCTGTTCATCACTGCCCGACATCACGGTCGTGCGCCCGGTCCGACGAAACCGCCGGAGGATTTGCGTCCCGCGATGACCGGGGGAGCTGTGCACCCCCCGGACCCCCTGCAAAAGCCTGCGGCGCGCCGTGGCTGTGGTTGCCGCCCTTCCAGCCAGACGCGGGCAAGTGATCATGGGGCCTGACCATAACCTTTTGATTTGACACTGGTGCTGCGCAGATTTTGTGATCAGGATCAGCGTCCGTCATCTCTATGGGCCACGGCAAAAGCCGCGCGACGGATGTGCCGGTCAGCCCGGACTGGCGGCGCGCCCGGCTTCGCCACCCACCGACGGCGCGCGCGAGGCGCGCCTCCGGCCGGGGGCTTGCGGTTTCCGGCAGGGCGTGGTGGTTGCGTGGCAGACGAACAGGGGGCAGGTATGACGCGGGATCATGGGGGGAATATCGACCGGGCCAGGGCGCGCTTTGGCGGCGATGACTGGATCGACCTCTCGACCGGAATCAACCGCGTGCCCTGGCCTGTGCCCGATCTGCCGGCCCATGTCTGGACCGATCTGCCGACGCGCACGGCTCGGGACGCGTTGATCCGGGCCGCCGCCGGGGCCTTTGGCGGCGATGCGCCCTGTATCCCGCTGGCCGGGGCGCAGCAGGCAATCCAGCTTGTTCCCCGGCTGGCGAAACAGACGCGCGCGCGTGTGCTGGGGCCGACCTATAACGAGCACGCCGCCAGCCTTCGGACCTCTGGATGGGTTGTTGATCAGGTCGGCACGCTGGCCGATCTGGCCGGGGCCGATCTGGCAGTGGTGGTCAATCCGAACAATCCCGACGGGCAACGCCATCCGCCCGCCGCCCTGCGCGATCTGGCGGCACAGGTGGGTCTGCTGGTCGTCGATGAAAGCTTTGCCGATGCCCATCCGGACCTGTCGCTGCTGCCCGATCCCGGCCCGGCGCTGGTTCTGCGGTCCTTTGGCAAGTTCTGGGGGCTGGCGGGGCTGCGGTTGGGTTTCGCCTTTGGCCCCGCCCCACTGATCGACCGGCTGGCCGAAATGGCGGGGCCGTGGCCCGTTTCCGGCGCGGCGATCCATATCGGCACGCTGGCCCTGACCGACCGGGACTGGGCGCGGGCCACAATCGCGCGGCTGACCGGCGAGGCGGCGCGGCTGGATGGGCTGGCGGCGGATGCGGGCTGGCGGCTGGTGGGCGGAACGGGCCTGTTTCGCTGCTATGAAACACCGGATGCCGAGGCCGCGCAGGACCATCTGGCCCGCGCCCGCATCTGGAGCCGGATTTTCCCCTATTCCCGCAATTGGCTGCGGCTTGGCCTGCCGGGCAGCGCAGAGGAATGGCAGCGCCTTGCAGCGGCGATGCCAGGCCCGCCCGTGCAGCGGGCCTGACGGGGTCGTTACAGGCTGGCGGCGGGCAGGATCCGGCCCACGCATTCCCCAAAACCAACGCGATAGCCCTTGCCCTGTGCATGTCCGCGCAGGGTCAGGGTGTCGCCATCCTCGATGAAGCTGCGGGTTTCGCCGCTGTCCAGGGTCAGCGGCTCTTTTCCGCCCCATGACATTTCCAGCAGCGAGCCGCGGCTGTCCTTTTCCGGCCCCGAGATCGTGCCCGAACCCAGCATGTCGCCTACCCGCATCGGGCAGCCGCAACTGGTGTGATGGGCAAGCTGCTGCGCGGCGGAATAGTACATCTGGCTGTAATTCGTCCGCGCGATGACGGTTTCGGGCTTGCCCTCGGGCGCCATGCCGACCTCTAGCGCGATGTCGTACAGCGTCGGCCCCGGCTCGGCCAGATAGGGCAGCAGTTCCTTTTCGCGCGGCGGAGTCGGGGTGCGGAAGGGCTGAAGCGCGGCGGCGGTCACGATCCAGGGACTGATCGTGGTCGCGGTGGCCTTGGACTGGAACGGCCCGAGCGGCTGATATTCCCAGGCCTGAATGTCGCGCGCCGACCAGTCGTTCAACAGCACATAGCCAAAGATATTGTCATCCGCCTGCGCCACGCTGATCGGCCCGGACGAGGGCTGGCCGACGATCGCACCGATCTCCAGTTCGATATCAAAGCGTTCGCATGGGCCAAAGCGCGGCGCGGCGTCGTTCGGGCCCTTCAACTGGCCGTTCGGGCGGCGTACATCCGTGCCCGACACCACGACCGACGAGGCCCGGCCATTATAGCCGATGGGAATATGCAGCCAGTTCGGCGGCAAGGCGTTTTCCGCGCCCCGGAACATCGTACCCACGTTGAAGGCGTGATGCCTTGAGGCGTAGAAATCGGTGTATTCCGTCACCGTGACCGGCAGGTGCAGCGCGGCACCGGCCTGCGCGACCAGATGGGCGGCAATGCGCGCCTGCGCATCCGAGCCCTCGGCCAGAAGCGCGGTCAGGCTGGCGCGCAGTTTCGCCCAATCGTCGCGGCCCCGCGCCATGAAGGCGTTCCAGGTGCCGGTTTGCAGGCTGCCGCCGAAATCCAGTTCGCCCGCCGCCTCAAGTGCGGCCAAGTCGAGGATCTGGTCGCCGATGGCCACACCGCAGCGCGGCGCGCCGCCACCGGTCGAGAACACGCCATAGGGCAGGTTGTTCAGGGGAAAGTCTGTGTCGGCGCTGTTGGCGCTGGCGACCCAGGATCGGATCAGGTCTGTCATGAATAATCTCCGTCAGTCGGCGTCAGGCTGGTTTTCGGGGCGGGCGGCATCAAAAGCCGGAAGGGCCAGACAGCGCGCCTCTATCTGGGTCAGGCGGGGGAAGGATGCAAGATCGCAGCCCCACCGATGCGCGTTGTAAAGTTGCGGGACGAGGCACAGGTCGGCCAGCCCCGGCCGGTCGCCAAAGCAGAAGGGCGTGTCAGACGCGATCATCCGGTCGAAGGCGGCAAAGCCGCGCGTCATCCAGTCGTTCATCCAGCCGACAGTATCGTCCTGATCGTGGCCCATGGCCTTCAACCGGCCGGTCACGCGCAGGTTGTTCACCGGATGGATGTCGGTCGCGATGACCAGCGCAGCCGCCCGGACCCGCGCCCGCGCCACCGCATCCTGCGGCAGCAGGGCGGGGTCTGGGTGGGTTTCCTCAAGCCAGTCGAGGATCGCCATGGATTGCGTCAGCGCGGTTCCATCGTCCAGCAGCAGCGTCGGCACGCCCAGCCCCGGATTCAGCGCGGCGTAATCCGGGGCCTTTTGTTCGCCCCGGACCAGATTGACCGGGACCGCCGCATAAGCGATCCCTTTCAGGTTCAGGGCGATGCGAACGCGATAGGATGTCGTTGACCGCCAATAGCTGTAAAGCTTCATTTCTTGCCCGGCGTACCGTCGAATTTCTTTTCGAGGCTGTCCCAGCAATCGATGTAATCGTCCTGCAAGGGGGCCTCTTTCCCGGCAAATTCGGTCAGATGCTGGGGAAAGCGGGTCTCGAACATGAAGGACATGGTGTTGTCCAGCTTTTCGGGCTTCAGATCGGCGTTGCTTGCGCCTTCAAAGGCATCGCGGTCGGGGCCATGGGGCAGCATCATGTTATGCAAACTCATGCCGCCGGGCACAAAACCTTGTGGCTTGGCGTCGTACTGGCCGTAGATGTTGCCCATCAGTTCGGACATGATGTTCTTATGGTACCACGGAGGACGGAAGGTGTTTTCCATCACCATCCAGCGTTCGCGGAACAGGACAAAGTCGATATTCGCCGTTCCCGGCACGCCCGAGGGCGCGGTCAGCACCGTAAAGATCGACGGATCGGGATGGTCGAACAGGATCGCGCCGACCGGGCAGTAATTGCGCAGATCATACTTGTAGGGTGCGTAATTGCCGTGCCATGCCACCACGTCCAGCGGGCTTTGGTCGATCTTCGTCTCGTGGAACTGGCCACACCATTTCACCGTCAGGGTCGATGGCACCTCGCGGTCCTCGAATGCCGCCACCGGAGCCTTGAAGTCGCGCGGGTTGGCCATGCAGTTCGCACCGATGGGGCCACGGCCCGGCAATTCGTATTTCTGGCCGTAATTCTCGCAGACAAAGCCACGGGCCGGGCCTTCCAGAACCTCGACACGATAGACCAGACCGCGCGGGATAATGGCTATTTCCTTGGGCTCAAGGTCGATAATGCCCAGTTCGGTCGCAAAGCGCAGACGGCCCTCTTGCGGGACGATCAGCAACTCGCTGTCCGCCGAGAAGAAATATTCGTCCTTCATGGAAGCCGTGACCAGATAGATATGGCTGGCCATCCCGACCTGAGTGTTCACATCGCCTGCGGTGGTCATCGTGCGCATGCCGGTGATCCAGGTCAGCTTTTCATCCGTATGCGGCACGGGATCCCAACGGTACTGGCCAAGACTGGTCACATCCGGCAGCACGTTCGGCGCCGATTTCCAATAGGGAACGTCGATCGGCTTGTACCGCGCCGAATGCTTGACCGAGGGGCGGATGCGATAGCACCAGGTCCGTTCCGGCGGGTTCGCCGTAAAGGCCGTGCCCGAAAGCTGTTCGCCATACAGGCCGTAATTGCATTTCTGCGGGCTGTTCATGCCCAGAGGCAGCGCGCCGGGCAGGGCCTCGGTTTCGAAATCATTGCCAAAGCCGGGCATATAGCCGGGGGTCACGGATTTGCTGTCGGCCTGAATCAGGCTCGACGGGTTTGGGGCGTTCATCAGCAATTTCCTTTCATTCAGATGGCGGGCAGACCCGCCTGTACTCGTCAGGGTCCGGTTGCCGGAAGTCAGGCATCAGCAGCCAGTGCCAGCGCCTGATCCAGCACATCGCGGTCGCCGATATGGTTGCACAAGATCAGGATCAGCCGGGCATTCAGCGCATCGCTTTCGGCCTTGGATTTGCCTTCATGCACGGCCAGCAGGCTGGCATAGAAATCGTCGGGCCGGGCGATATTGGGTTCGGTGTTCAGGGTTGTCACGGCGTTCTCCTCAGGCGCGACCGGTGGCGATGTTCAGGGCCCTGCGGACCGCCGCCTCGTCAAAGCGATCCCAGCGGGCGGCGACATGCTGGTCGGGACGCAGCAGATAGACGGCGCTGCCGCCATCGCCCAGATAACGCGCGGCCAGTTCCGGGTTGCCATTGGCGTCAAAGGCCACGCGGGTCACGGTAATGCCGTCCACCTCCAGATCAGAGGGCGCATCGGCGTTGATTGTCAGCAACTGGAACCCGCCGCCCAGCCTGTCCAGCAACCATTCGCCATCGACCGGCGCATCGACCATCGGCGCGCCCACGCGGGTGCGGTCCGGCCCGGCATGCAGCGCATCGGGGCCGTTCAGCGACATCCCGTCATAGACGCAGGGCACTGACAGCCGACCGGAATTGACCAGCGGCCGGGCGAATTTCGCCTTGCCCGCCAGCCCCAGAACCGCATCGCGGAAAATCTTGCTGATCTCGGATTTGGGCGTGATGAAATCGGTCGAGCGGGTCGAGTTCAGGATATTCTCGTCCGCGCCGTGAACCCGTTCCTCGGAATAGCTGTCCAGCAGCGTTTCCGGGGCCTTGCCCTGCACCACAAGCCCCAGCTTCCAGCCCAGATTGTCAGCGTCCTGCATGCCCGAATTTGCACCGCGCGCGCCGAAGGGGCTGACCTGATGCGCCGAGTCCCCGGCAAAGAACACCCGTCCATGGCGGAAATCGTCCATCCGCTTGCACTGGAAGGTATAGATCGAGGACCACACCATGTCATATTCGACCTTGCCCAGAAAGGCGTCGATCCGGCGACGGATGTTTTCCTCTTTCATTTCCTCCTTGCGGTCCACATCCCAGCCGATCTGAAAGTCGATCCGCCAGACATCGTCGGGCTGCTTGTGCAGCAGCGTCGAGGCCCCCTGCCCGTGCGAGGGTTCGAACCAGAACCACCGCTCGGTCGGGAACTTGATGTCGCCTTTCATGCGAATATCGGCGATCAGGAAACTGTCCTGAAAGACCTTTCCGGTAAATTCATACCCCAGAATCTGCCGCAGCGGAGAACTGGCCCCGTCGCAGGCGACCAGCCAGTCGGCCTCGATCCTGTAGGGGCCGTCCGGGGTCATCACCTCAAGCGCGACGTGATCGTCATGGACCGTCACGTTATCGACACGGTTCTTGCCGCGGATCTGGATGGGCGCACCGGCGGCCTGCATCTCGCGGGCGCGCTGGATCAGGAATTGTTCGAAATAGGGCTGCTGAAGGTTGATGAAGGCGGGGAATTTATGCCCTGCCTCAGGCAAGAGGTTGAATTCAAATACTTTAGCGTCCTTGTGGAAAACCTTTCCAAGATTCCACACCACGCCCTTGTCCAGCATCGGCACCCCGCAGCCATAGCGGTTGGCGATTTCAAGGCTGCGTTTGGCGAAACAGATCGCGCGACTGCCCATGCCGACGCCTTCGTGATCGTCCAGCACCAGCACGGGCACGCCCTGTTGGCCCAGATCCAGCGCGGTGGCAACCCCGATGGGGCCGCCGCCGACAATCACCACCGGGTGCCGGACGGCCTGCGGCTTGTCCTGATCGGGCGATTTCTCATAGGGATACAGCTTGTAGGCCAGTTGATAACGGTCTTGAAACATCGTCATATTCCTCCCTCTTGCGCGCCGATCAACCCTGCAACTGTTCCCACATCTCCAGATCACGCGCAGCGGTCCAGATACGCGGCGTGTCGATGCCGCGCGCCTCGTCATAGGCACGGGCGACATTGAAGGGCAGGCAATGTTCGTAGATGGCATAATCCTTGAACTTGGGGTCACAGGCGGCGCGTACGGCGTCCCATGCGTCCTTGAGACTGCCGCCCCGCGCCGCGACCTGCTGGACCGGATGATAGGTGCTGTCCACGAAATCGCGGGTCGCGGCCAGCGCGGCATCCACCATCTCGCGTCCGACCAGCGCGTCGCCCCGGCCCGGCGCAATGAACTGCGGATCATAGGCCTTGACCGCATCCAGCGTCCCGCCCCAATCCTCGAAATGGCCATCGCCACAATAGCAGGCCGAATGGTATTCGACGATGTCGCCGGTAAACATGGTCTGCGCGTCAGGCACCCAGATGACGCTGTCGCCCGCCGTGTGGGCGCGGCCGATCTGTTTGATCACCACCTTGCGCTTGCCCAGATAGACGGTCATGCTGTCGCCGAAGGTCGTCGTCGGCCAAGTCAGGCCGGGGATGGATTCATGGCCTTCGAACAGACGGGGGAAACGCTGAAATTCGCTGTCCCAATCCTCTTGCCCGCGTTCTACGACCATGGCGCGCGCCTTGTCGGACATGATGACCTGCGGCGCATTGAAGGCCGAAGCACCCAGCACCCGCACGGCGTGATAATGGGTCAGCACGACATGGCTGATCGGCTTGTCTGTAACGCTGCGAACCTTTTCGATCACCTTGTTCGCCAGACGCGGCGTGGCCTGAGCGTCGACGATCATGACGCTGTCATCGCCGATGATGACGCCGGAATTCGGATCGCCCTCGGCGGTAAATGCCCACAGACCCTCGCCGATCTCGGTGAACGAGATTTCCTTTTCGGTCATGTCGCCTTGCGACGCGAATGCCTTCGACATGGTGGTTCCCCTTGTTAGGCCAACGGGGTTTCCGTGGCGTTACTGCGGCGAGTCGCCGCGACCGTTGCGGTCGAAACGAGTCTTTATTCGTTGCATTCGACGCCAAAGTCAATATCATTTCACACGAAACGATCCCGGAGGCTGTCCGTGCACGACGACCTTTTCCACCTTTCCACGTTCCTGCCCTATCGCCTTGCGGTCCTGTCTGAACGGATCAGCCGCAGGCTGTCGGTCGAATACGCGCCCGTGCATGGCCTGTCGGTCGCGGAATGGCGCGTGCTGGTGCATCTGTCGCGCTGCGGCGTCGTGTCGGTGCGCGACATCCATAATTGCGTCAATCTGGAAAAGCCGCGCGTCAGCCGGGCGGTGTCACGCCTGAAATCCGTCGGTCTGGTGCGCAAGGTACCGGGCAAGGATGACGCCCGGCTGGTGGCGATTTCCCTGACCGATGCGGGACAGGCGGCGCTGGACGACATCCTGCCCGCTGCCCGCGCCTTCGAGGCCCGCCTGCACGCCGCCGCCACCCCGCAGGACATGCAGACCTTTTGCGACGTGATGGAGCGTTTGCATCAGATGCTGGACTCAGACCCCGACGCCCGACCCCGCTCGCGCATGGACATTGAGGGGCTGAACCCGAAGTGACGGCGCTTCGAAGTGACGGCGCTTCACGGCGCTTCGTCGTCACCGGTCGGGAACGGCCACCGGCCTTTCCATCCGCAGACTGACCGCGCGCAAAGCGCGCGTCCGGCCGGGCGGCAGCGCGCGGGTCGGGCTTTGCCCGGCCCGCACCCCCCTTTCCGCCTGAACAACCGCTGCTCGACAGAACCAGCTCCAAGTCAGGGCGTATCCGCGCCTTGCCGGGCCTGCGGTCCGGGTGGCTGACGACAGCAGGCGATCACGTCCATTCCCAAGGGCGCGTGAACTCGCCCAGGCGTTTGCGGATCTCGGCCTCGTCGGGCTGGCCGTCACGGGCCAGGCGGGCGACGAGGCCGCGTTTGCTGTCGCTGATCACTTCGGCCACATGCGCGCCGGTGCCGGCCAGCGCCTCGTCATAGACGCGCCGGATGGCCAGCTTGCGCAGATCCGGCTTGAAGATCTTGCCAACGGCGGTCTTGGGCAATTCCGGCAGGATTTCCAGATATTTGGGAATCGCCGCGCGTTCGTGGATATTGTTGCGCGCATGGTCCATCAGAGCCTCGACCGTAGCCTTGCCCCCGTTGACCAGCTCCACATAGACGCAGGGCAATTCGCCGGCAAAGCTGTCGGGCTGGCCGATCGCGCCGGCAAAGGCCACATCCGGGTGGCTGAGCAAGCCCTCTTCGATCTCGGCGGGGTCGATATTATGCCCGCCGCGGATGATCAGATCCTTGGCGCGCCCGGTGATCCACAGATAGCCATCCGCATCCATCCGCCCCAGATCGCCAGTGCGCAGGAACTTGCCCTCGACGAACAGATCGCGGTTCTTGTCGGTTTCGGTATAGGTCGAACCGGGCACGACGCCGGGATTGGCGACACAGATTTCGCCGACCTCATCCACCGGGCATTCATGGATATTGCCCGCCGCGTCATGGTTCAGGATGCGGACGCGCGTATGCGGCAGCGGTATCCCGACCGAACCGACCTTCTTGCGCCCGTCCACCGGGTTGCAACTGACAAGGCAGGTGGCCTCGGTCAGGCCATAACCCTCGGCGATCTCGACCCCGGTTGCCTGCCGAAAGCGGTTATACAGCTCAACCGGCAGGGGGGCCGATCCCGAAATCGCCGTTTGCAGGGACGACACATCGGCATCGACGGGCCGTTGCATCAGCGCCGCGATGGCGGTCGGGACGGCAATCAGGAAAGTGCATTTCCAGCGTTCGATCAGTTTCCAGAAATTGTCGAACACCCCCTCGCCGCGATAACCCGCAGGCGTCGGCATCACCAGATGCGCCCCCGAGGCCACGCAGGACATCAGGATCGGATAGGCGGCAAAAACGTGGAACAGCGGCAGCGGACACATCAGCACATCCGTTTCCTCGAACAGCAGTTCCGCGCCAAGCCAGCCGTTATAGATCATCCCGAAATAGGTGTGCCGCGCCAGTTTCGGCATGCCCGTGGTACCGCCCGTGTGGAAATAGGCCGCCACCCGGTCGGTCTGGGGATCGTCAAAGGTCAGCCGGTCATGCGGCTGTGCCGCGATCGCGGCGCGATAGTCCAGCACGCGGGCCTGATGCCGCGCCCCGACGCGGGGCCGGATCAGCGGGACCAGCAGATGTTTCAGGCCGCCCAGATGCCGGTTCAGGTCGATTTCAATCACATGAGTGATGCCGGGGGCCAGCGCTACGGCCTCGGCCGCCTTTTGGGCCACATCGGCCTTGGGAAAGGATTTCAGCGTCACCAGAACCTTGGCCCCGGATTCCCGCAGGATCGAGGCGATCTGTTCCGGCTCCAGCAGGGGATTGATCGGGTTGACGATGCCCGCCGTGGCAGCGGCCATCAGCACCACCGGGGTTTCGATGCTGTTTGGCAGCATATAGGCAACCGCATCTGCGGGTCCGATACCCAGACTGCGAAACAGGTTCGCCGTTGCCGTGACCTGTTCCAGAAACTCCTGCCAGGTCAGCGTGGCCGCCTTGTCCCCAGGGCCGGATAAAAGCTGAAAACTGACCGCTGGCCGGTCGGGAAAGCGGTCTGCCGTCCGGGCAAGCAGGGCATACAGCGTCTTTGGCAGATCGCGTGCCTGATACGGCATTGCGGCCTCGATGGCGTTGCGGTCGTCGTAATGGCGAAAGCGCCCCATATCTTTCTCCGCTCCGGGCAGTGTAGTTGCCCTTGACCTGTACAACATGGGCCAAAGCCGCGACGCGGGGCAAGCCCCATGGCGTAACGGCATGCCAAAGAATGCGTCGGCATGTTCCTGCAAATAGTTAAAAAGCTACACAACCGAGAATTGAACCCGCTGGCCGAAATCGGGTAAAATCAGGATGATAATGGAACAAGCCTGCAAGGAATGGCTGATTTGGCACAAACTGGATTAACCTTTGTTATAGCGACCTTCTGCCTGCTGATTGCGGCATGTTCGCCGGTGCACGCCCCCTCGGGCGGCAGCGATCCCCATGCCGTGCAGGCAGCGGCTGCGGGCAAGCCGACCTGCCTGAAAACGACTGCCATTCAGAACGATCTTGGTGCGCGGGCAACCAATACGATGCGGCGGCGCGCCGGACTGCAACCGGTGCGTCCCAATGCGTTATTGGCCAGCGTCGCATCGCGGCACGCCTGCGACATGGCGCGGCGCGGGCTAATGACACATGTGGGCACCGGAACGCCGGGACCGGCAGCGCGGGTCAAGGCTGTGGGATACCGCCCGACGCTGACGGCTGAAAACATCGCGGCGGGGCCGTATAGTCTGGGTCAGGTTCTGGCCGCATGGAACGCCTCGAAGGGGCATCGCACCAATATCATGATCCCGCAGGTCCGCGATTACGGCATCGGGCAGGCCATCGGGGCGGATGGAAGGACACGGTTCTGGACGGCGATTTATGCGGCCCCGAAATAGCCTGAGCAGAATTTCCGGAAAACGGGCACCAGTTTTCGGAAAACCCGCAAAATCAAACAGGCCTATGCAGGCAGCGTGCCATCGGTGAACTGCATCCGCGCCAGCCGCGCATACAACCCGTCCTGCGCGACCAGTTCGTCGTGGTTGCCCTGCGCAACGACGCGGCCATGTTCGAACACGACGATCCGGTCGGCCTTTTTCACCGTCGCAAGCCGGTGGGCAATGACCACGGTCGTCCGCCCCTCGGCCAGCCGGTTGACGGCGGCCTGCACCAGCGCCTCGGATTCGGCATCCAGCGCGCTGGTCGCCTCGTCCAGCAGCAGTACGGGCGCGTCGCGCAGGATGGCGCGGGCAATGGCGATGCGCTGGCGCTGGCCACCCGACAACATCACGCCGCGTTCCCCCAGAGGCGTGTCATAGCCCTGCGGCAAGGCAAGGATGAAATCATGCGCATGGGCAGCATGGGCAGCATCCTCGATCTGCGCGTCATCGGCATCGGGACGGCCCAGACGGATATTCTCTCGCGCGGTGGCGGCAAAGATCACCGGATCCTGCGGCACCAGCGCGATGTCCTGCCGGAAATCGTCGCGGCGCATGTCGCGCAGGTCGATCCCGTCCAGTGTAACCCGGCCGGTCAGCGGATCCCAGAATCGCTCGATCAACTGGATCACCGTGGTCTTGCCCGCGCCCGAAGGGCCGACCAGGGCCACCGTCTCGCCCGGTTCGATCCGCAGTTCCACGCCCTCAAGCGCCGATGTGTCGGGCCGGGTGGGATAGTGGAAGGTGACTCCTTCCAGCGCGATCCGGCCCCGGACCGGGCGGGGCAAGGCCACGGGCCGAGCGGGATCGTTCAGCCCGTCCCGCGCGCCCAACAATTCGGTCAGACGTTCTGTCGCACCTGCGGCGCGCTGCAATTCGCCCCATATCTCGGACAGGGCCCCGGCCGAGCTGGCGACAAGGATGGCATAGATCACGAACTGAACAAGCTGGCCCACCGTCATCAGCCCCTCGCGCACGTCGCGCGCGCCGATCCACAAGACGCCGATCACACCGGCGAAAATCAGGAAAATGACAATCGCGGTCATCAGCGCGCGGGTGCGGATGCGGGTCAGCGCGACGTCAAAAGACCGTTCGGTGACGTGATCGAACTGCGCCGCGCTGCGCGCCTCAAACGTATAGGCCTGCACGGTCTGCGCGGCCAGCAGGCTTTCCGAGGCGCTGCCCGAACTGGCAGCGATCCAGTCCTGATTTTCACGCGACAGCTTGCGCAGGCGGCGGCCCAGCACGACGATCGGCACGATGATCGCCGGCACGCTCAGCAGCACCATCCCTGTCAGCTTGGCTGCTGTCAGCGCCAACATGATCAGCCCGCCCGCCAGAATCAGCATGTTGCGCAGTGCGATGGACAGCGACGACCCGATCACCGACTGGATCAGCGTCGTATCGGTGGTGATCCTCGACAGGATCTCGCCGGTCATGATCCGTTCGAAGAAACCGGGGCTGAGGGTGATGACGCGGCCGAACACGGCCTTGCGGATATCGGCGACGACGCGTTCGCCCAGCCGGGTCACAAGGTAATAGCGGGCGGCGGTGCCAACGGCCAGCAGCGCGACAATCATCAACGCCGCGCCGAAATATTCGTCCAGCAGCCCCGCCCCCTGATCAAAGCCGTCCACCACCCGGCGCACCGCGACCGGCAGGATCAGGCTGATCCCCGAGGTGGCGACCAGCGCCGCCAGCGCCAGCGCCGCCTGCCCGCGATAGGGCCGGATGAACGGCCACAGCGACCGCAACGCGCCAACCTTCCTGCTGGTGGGGCGATCCTCGATAATCCTGGTGCCGCGTGCCATGGGTGCCTGTCCGAGATTGCGTTCGCCGACCGGGTTTAGGCGCTGGCGCGCGCGAGGTCCAGCGCGACACTATGGCGCGATACGGCAATCCTTCAGCGCGGCA
>NZ_JBKEBL010000272.1:0-2780 GCF_047973135.1 Paracoccus sp. (in: a-proteobacteria)
CTTCCTCGACAAGCTGTCGGCGCGTGCGTAGCACGGTCGTGGCGCTGGTCTCGAACGCTTGAGTAATCTGAGGGTCAGTCCACCCCGGTCCCTCCGCCGTGTCATCCGCCTTCATCATGATCCGCGCCTTCAGTATCCGTTATGGCGCATTCCGGCCCTTGCCGTTCATCCCCTCCAGCCGGTCCCGCTCGTCAGCATCAAGCCGAACAACATATCTAACCCGAAGCCCACCTTCGCCCATCCCAATACCCTCCTGAAACCTGTTCCGGGGCAGGGATTCAGAAAATCCGGAAAGTGTCAAATCAGATGAGTTGAAGGACTAGGCCCATTTGGGTGTGATCCTGAGGCTGTCGCACGCAAGAACCACCAGTCGCGTTCAATCACTTTTTTAATGATGGGTAAGTAGACGGGTTGAAAATTCAGCGGCTAGAAAATTAAAGTAAAATCAATATTTTATCAGATTTAATGGTGGGCGACCCTGGAATCGAACCAGGCATGGGTCTCCCCGGCGGAGTTACAGTCCGCTGCCGCACCTTGCAGCACGTCGCCCGCCGAGCGCTTTCGGCGTGGGGCGTGATTAGCCGCAGTGCCGCAGGGCGTCAAGTCGATTTCCGGGGGTTGCGCGATTGCCTTGTCCGTCGCACAGAGAATGCGGCAGGAAAGGAACGCGACATGGCCGGTAAAACCGCGAAATCGACAAAACCCGCATGGGTGATCGACAAAGAGCGCGCGCGCCGGGCGGCTGCGGCCGAAACGGTCTGGCTGTTCGGGCTGCATGCTGTGCGGGATGCGCTGGCCAATCCTGCGCGCGACAAGCTGCGTCTGGTCGTGACCCGCAACGCGCTGGACCGGCTGGGTGATCTCCATGGGCTTACGCCCGAAATCACCGATTCCCGTGTGTTCGGCAAGACCGTGCCGCTGGCCCCCGACAGCGTCCATCAGGGCGTCGCGCTTGAGGTAAAGCCGCTGAAATGGGGCAGTCTCAGCGAGGTGGCGCTGCGGCAGGCTCCGGGTGAGGCGCGGCCCCTGCTGGTGGCGCTGGATCGCGTGACTGATCCGCATAATATTGGCGCGATCCTGCGTTCTGCCGAAGTGTTCGGTGCGCGGGCGGTCATTGCCCCGGCGCGGCATTCGGCCCCGGAAACCGGGGCGCTGGCCAAGACCGCATCCGGCGCGCTGGAACGCCAGCCCTACCTGCGCGTGCCGAATCTGGCCGAGGCGCTGGTTCAGTTGAAGAACATGGGTTTCATACTGATCGGGCTGGACGGGACCGGCGAGGCGACGCTGCCCGACACGCTGGCGTCGCTGCCGGGACGGGCGATCTGTCTGGTTCTGGGGGCCGAGGGTCCGGGAATGCGCGATCTGACGATGAAAAACTGCGATCACGTTGTCCGCATTCCCTTTGCGGCCGATTTCGGGTCGCTGAACGTCTCGAACGCGACGGCGGTGGCGCTTTATGCGGCGTCGCGGGGGTAAGCGTTCACATCCATGCGACCAGATGCGCGTTCTGCGTTGAGAATCGCGTGGCTTGCTGCCAATCAGGTCTGGTCGCATTACGTCGCGGGCCAATGAAGCCACTGATACTGTCCATTCTTGTCCTGTTGTCGCAGATACTTTCTGCGGGTGCTCAGGAATGGGCGCTGGATGGCTATGATCCTCTGGGCTATGCCTCGGGACGCGCGGTTCCAGGGCGCAGCGATATCGCGACCATGTGGAAGGGCAAGCTGTGGCATTTCGCCAGCGAAGAGAACCGTTCCCGGTTCGAGGCCGATCCACGCGCCTATGCCCCCGGCTTCGGCGGTCTGTGCCCGGTGGCCCTGTCCCGCGGCGAACGTGTTGCCGGTGATCCGCAACATTTCGTCATCATCGGCAATCGCCTGTACCTTCTGCGATCCGACGCGGCCGAGCGCGAAATGATGCAGGATCCCCGGAAAATCCTGATGGAGGCCAGGAAGGTCTGGGCGGGTTCCCGCTGATGGGGTGAACATCCGATCTGGGGGTGGATATGAAGTTGACGAGTGACCTGAATGCCAGCCTATCGGCCTTGGCGCAGGGGGAGGCCGATCAGGATATCGCCGCGACCTTTCGCGAGCGCAACGGCTTTGAGGTTGCCCATCTGGACGATGACGCGCTGCTGGCGGCAATCCGGGAGGCGCGGGAGACCGCCGTGAATCTGGGGATTGCCATGCCCCGGCTGCGGATGCGGTTCATCATGCTTGGCGTGTTCCGGCTTCCGGGATTTTGGAAGAGCGCAGCGCTTTGGCAGATGCTGACGGCAGACACCGGGACTCCGGATATTCGGTTTGGCGATGTCTGCGCCCTTCTGAAACTGGGGGCGGGCCGTGAGGAAAAAGAAAATTATGTGTGGTGGTGATGAGTAAATTCAGACCCATTGTTGAACTATTGAAAGCCGCCGGACAGGCCCTCGGAAACGCCTTCCGTGGCCCGATGCCACAGCCGAAGCCAGCGCCTCCCACCATTCCACGCCCGTCTCCTCAGCCAGCGCCGCCCAGACCGCAACCAACGCGACCGCAACCAACGCAGCCGCCCCGGCCAGAACCAAAGCCGCCTTCTCCTCAACCCCGGCGCCCGATCCCCCCGACGGGAACCGAAACGGAACCGCAGCCGGAACCGCAGGCAGAGCCAGATCTTGAAACGGATGGCCAGACCGAAACGGACAAGGCCCCGAAGACCGAAGACGATCAGCATTGCCAGACATGCCCGAACTGCGTTCCCCGCGACATGGGCGCGGCAGTTTCGCACGTCTTTGGCGAGGTTCC
>NZ_JBKEBL010000058.1:0-2372 GCF_047973135.1 Paracoccus sp. (in: a-proteobacteria)
CCGATGTGCTGGCGGCGCTGAAACCCGTGCTGGAGGATCCGGCGATCCTCAAGATCGGGCAGAACATCAAATACGACTGGAAGATCATGGCCCGCCACGGCATCCGCATGGAACCGCTGGCCGATACGATGCTGATGTCCTATGCGCTGAATGCGGGCACGCATAATCACGGCATGGACGAACTGGCCGAGCGGTATCTGGGCCATAAATGCATTCCGATCAAGGATTTGATCGGCAGTGGCAAGTCGCAGATCGGTTTCGCGCAGGTGCCGCTTGACAAGGCCACCCCCTATGCCGCCGAGGATGCCGAGGTCACGCTGCGCCTGTGGCAGCATTTCGCGCCGATGCTGCCGGTCGAAAAGGTTACGACCGTCTATCAGACGCTGGAACGCCCGATGGTGCCGGTTCTGGCCGAGATGGAGATGGCGGGGATTCGTGTCGATGGCGACGTGCTGAAACGCATGTCGAATGTGTTCGCGCAGAAAATGGCGCAGCTAGAGGATGAAATTCACGATCTGGCGGGCGAGAAATTCAACGTCGCCAGCCCCAAGCAACTGGGCGAAATCCTGTTCGACAAGATGGGGATCGAGGGCGGCAAACAGGGCAAGACCGGGGCCTATTCCACCAGCGCCGACGTGCTGGAGGATCTGGCCGTCCAGCACGATCTGCCCGCCCGCGTGCTGGACTGGCGGCAGATCGCCAAGCTGAAATCGACCTATACGGATGCCTTGCAGGAACATGTGAACCCCGATACCGGGCGGGTCCACACCAGTTATTCGATTGCCGGGGCGCAGACCGGGCGGCTGGCCTCGACCGACCCGAATTTGCAGAACATTCCGGTCCGCAGCGACGAAGGCCGCCGCATCCGCGAGGCTTTCGTGGCCACGCCGGGGCACCGGCTTGTCAGTCTGGACTACAGCCAGATCGAGCTGCGGATCCTTGCCCATGTCGCCGATATTCCGGCGCTGAAACAGGCGTTCCGCGACGGGATCGACATTCACGCCATGACCGCCAGCCAGATGTTCGGCGTGCCCGTCGAGGGCATGGACCCGATGATCCGCAGGCGCGCCAAGGCAATCAATTTCGGGGTGATCTATGGCATCTCGGGCTTTGGCCTGTCGCGCAACCTGCGCATTCCGCGCGGCGAGGCGCAGGATTTCATCAACACCTATTTCGAACGCTTCCCCGAGATTCGCGGCTATATGGACAAGACGGTCGAGGATGCCAAGCGCGACGGTTTCGTCCGCACCCTGTTCGGGCGGCGCATCAACACGCCCGGCATCAACCAGTCCGGCCCGGCGGCGGGGGGCGCGCGACGCGCGGCGATCAACGCACCGATTCAGGGCGCCGCAGCCGACATCATCCGCCGCGCCATGACCCGCATGCCCGACGCGATCCGCGACCTGCCCGCGACGATGCTGTTGCAGGTCCATGACGAACTGGTCTTCGAGGTGCGCGAGGATGCGGTGGACGCCCTGATCGCCTCCGCGCGCGAGGTGATGGAGAATGCGGCCGAGCCTGCGGTGAAACTGTCCGTGCCGCTGATCGTCGATGCCGGTCAGGGCGCGAACTGGGCCGAGGCGCATTGATGGCCCATTCGCACGGCCACCATCAGCACGCGCATGGCCAGCAGCTCGGGCATGGGCACCATCACGGGCATGGGCACAGCCATGGCGGCGACGGCATGATCGGCTGGGCGGTGCTGATCAATCTGGCGCTGACCGCCGCGCAGATCGGCGGCGGGCTGGTGGCCGATTCCACCGCGCTGATCGCCGACGGGGTGCATAACCTGTCGGATGCGATGGCGTTGGTGCTGGCCTTTGGCGCGCGGCGGCTGGCGCGCCGCCCTTCGACCCCGGACTGGAGCTATGGCTGGGGTCGGGCCGAAATCGTCGCGGCATTCGTCAACTATCTGGCGCTGATCGCGATTTCCCTCTGGCTGGCCATCGAGGCCATGGGCCGGCTGACCCACCCGCCCGAGGTCGGCGGCGGTCTGGTCATGGCGCTGGCAACCCTGGCGCTGATCGTCGATCTGGGCACAGCGGCGCTGGTCTGGCGGCTGTCGAAGGACAGCGTGAATATCCGCGCGGCCTTTCTGCACAATCTGGCCGATGCCGGGGTCTCGGTCGCCGTGCTGATTGGCGGCGCGCTGATCTGGGCCTTTGGCTGGAACCCGGCGGACCCGATCCTGACCCTGGCGATTTCGGCGGTGATCCTGTGGCATGTCAGCATGGAAATCGGCCCGGTCTTTCGCATGCTGATGCTGGCCGCGCCGCCGGGCATCGATCCCCGGATGGTGCTGACCGCGCTGCGCGGGATCGACGGCGTCGACGGCGCCCATCACCTGCATCTGTGGCAGATCGACGAAAAAC
>NZ_JBKEBL010000300.1:0-4400 GCF_047973135.1 Paracoccus sp. (in: a-proteobacteria)
ATGGACTTGCCGTCGATGGCGATGTGGCGGCCTTCTCTGCCTTCGTCGAGGACCAGCGAACCGAGCACCCCCGCAAGGGCCTGAGGATCGATCATCCGCAGGGTCTGGGTCAGCGTGGCATGGCAGGGGGTCGTCGCCGTGAACCCCGGTGCGGCCCGCTGCCGGCTGTCCAGGCTGCGCCCCGGTTCGAACGCCGCCTTCATCCCCTTTCGCCCACTCACAAGCGATACCACGATCAGCGCCAGAATGGACCACAAGGGATAATCACGGCCCTGCCGGCCACGCGGATCGGGCACCCGCTCAAGGATCAAACGCAGATTCAATCGCACCTCCATCACGATACTGGAGACGCCGAATCAGCAAGTCAGAGAAGAATCAAGCGTTTACTAAATCGCCTTGCAGCCCTACCCCCTGCCATGGTTCCTCCCCGGCGCCATCCGTATTCGGGGGGGCGCAGCGCGGAAGTTTGCCAGCGTCAGGCGTTTTCACCGGGGAATCCAGGCGGAATCCACCTGAGCCAGAAGAGCGCCGTTTCCATCAACAAAACAAGGAGTTAGTTGCCGCCGCAGGGTGGATTCCCGCTGGAATCCAAGGTGGATTCCAGAAGCCACTTCGCGGAAGCCACCACCATCGGAAGCCAGCGGAATCCAGGCGGGATCCACCCCGCCGGAAGCTACCCAAAACCACAGGACGACCCCGCCCCATGACCTCTTCTGTAATCGTTAACCCGCCCCTGTGCTGATCAGTTGATCCGCGTCTTTTTCGACCTCCAGCGCTTTGCAAGTTTGAGGACTTCAAGGCGGAGTTCGTCGGAGGCGGGCGCGTTGGGGTCAAACGGGCCGCCGTACCAGTCCGTGAGATCGGTGTGTTCCGGGTGTTCTGGATCAGCCATGGCGGCCACGAACATCTCATAGCCTGGGAGCCCTCCGATATCTTCCGGCGGACATGAACCAGCAATATCTGTCAATCGTGGATAGAGCTGACCGGGGTCAACTTCGCTGGTTTCGCCAAATTCGATACTGTGCACCCAATCGTCTCCGAAGTCATAGAGATAGGTCAGTCCTGCATCGCCTGCCTTTGTTCGAGCCTGTTCGAGCGTGGCCTTGTCGGCAGGCAGGTCTTCCGGACTTTCGACATGGGCTGGCGCAACCCAGCGATCGGCGCCCCATTGATAGGGCTCGCCGATGCAGAATTGATAGAGATGGGCATTCTGCCACCCCATGGCGGCCTGAATGGTCAGATGCAGGCGATCGAGGCGAATGTCCGCCGGCACCTGCAGGGTGCGCGTAACGGCAGGTTCAATGTCTTCAAGCGTAACCGTCAATTCGATGATGCTCATGGCCTGCCTCCCCTGTCAGCCCCTTATAAATCCAAGGCCGGAGAGCGTCGATCTCGGATTGCTTATGACCCTGACGGGCCAGAAAGCGACGGGAATCAATCGCACTGGGGCTTGCGCAGGGAACGTGGCCATCCCTGTTGCGAACGGCGGACGCCCATCTACTCCTGACCCGATTTGACCCTTATGCCACGCTCCACAACACTGCGGTTCAGCAGACGCTCATTGACCATCAAACTGAACATCGCATGTCAGCGATCGCCCGGAACGCAGAAGGCAAAGCTATCAGTTTTCGCGAATAATTCTGTAGATCCGGCCTCTCTTCGCATTCTTCTCAGAAGTGACCTGCAGCCCCAGCTTACCTTTCAGCGAGCCGGAGATTGCGCCTCGAATCGAATGATGCAACCATCCCAGCGCCTCGGCGACCTCTGCAATACTTGCGCCTTCGGGCCTCTGCAGCATGGAGATAAGCCGCGCCTGTTTTGTGTCAGGGCGCTGCGCGACCGCGATGGCCTCGGGCTTGGCATCGCGCAGCGCGACCATGGACTGGACCACCACCGGATCGATGCCGATGGTGTATAGCCCAGCCTCGGTGGCGATCAAAGTGATGCCATGCCCATCCCCGGTCTCGCGCCACAATGGTTCATCACGCCGCAGATTGGCCTCGACCTCGTCGAGGTAGCCTTTCGCAATCAGTTTGCCGACAGACATTTTTGCCGCCGCGCCATGCAGCCCTTCGGGCAGCGGCAGGGCGAGATTGCCCGGCCGGGTACTGGCGCGGGTCAGGATCAGAGCCTGGGTGCTGCTGAGTTTCGTCATGGCTGGGTCCTTGAACTGGATCATCATCCTCGAAAAGGATGCTCCAATGGCCGCCGAAGCGTAGACAATTCAGGGTAATATTATTGCCTTCTGACTGTCATTTTACTCACCTCTGGTTCTTCCGGACGTCCCGACGACCTCCCCTCACATCAGATGTTCCATTTCCGGCGCAGCCACAAACCGCCAGTTTCTGCGCGGCCCGGCCATGACGTTCAGATAATACAGTTCAAACCCATGTGGTGCGCCGCAGGGGTGGTGGCCGCGGGGGACGCAGACCACGTCGCCATCGCGGACGGCCATGGCCTCGTCCAATGAGCCATCATCGGTATAGACACGCTGGATGGCCCAGCCATTGCCGGGGTTCAGGCGGTGGTAATAGGTCTCTTCGAGATAGGTGATGCGGGGGAAGTCGTCCTCGTCGTGGCGGTGGGAAGGGTAGCTCGACCAGTTGCCAGCGGGGGTGAAGACTTCGGTGACGAGGAGGCTGTCGGCGTAATCCTCGGCCTCCATGGCGATATTGTTGATCCAGCGGGTGTTATTGCCCTCGCCGCGTTGGGTCAGGGTGATCCCATCGGGGCCGATCCTGCGGGCCGGATGGCCGCCATGGCCGGGGGCGGCGCAGACGGCGATGGTGCAGTCGGTGACCGCTTCGGCCTGCCATTGCTGGGCATTTGGCACGTAAAGGCAATGGGGCGGGGTCTTTTCGAAGACATCCATGCGGTCCCCCAGAACGCCCCAGTCCTGACCGGCGGCGCGGATCTTGGCCTTGCCCTCGACCATCACAAGGATGACCTCATTCGTGCCGGTCGCTTCCTCCGCCGTCTCTCCGGCGCGCAACCGGTAGAGCGAGAAGCCGACATAGCGCCAACCCGCATCGGCGGGGGTTATCTGATGGACTTTTCCATGGGTGCCGAACGGCTTTTTCTGAAGATGGCTCATGGATCTATTCCTTTCCGTCGCGGTCATCCGGACCCTTCGGATCGAAGGCGATGAAGAACTGGTGCCCGGCATAGGCACCGATGGCAGCAAAAAGCACGCCCCAGAAGGCCGCGCCCGAGGCAAACTCGACCGCCGCCCAACCGAGACAGGCGACCACGATGGCGACCCGAAGCCAGAGCGGCCGGTAGACATTCTGCTGGAGATCGAAGAACCTCATGCAGCCCGCTCCCGGTCCAGCCCTGCCTGTGCCGCCGCCGCCTTCAGCGACTTCAGGCCGAGGGACTGGTAGTCGAGCGGATTGCGGAGCTCGGGATCCTGTTCGGCCTCGATCACCAGCCAGCCGTCATATCCGTGACCGGCAAGGATCTTCAGAAGCGGCACGAAGTCGATCGCGCCTTCCGGGTCGCCGGGCACGGTGAAGGCACCGGCGAGCACGCCCTGAAGAAAGGACATGTTCTCGGCCCGGACCCGTTCGGTGACGGGGCGGCGGATGTTCTTGGCATGGAAATGGGCCACGCGGGGGGCGTGTTTCGCCAGCACCGCCGCCGGGTCGCCGCCGCCGAAGGCGCAATGACCGGCATCGAACAGAAGATGCGTGGCCGGGCCGGTCGCGGCCATGAAGGCGTCGATCTCCTCGGGGGATTCGACCACGGTGCCCATATGGTGATGATAGGCGAGTGTGATGCCTTCGGAGGCCAGATAGGCCGCGAAAGCTTCCATCTTCGCGCCGAAGGCGGCCATCTGATCCGCCGTCAGGCGCGGCCGGTCGTTCACCGGCATATCGGGGCTGCCATGCACGGTATTCGAGCATTCGCAGGTAATGCAGACCTTGCAATCATTGGCCTTCAGCCTGGCCAGATGCGGCTGGACGGCGGCGATCTCGTCTTCGACCGAGCGGGTCAGCAGTTCCGTCGAATACCAGCCCGAGATGAAGCGCAACCCATAGCTGCCCAGCAGGTCTTTCAACTCCTGCGGATCCTCGGGCCAGCGATGGCCGTTCTCGATCCCGTCGAAGCCGATCACCTCGCCGGCCTCATGCAGGATCCGGTCGGTCGGGATATCGGCGCCGATGCTCCGGTCGTCATCATTGGCCCAGGCGATGGGATTGGTGCCGTAAAGGATCATGGTGTCGCCCTCAGTTGACGAGGCTCTGCTTCGCAATGTTCTTGAGATAACCGGCATAGGCGGCGCGCAGCTTTTCGGTATCGCCCACTTCCGGCACGGCCACGTCCCAGAAATGCCCCGCCCCGTCCAGCCCGTCGCCCGGGCCGGGGGCGGCGGTGGTGTCGATGACGATCACAGTCGG
>NZ_JBKEBL010000189.1:0-15196 GCF_047973135.1 Paracoccus sp. (in: a-proteobacteria)
AGGATCACCGCATAGGGGCGCCGCCGCACGGCCTCGGTCAGGACGCCGCCCTCGTCATAGCCGACATAGCCCGGAGGCGCGCCGATCAGTCGCGCCACGGAATGTTTTTCCATGAATTCGGACATGTCGATGCGGACCATCGCGCTTTCGTCGTCGAACATGTATTCGGCCATGGCCTTGGTCAGTTCGGTCTTGCCGACGCCGGTGGGGCCAAGGAACAGGAACGAGCCAAGCGGGCGGTTCTCGTCGTTCAGCCCTGCGCGGGCGCGGCGGACCGAGCGCGAGATCGCGGTGACGGCCTCGTCCTGACCGATGACGCGCTTGCCAAGGATTTCCTCCATCTTCAGCAGCTTGTCGCGTTCGCCCTCCAGCATCTTGCTGGTCGGGATGCCGGTCCAGCGTTCGACAACCTCGGCGATCTGTTCGGGGCGCACGGCCTCTTCGACCATCAGCCCGTTGGCCTCGGCCTCGTCCGCCGTTTCAAGCTGCTTTTCCAGCCCCGGAATGATGCCATAGGACAACTCGCCCGCGCGGGCCAGATTGCCCTCTCGCTTGGCCTGCTCAAGTTCGGCGCGAGCACGGTCAAGCTGTTCCTTCAGATGGCGCGAACCTTCCAGCTTGTCGCGTTCGGCCTGCCAGCGGGCGGTCATCTCGGCGCTGCGCTGTTGCAGGTCGGACAGATCCTTTTCCAACCGCTCCAGCCGGTCGCGGCTGGCGGGGTCGTCCTCTTTCTTGAGGGCCTCGGCCTCGATCTGCATTTGCAGGATCTGGCGATCCAACGCGTCCAGTTCCTCGGGCTTGCTGTCCACCTCCATGCGCAGGCGGCTGGCGGCCTCATCCACAAGGTCGATGGCCTTGTCGGGCAGGAAACGATCGGTGATATAGCGGTTCGACAGTTCCGCAGCCGCGACCAGCGCCGCGTCGCTGATGCGCACGCCGTGATGCAGTTCGTATTTTTCCTTGATGCCGCGCAGGATGCTGATCGTGTCCTCGACGGTGGGCTGTTCGATCAGGACCGGCTGAAAACGCCGGGCCAGAGCCGCGTCCTTTTCGATATACTTGCGGTATTCGTCCAGCGTCGTCGCGCCCACGCAGTGCAATTCGCCCCGCGCCAGCGCTGGCTTGATCAGGTTCGCGGCGTCCATCGCGCCATCGGTCTTGCCCGCGCCGACCAGCGTGTGCAATTCGTCGATGAACAGGATGATCTCGCCTGCGGCGGTCTCAATCTCTTTGAGGATGGATTTCAGCCGTTCCTCGAATTCGCCCCGGTATTTCGATCCGGCGATCAGGGCACCCATGTCCAGCGCCATCAGTTTTTTGTCACGCAGGCTTTCGGGCACGTCGCCGTCGATGATGCGCAGTGCCAGCCCCTCGGCGATGGCGGTCTTGCCGACGCCGGGTTCGCCGATCAGCACCGGGTTGTTCTTGGTGCGGCGTGACAGCACCTGCATGGCGCGGCGGATTTCCTCGTCGCGGCCGATGATGGGGTCGATCTTGCCCTGTTCGGCGGCCTCGGTCAGGTCGCGCGCATATTTCGACAGCGCCTCATAGGTATCTTCGGCGCTGGCACTGTCGGCGGTGCGGCCCTTGCGGATGTCGTTGATCGCGGTGTTCAGGTTCTGCGCGCTGACCGCCCCGGCCTCAAGCGCGTCCTTGGCGTTGGTGTTCACCATCGCCAGCGCCATCAGCATCCGTTCGGCGGGAACAAAGCTGTCCCCGGCCTTTTTCGCGACCTTTTCCGCCTCGTCCAGCACGCGGACCATCGAAGGGTCCACATAGACCTGATTGCCCGAACCGGAAACCTTGGGCAGTTTCGCCACCGCCTGATCAACCGCCTCTTTTACCCGGCGCGCATCCCCGCCCGAGCGGTTGATCAGATTGGCAGCCAGCCCCTGATCGTCGTCCATCAATGCCTTCAGCAGATGTTCGGGCACGACCCGCTGATTTTCCTCGCGGATCGCAATGGTCTGCGCTGCCTGCAAAAAGCCGCGCGACCGTTCCGTGAACTTTTCCATGTTCATCGGCATGTTCTCCTTTTCACTAGCCCCCGTGTCGCGGACGCCCTGATGCGGCACGTCGCGGTTCGGGTCTTCGAATAACAGATGGGGGTGTTTCGTGGTGCTTTCAAGCGCCCGTGCCGCGCGAAGCCAAGCTGTCCCTAAAGGCGGTTGCGCAACTGTTTCTTGCATTCGCGCGGGCCGTTCGCCTCGCGGCTATAGGCGGTCACTCCGCAATGCCCGCAGCGAAATTCCTGCAGGCCATGTCGTCCGCCAAGCGCGGTCCAGCGGCATTTCCTGCGGTTGAAAAGCCGATGATAAAACGGGTCCAGCCGTGTTTGCAGTTGTGCCTGCGCCCGGTCTCTGGCCCAGAGGCGCCAGACCACAAGCGCGGCGATCGTCAAAACTGCAATCAGTAACGGCATGGCTGGATAACCCTGTTTTGCCGGTTATGCCCGCTACGGTGCGCCTTTTCAACAGCGGCGGTTTCGTGCGATCAGGATACTGCTTCGACGAAAGGAAATTACGATGGATGACCGGCTGATTGTGGCGCTGGATGTGCCGGATGCCGTGGCGGGGCTGGAACTGGCGGGCAGGCTGGGCGATGCCGTCGGCTTTTACAAGATCGGGCTGGGGATGCTGACCGGCGGCGGGCTGGCCCTTGCAAACGAGTTGAAGCAGGATCACGGCAAGCGCGTCTTTTTGGACATGAAACTGTTCGACATCGGTGCCACGGTCGAGGCTGCCGTACGCGGGCTGGCGCGGTTCGACCTGGATTTCCTGACCGTGCATGGCGATCCGCATGTCATCCGTGCCGCGAAAGAGGGCGCGGCGGGCAGCAGCCTGAAAATCCTTGGCGTGACCATTCTGACCTCGCTGGAGCGCGCCGACCTGGATGCGGCGCTGATCCGGCCCGGCGATCTGCATGATCTGACCGTGGAACGCGCTGTCCGCGCCTTCGAGGCCGGGGCGGACGGGATCATCTGCTCGCCGCGCGAGGCGGCAGCGATCCGCGCCCTGCCGGAGTCGCGGCTGATCGTGACGCCAGGGGTGCGGCCCGGCGGGGCGGCTCTGGGCGATCAGAAGCGGGTCGAAACCCCGGCCAGCGCCATCGCGGCGGGGGCCGATCATATTGTTGTCGGCCGCCCCGTCTGGCAGGCCGCCGATCCCCGCGCCGCTGCGCAGGCGATCCTGCGCCAGATGGCCGGTGCGCCGGGTTGACCCTTGCCGCCGGTCAAGGCACCCTCGCCGCAGCAGCAAAGGGATGTTCATTGTGGCTGGTTCCTGCGAGCAAGAGAATAACGATCTGGTGTTGTCCTTCCTGTCGCTCCGCCGCGCGATCGGGGTTCTGGGCCTGTTCCTGCCCTTTGCTCTTGCGCTTTACGGGCTGGCGACCGACGCCGTTCTGACCAGCATGTCGGCCTATTACTATTCCCCCATGCGCGAAGTCTTTGTCGGCACGCTTTGCGCGCTGGCCGTGTTTTTCTGGAGCTATGAGGGCTATCGCAACGCCGGGGCCGAGGTGATCTCGGACAAGGGGACGGCGCGGGTGGCGGCGGTTTCTGTCGCGCTGGTCGCGCTGGCACCGATCGGGCGGGGGGCAAAGCTGCCTGCCGATGCCCGGCCCGAGTCGGGCTGCACACTGATCGAATGCCTCCTTGGTGCTCAGGCGACGACCGTGCTGCATATCGGCGCGGCGGGCACGTTTTTCGGGGCGCTTGCGGTCTATTGCCTTGTGCTGTTCGTCAGGGGCGGCGATGACAGCAGCGAGAAACGGGCGGCAAAGGTGATCTATCGCGTCTGCGGCGTGCTGATCATCCTGTGTATTGTTCCGGCGGGGTTGCTGGAACTGACCGGGCTGGATCAGATTTCCCCGCCTGCCACGATTTTCTGGCTGGAGGCGGTGGCGACAGTGGCATTCGCGGTAAGCTGGCTGGTCAAGGGGCGGTCCGCGCGGCGGCTGGTCGATGGGGTGGCAAGCATCTGTTAGGCGGCACCCGACAAGGTTATAGCTGACGGAAGCCAATTTGATCATCAAATTGGCGCAGCATCAGCGTAAAATCAAATGGTTATAGCCTGACAACATAATCAAAAGAAAGTCGTCAGGCTATATAAGCCAGCATCCTGCGGATCCGGTCGGGGAAATGCGGAACGGCGCGGGGATGTGCCAGATATTCGGCGATGGGCATCATTTGCCATTCCTGCCCCTCGTCGCCAAAGCGGATCGCGGCGATTTCGGTCTGGCTGATCGTGCCGAGAAACAGCCACGAGGTCATTCCCGGCACGGCATGCGCGGGAAATTCGCGCCCGTGCAGCCGGTCGGGGGGCAGGCTCAGCCCGAATTCCTCGTGCAATTCGCGCAGGGCGCAACCGACGGGCGTTTCCTGCCCCTCGCGCCCGCCGCCGGGCAGATCCCAATGGGCGGGAAAGGGGATATGGGGCAGGTCATCGCGCAGGCAGGTCAGTAGTCGGCCGTCCCGGATCAGGATCAGCTTGGCACCGTGAAAGGCCCTGTCCTTGCCCAAGCCCGCCCCCGGTTCACTCGTTGATGTCGCGATCCCAGATGCGTACCTGTCCCTTTCGAACGCCACCCAGACGGCGCATGGCCAGCCAGATCGCCCCCGACAGGATGGCCGTTACCACAAGGGTCACGGGCAGGCCCGCCGTCCACCATCCGGTCAGCAACAGCAGCCCCATCATGCCGACCGCACAGGCAATGCCCAGAAAGACCCAACCCGGCGCGAACAGTTCAGTTATGGCCAGTAACAGAGCCATAACGATCCATATCCAGCCATTCATCATGATGACCGTCCTTTCAGCAGATTGAAGGCATCGGAAAAGGCGTCAAGCGCGGCGGTGGGCAGGATGACCGTCTGCTTGCCATTGCCCTGACCGACCTGTGCCAGCGCCTCGACCTGTTTCAGGGCAACCTGATATTGCGCGGCCTCAAGCCCGTTCTTGGCGATGGCCTGGGCGATGGCTTCGGTGGAATAGGCTTCGGCATCGGCGAGGATGCGCTTGGCCTTTGCCAATTGCTCGGCGGCATAAAGTTCGCCATCGGAAGCCAGCTCGACGGCGCGGCGCTTGCCCTCGGCCTCGGTCACTTGCGCGCGGCGGGCGCGTTCGGCGTTCAACTGTTGCAGCATGGCGGCGCGGGTGGCGTCGTCCAGATTGACGTCCAGAATTTCGGCGCGCGTCACCTCGATCCCCCAGTCATCGACGACATTGGCCAGCGAATCGCGGATGCGTTCGATCAGCGAGGCGCGGTTCGACTGCACCTGATCCAGTTCCATCGTGCCGATCTCGGACCGGACGATCCCGGCCACGGTGGTGGCGATGGCGGCGTCGATGTCGCGGATGCGATAGACGGTCTTTTCGGGTTCGATGATGCGATAGAAAACGCTTGTTTCAACCTGCACCAGCACGTTATCGGCGGTGATGGCGTCCTGACGGCTGGAGGGAAGCTGACGTTCGAGGACCGAAATCTTGTGGGCCACCCGGTCGATGAACGGAACGGTGAAGTTGATGCCCGGCCCAAGGACGGCGCGCAGTCGGCCAAAGCGTTCGACGACATATTTCTGCGACTGCGGAACGATCCGCACCGCAGTACTGACGGCCGCAAAGATGACGATGGCCAGCACGATCAGGCCGAAATTCGCGTCGATCAGAAGGCCGATAATGGCTGGAATATCTTGCACTATACTCTCCTTGAAAGATGGGGATACGGGTTACTCTGCGGCGATGCTGCGATTTCCGGGTTCATCGGTTGCCAATGCCGCAAGCTTGCCGATGACCCGGGCCAGCCGCCCGGCGAAAAGATCGAAATCGGGGCGCGGGCTGATCGTGGCCTCGTCCATATAGAGGGATCTGTCCACCTCAAGCTGGATGACATGGATATTCTTGCCGGGGCGGCCATAGGTTGAACAGATATAGGCACCCGAGAAGGGCGAGTTGCGGCGAATGCGCCAGCCCTCGGCCTCGATGGCGGTGGCCACGGCCTCGGAGACGCGGGCGGCGGCGGACAGACCATGGCGGTTGCCCAGAACCATGTCGGGGCGCGGACCGCTGAGATGGTTCAGCGCGTCGCGCGGCATCGAATGCATGTCGATCAGGATGGCCTGCCCGAACCGGGCGCGCGCCTCGGCGATCAGGGCGGCCAGCGCGTGATGATAGGGCCGCCAATAAGCCTCGATCCGGCGGTCGGCCTCGGCCCGGTCGATAGGGCGGTCGTGAATCACCCGGCCATGCGCGACGACGCGGGGGATCACCCCCAGCCCGGCCAGCGTACGCTGGTTCAGCGGATGGCGCGGCACGCCGCGCACCACCAACGGGTCGATTTCATCGGCGCCACGGTTCAGATCGACGATGCAGCGCGGTATGCGGGCGGTCAGCGTCACCGCCCCGAAATCGACCGCGCAGGCAATCAGCCGGTCCATGAACGCGTCCTCGGACGAGCGCAGAACCTCGATCGGCAGGGTGGTTTCGTCAAGGAACCAGCCGGGATATTCGCTGCCGGAATGCGGCGATGCAAAGATGACGCCGCTCGCCCAGTTGGCGGGCCGCGTCAGTTTGACTGGCAGCTCTTGCTCGGTCACTTGGTCTTTTCCCTCGGCGTTCGGCGCTTACAGCATGTATATAGGACAGATAATATCAACCCAATAGGTCTTGAATCCCGTGTTCGGCACCTATATAGACACCGCACCGAGGCGGTTCAGCCAGCATTTTATGCATAAAATGCGGCAGAATCACAACGGCACGGGCGGTTAGCTCAGCGGTAGAGCACTACGTTGACATCGTAGTGGCCACTGGTTCGATCCCAGTACCGCCCACCATTTTTCGCCGCCCCCGGCCTGTGTCGGGGGTGTTTCGTTTTCCAGGCGGCTGCGACGCGCCGCAACGATGGAGAAAACCGATGAAGGTTCGCAACTCGCTGCGCTCGCTCAAGAGCCGGCATCGCGATTGCCAGATCGTGCGCCGCAAGGGCCGTATCTATGTGATCAACAAGACCAACCGCCGGTTCAAGGCCCGTCAGGGCTGATCTGCGGGTTCGTCGGCCATGGCTGGCGGGATCACAACGAAGACGAAACAACCCGCCCTTGTCGGCGGGTTTTTCATTTTGCGGACGGGGTGCGGATGATCCTGCGGCAATATCAGGATGACAGGGCGCGGTCCGAGGCGTTGTATTCCGGTTGCGGGGCCTATCGCTATGCCCTGACGCGGGACTGGGCGGGCGGGCCGCGACTGCTGTATGTGATGCTGAACCCTTCGACCGCGGATGAGCGCCGCAACGATCCAACGGTTGAACGCTGCGAAAGGCGGGCGCGGGGTTTGGGGTTCGGGGCGTTCCGGGTGGTGAACATCTTTGCCTTCCGCGCCACCGATCCGCGCGATCTGAAGGCGGCGGATGAACCGGTCGGGCCGGAAAATGATCGCGTTCTGTCCGAGGCGGCGCGATGGGCCGACCGCATCCTGTGCGCCTGGGGCGCGCATGGGGCGCATCGCGGGCGCGGGGCCGAGGTCGGGCACCTGCTGCGGGGTCTGGGGTGCGAATTGTGGCATCTGGGCCTGACCGGCGCGGGCCATCCGCGCCACCCGCTTTACCTGCCCTATGCCCGCCAGCCGCAGCCCTGGCATTAACCTTTCATTCAGATAACGCTTCGTTAACGCCATCGCGACGGGGTACCTTTGCCGGGATTGGTGCGTCATCCGGCGCGCGCGACCGGATGAGGTGCAATGTTTGTCTTGGCGGGAATGTTGGGGGTGCTGCTGGCCGGGCTGATCATCGACTTTGGCGTTTCCGACGATCCCGAAACGACCGAGGATGACGATCTGGCCCTTGGCAACGGCTACAGCGCGGTCCCCGACGATGACGAGCCTCAGCTTCCGCCGATCATGCCCGATCACGAAACCGGAACCATATCGGCGATTTCCTGCGAAGCCTTCACGGGCGGCGTTGCCGATACCCCTCTGGACTGGCCCGATCCCCATCCCGAGGGCGCGCTGACGGGGGATGCCGACGCGAATCTGCTGATCCTGCCGGGGGGCAGCGATCTGCGAGGCGGAGGGGGCGCTGACATTGTTCGTGGCGGGGCTGGCGATGATTCTCTGGCGGGCCAGAACGGTAATGACACCATTCGCGGCAGGGCTGGCGATGACACGATTTTCGGCGGCGCCGGGAATGACAGGCTGACCGGCGGAGCGGGCGTTGACTGGATTTCCGGTAATGAAGGCGACGATACTCTGGTTTCAGGAGGGGGTGCCGACGATCTGGATGGTGGTGGCGGCGACGATGTACTGATCGGCAGCGACGATCCCGACCGGGTCTGGATGCATGGCGACGAGGGAAATGACCGGCTTGTGCCCGGTGCCGGGGATTTCGCCGAGGGGCTGGCCGGGGCCGACACTTTCGTCCTGCGGGGCGCGCATGACGATCTGCCCGTAATCGCCGATTTCGATCACCGCGAGGACCAGATCGAACTGCACATGCCCGACAATGTTGCGGATAACGCCCGGATCGCCCTGCGCCCGCAGGCCGATGGCGGCGTGGTCATTCAGGTAAATGGCGCATCGGTCGGCCGGCTGTTGCAGGGCGACGGGCTGACGGTCGAGGATATCGTGATCGTGCGCCAGATGTGACGGCCGGGTCAGGCGCTGCTTCAGAAGGTACTGTCCAGGGATCCGAACCTCTTGCAGATTCGGATTCACGAAAATCGCCCGCGAGAAACAGGCTGCCATCCGGCTTGACGGGTCCGGTGGCGGACAGGGGCACGCCCTGCCAACATTCGCACCGATACTCAACCGCGACCAGAAACCGTGAAACCCTCCCGAAATGCGGCATCTTCTTGCAGGTTTTCTATCTGTCCAGCGAATGAAGGCTTCTGTCAGCTATACCTTGCAGCCCGGCCCAGGCACCCGCCCCGGATGCGGTGACGGCCGCCCCGTTTGGTTGACACATTCCACGAGGAAACCGATGTGCCGCTGTCCGCAAGGACGACTGCCTCCGGGCGGGGGATAAGGGTCATGTCGTTCATAATTGCACCTGTTTTTAAAAAAAATGGAATTGTGATTGAGCGGTCCCGAGTCTAACGGACCTGTCATCAGGGACAGGCACGCGGTGCGGTCCATTCTGTGCGCTGAAACACGAAACGGGAAAATATCCGTCGCGGCGCTTTTCTTTTGCCGCGAATCCCTTTAATGACGCGCATCCGTCGGGCTTTGACCGGGCGGCTTCTCCATGGGCCTGTGCTGGACGACATCCCGGCCTGCGCCATAACCCTTTGATCTGAAAAGGAGTCCCCGATGTCGATCACTGTCGAGGAAAAGAACCGCGTCATCAAGGAATTTGGTGCCAAGGAAGGCGATACCGGTTCACCCGAGGTGCAGGTCGCGATCCTGTCGTCGCGCATCGCCACCCTGACCGAACATTTCAAGACCCACAAGAAGGACAACCATTCGCGTCGTGGTCTGCTGAAACTTGTCGCGCAGCGCCGCAAGCTGCTGGACTATCTCAAGCGCAAGGATGAGGCGCGCTACACCGCGCTGATCGCCAAGCTGGGCCTGCGCCGCTAAGCTTGTCGTTCCGACGAAATACATACGCCCGCCGCAATTGCGACGGGCGTTTTTTCTTGTGCGGCGGTGCTTTTATTCGGCGGCTGCGACCAGTTTAAGCACTGGCATCGGTTTTTTTCCGGCAAGGGTCTGATGCCATTCGCGGGCTTCGCGGTCGGCTGCGAAACTGGCTTCGGGTGCAAGCCCGGTCAGGGCGGACTGAATCTCGGGGGCGCTGACGGCAAAGAACTCGCGGCTGAGGTTGCAGGTATTGATGCGGCGCGATGCGAAATGGCCGTGCAGGGCGTCGCGCAGGGCAGGGGCGTCGTCGCTGTGGATCAGGGCGTGCAGGTCGAAATCGAAGGGCACGTTCACATCATCGAATTCGCGCAGCCGCTGTTCGGGATTCGAGCGGCGGGTCATGCCGATCATGAACACGTCCTCGCCAAATGCGCCGACATTCGACAGCACATAGACATAGCCCTGTTTCAGTTCTTCGGCCATTGCGCGGGCCTGATCGGCCGCGTTTTCCGCCCTGGACAGTTCCGCCCGCAATTCGGCGATGCGGTCGTCGTTCGGAACCGGCGAGGCGCGCAGCTTTTCAAGCGCCAGACGCAACTGTCCCGCCCGCCTTTCGGCAATGGCCGCCTCGTTCTGCAAGCGCCTTTCGTCGCGCTCGGCCTGAACCACCTCGTCACGTTCGGCACGCTCGGCTCGCTGCTTTTCGCGCAGCTCATGCGTCAGCCGCAGTTCTTCCAGCCGCAGCGCGACATAATCGCCGTTCAGAACCAGATTGAATGCGGCGTTATCCTGATCGATCTGGGCCGCCGCGACGGTGATGCGCAGCTCCATCGCGGCGGCGTTGTTCCAGGCCATCCCGGTCAGAGCGGCATCGCAGGCGTGGTTGAATGCGCGCAGGCCAAGCCTGATCTGCCCCGAGACATCGCCGATAGCCGGGTCGGGACGGTGCAGGATGGCGGCATGATCGGCGATCATCTGCCTTTGCTGCAACTTGATCTGGACCAGTCGCTGTTTCAGCTCCTCGCTGTCGGCAAATCCGAATTTCGGTTCGTACAGCCCGACCGAAAGATAGGACATCCGGTCATCGAAGATGGCGATCTGATCCTCCATCGCCTCGATCGAGTCGCGAAGCCGCGCCTGCGTTTTGCGCAACTCGTCTGGATTGTTGCGTGCCGACCAGCCGATCATCCGTGTGGCGGCGTCGCGATAGCGTGCCCCGAGTTCGTCGATTTCCTGCCGGTGCTGCCGGCGTATCGTGTCAACCTGTCTGCGGGACCGGAACCAGAGCACGGAAAACAGCAGCGCACAAACAAGCCCGACGATTGCCGCGGTTATAGTGGGTTCCATCATGTCACCTTTGTTGTGATGTCCGGATCTAGCGCTGTGCGAGTGCGATTTCCACTATTCGGGTGGACATATTCCGCGCGCGCGAGCATTGCCGCACAGGCCTTTCCGACTGCCCTGTGGCTTGTCGGAGGCGGGTTCCGGCGCTAGCGTGACGAAATCTGTCTGGTCGAGGTCAGAATGAACGCGATGCACCGAAATCCCGGTACCGAACTGCGCACCGACTGGTTTGCCGCTCAGCGGATCAACACCCCCGCGACCGAGCGGCGGGCGGCCTCGTTGCCTGCGCGGCGCAGTCTGAAAAAGGAATGGCAGGCGGCATGGCTGCTGAACGCGGTGCGCTGCATCGATCTGACCACGCTGGCGGGCGATGACACCGAAAACCGGGTGGCGCGGCTATGCGCCAAGGCGATGCAGCCCGTCGCGCCCGATCTGCTGGCCGCGATAGGAGTGGCGGGGCTGACCACGGGCGCGGTCTGTGTCTATCCGACGATGGTTGCAGCGGCAAAGCGCGCCCTTGGCAATTCCGGTGTTCCGGTGGCCAGTGTCGCGACCGGGTTTCCCGCCGGGCTGATGCCGCTGGATCTGCGTCTGGCCGAGATCCGTTTTGCCGTCGATCAGGGCGCGGACGAGATCGACATCGTGATCACCCGCGCCCATGTGCTGCGTGGCGACTGGACGGCGTTGTACGACGAGATCCGCGCCATGAAAGAGGCTTGCGGGGCCGCGCGGATGAAGGCGATTCTGGCGACGGGTGATCTGAAATCGCTGGAAAATGTCGCCATGGCCAGCCATATCGCGATGCAGGCCGGGGCCGACTGGATCAAGACCTCGACCGGCAAGGAAGCCGTGAACGCGACCTTGCCCGTGTCGCTGGTGATGTGCCGCGCGATCCGTGACTATGGCGCGCTGTCGGGGCACCGTGTCGGGTTCAAGCCCGCAGGGGGGCTGCGCACCGCAAAGGACGCGCTCAACTGGCAGGTGCTGATGCGCGAGGAACTGGGCCGCGACTGGTTGTCGCCCGACCTGTTTCGCATCGGGGCCAGCAGCCTGCTTGGCGATATCGAACGCCAGATCAGCCATCATGTGACGGGCCGCTATGCCGCGTCCTATCGTCAAGCCATCGCCTGAGGGACCAATGACCAGCGTGAGCGACATCATGGAAAGCATGGAATACGGTCCCTCGGTCGAGGACAGCGCCACCGTCAGGGGCTGGCTGGCGGGGCATGGCCGCTTTGGCCATTTCATCGGTGGCAGGTTCACCGCGCCGGGGCAGGTCTTTGCCACGCGCGACCCCTCGACCGGCGAGGCGCTGGCCGAGGTCACGCAGGGTACGGTTGACGATGTGGCGGCGGCGGTCAGGGCCGCGCGCAAGGCGCAAAAGGGATGGGCGGCGCTGACGGGCGGGCAGCGGGCGCGATTCCTGTATGCCATCGCCCGGCATGTACAGAAACGCGAACGCTTTCTGTCAGTGCTGGAGACGCTGGATAACGGCAAGCCGATCCGCGAAAGCCGGGACATCGACATTCCGCTGGTCGCGCGGCATTTCTATCACCATGCGGGTTGGGCCGAGTTGCGCGACAGCGTCTTTCCGGGCCATGCACCCCTTGGCGTTTGTGGCCAGATCATTCCGTGGAACTTTCCGTTGCTGATGCTGGCATGGAAGATCGCGCCTGCGCTGGCGGCGGGAAATACGGTCGTGCTGAAGCCCGCCGAATACACCCCGCTGACCGCGCTGGCCTTTGCGGAAATCTGTCAGGAAACCGGCCTGCCCGCCGGGGTGGTCAATATCGTGACCGGTGACGGCAACACCGGCGCGGCGCTGGTTCAGGCGGATGTGGACAAGGTTGCCTTTACCGGCTCAACCGAGGTTGGCCGCGCGATTGCCGGTGCTCTGGCCGGGACGGGCAAGGGGCTGACGCTGGAACTGGGCGGCAAGTCGCCCTTTATCGTGATGCCCGATGCCGATCTGGATGCCGTGGTCGAGGGCGTGGTCGATTCGATCTGGTTCAATCAGGGGCAGGTTTGCTGCGCCGGTTCCCGCCTGCTGGTGGCCGAGGCCGTAGCCCCCCGGTTCGAGGCGCTGCTGAACGCCCGGATGGCGCGGCTGCGCGTCGGGCCTCCGCTGGACAAATCGACCGATATTGGTGCGATTGTCGATCCGGTTCAGAAGGACCGGATCCTGTCGATCTGCCGCGCGGCGATGGATGCCGGGGCGGAACTGGTGGGCGGGCAGGCGGCTGATGGCTGTTTCATCGCCCCCGGCTATCTGAAAAACATCGCGCCCGCCAATCCGGGGATGGAACGGGAAATCTTCGGCCCCATCGCCACCCTGTCCACCTTTCGCACCGCTGATGAGGCGATCGAGCTGGCGAATAATACGCGCTACGGTCTGGCGGGTTCGGTCTGGTCGGAAAGCGCCACGGTGGCGACCGATCTGGCGGCGCGGATCAAGGCAGGCGTGCTGTGGATCAATTGCGCGAATATCTTTGACGCCGCCGCGCCCTTTGGCGGCTGGCGTGAAAGCGGCTTTGGGCGCGAAGGCGGCGCTGCTGGCATGCTGGATTATCTGGCGGAACCTGCGGTCAAGCCCGCAAAAGAGCCCGCGCCATCCGCACCCGTCGCGGTAACGGGCGGCGCTTCCGGCAAGGGCTGTGGCATTGACCGGACGGCCAAGCTGTATATCGGCGGGGCGCAGAAACGTCCTGACGGCGGCGCGAATTACGCGGTGCCGGGGGGGCTTGCGCCGCTTGGCGGGCGCAAGGACATCCGCAACGCGGTCGAGGCTGCGGCCAAGGCCGGAAAATGGGCGGCAATGGGCGGGCACGGCCGCGCGCAGGTGCTGTATTACATCGCCGAGAATCTGGCCGCGCGGGCGGGTGAATTTGCCGCCCGGATCAGCAAGCCCGAGGTCGAGGCCGCCATCGCCCGCGCCTTCCACTATGCCGCATGGGCCGACAAGTTCGATGGCCGGAACGTGCAGGCCCGGCCTGCGCATCTGGTGAATGTGATGCCCGAACCTTATGGCGTCATCGCGATTGCTTGCCCGAACGCGCAGCCTCTGGCCGGGTTCATGTCGCTGGCGATGCCTGCGATTGCCATGGGCAACAGCGTTGTCGCGATCCCCGCGCAGGACGATCCGCTGGTGATCTGCGATCTGTATCAGGTCTTTGACACATCCGACCTGCCCGCCGGAGTGGTCAATATCGTGACCGGCGCAAGGGACGATCTGGCCCCGGTTCTGGCCGCCCATGACGAGGTCGCGGCCATGTGGTATTGCGGCGATCAAGCGGGGCTGACGGCGGTGGAACGCGCGGCGGGCGGCAATCTGAAACCCGTCTGGTCGCCGCCCCATCGCGACTGGACCGGCCCGCAGGCGCAGGGCGAGGGGTTTCTGCGCCATGCCACACAGACCAAGACGATCTGGCTGCCCTATGGCGCGCTGCCTGCGGGCAGCGGCGGCGGGAAATATTGACTTTCTGGAACTGGAAAAATAGGCTGAGGCGGTATTTTATTTTGTGTTTTATTTTATTTTGTGGTGTTTTCCTGTGTTGAACCTTTGCCATATCAGTTGCGTCGCGGCGTTGTTCGCCATTATGGTCACAGCGGATATTGCCGCCTCCGAAGAAACAGGCGGCCGGACCTGTCCTGACAGTGGCCCGAGGGTCGATTTCTTCGTTCAGACAAGCAGAACGTCACAGCCTTTTCCGGTCAGCGTGCCCAAGGCATTTCTGGACCCGTCGTTCCGGTCGCAACCGGGCTCGGTGCGGGATAGCCTTTTGCTGGACGTCGATGCGCGCGGCTTTGTGCCCTGGGAAGATGGCGATCAGGAACACAATGTCAGCCTGCTGGTCACGGAATACCATGTCATGAGCAGGTTGGCGCAATCCATCGCGCAAATCTATTCAGGCGCAAGCCTGACCTCAAAGTTCAAATATCCAGTTCGATCAGCCCCGTATCAACTTGACGAACTGGAGTTTGAAATGGGTCCAACGGGCTATCCCGCCTCCAACATCTTTATAGCGTCGCAGGATTTCAAGACCGACGATCCGGACGGAATCACCGATGTGATTATTTGTGTCAAGGAAGGTGAGAGGCCTTTTCCGATCTGTGAGCATTTCATTGATATCCCTCTTGCTGACATGAAACTGCACTATCGCCGCAGTCATTTGAAAGATTGGAAAACTTTGTCTGCGCAGGCCCGGGCGTTTTGGGACTGCGCCACAATATTTGAACCTGATAGCAAGTAAGGAAGTATCATGCCAAAGCCATTGACCGCCGCTCGC